>JBARBD010000190.1:0-10204 GCA_049792675.1 Vulcanimicrobiaceae bacterium | reverse complement strand
AGATACTCCGGGACGGCGATGCCCGGGCGCAACTTCGGATCGGGGGCCGGTTCGCCATAGCCGGTGCGCAGCGGGAGCAGCCCGGCCCAGACGTCGAGCGAGAGATCGCTCGCGATATCGACCGGCGGCCCGGTTCGAATCTTCGCCGATGCCTGCTCGATCGGCATCTTGACGACGACGGTCGCCGCGAGCTCGCCCGCCGTCGGTAGTCGCGCGTCGCTCCAGCGTCCCGGCATCACGTGTTCGACGACCGCCTCCAGAGCGATCTCTCGTTCTCGCGACGAGTCAACGATCGAAGCCGTGCCCATGGCGACCGCCGAGCGATAGTTCATCGAGTGATTGAAGGCAGAACGCGCGAGCACGAGGTCGTCGACGATCGTCGCCGTGATGCAGAGCTTCGAGCCCGCAGCACCCTTCAGCCAGCGCGCGAGCACCGAGCCGTGAAGATAGAGCGTCCGATCGATCCGCGCGTGAATCGTCGGCAGCACGATCGGCTGGTTATCGGACGCGACGAAGCCGACGTGACAGATCAACGCCTCATCGAAGATGGCGGCGATCGTCGGAAAGTCGTAGACGCCGCGTTCGGGGTGGCGCCCTAGTTTTGCGATGTCCTCAGCCATGTACGGCTGCTTTATCGCATCGAAGCGTCTCCCCTACGGCGACGTTCTAAGGACCCGCACATCGGAGCGAGTCGTCGCAACTCGCCGCAGCTTCAAGCGTCTGCGCTGTTCCGCCCGGGAGTGGAGCTGAGGCACAGCGACGAACGCTCCGGTACCTACCGCTGCCGCAACCGGAGGCATCGCGTTATGAGAGTCACGCTCAGCCCGGCCTTTGCGGTCGTCTCCGCAATACTGGTCACCGGCTGTGCTGGATCGTCGTCGCCGATCGGCGCGACGACGCCGGCCGCGATTTCGCCGGCCACAACCTCCTACGAGGTACTGCATCGCTTCTCGCTCAAAGGCGGTGCGGCCTCAGTGGACCCCACGGCGAATTTGCTCGACGTGAACGGCACGCTCTATGGAACGACCCTGGGAAAAGGCGGCCCCAAGCACGAGTGTGGGACCGTTTTCAGCATCAGCACGAGCGGCAGTAAGAAAACGCTTCATCGGTTCCGTGGTCGCGATGGCTGCTACCCCATCGGAAGCCTGACCGACGTGAACGGAACGCTCTACGGCACTACCGTGTTCGGCGGCACGTGCTGCGGCGTGATTTATAGCTTGACCACGAGCGGCGTAGAGAAGATGCTCTACTCTTTTAAAGGCGCACCCGATGGATCGCACCCGTGGGCCGGCATGGTGGAGATGAACGGCGTGCTGTATGGCACGACCAGCGAAGGCGGCACGTCGGCCGGTTCCATTTGCTATAGCAGCTTCAATCATGGATGCGGAACCGTTTACAGCGTGAGCACCTCCGGTGACGAGGCCGTACTTTACAGCTTTACCGGCGGAAAGGACGGGCAGCGCCCCACAGCGTCTTTGATCGTCGTGAACGGCACTCTCTACGGTACCACGATCATCGGCGGAGGTCCGCACTCCGACTTCGGCACGGTCTTCAGCATGACCACGAGCGGCTCGGAGAGCATCCTGCACAAGTTCACCGGCGGTGCGGACGGCGTGTGGCCGTTTGCGCCGTTGATTTATTCAAAGGGCACATTCTACGGAACGACCGAGAGAGGCGGCGCGTCCAATCTCGGTACCGTTTATAGCATCAGTCCGAGCGGCTCACAGGCGGTCCTCTACAGCTTCGGCGGCGGTTCCGACGGCCAGAATCCTCTCGGCAGTTTGGTCGGCCTTAACGGAGTCTTGTACGGTACCGCCTCCTACGGCGGCGACTCCGCATGCAAGAGTTCTTATCCGTACAGCGGTTGCGGGACCATTTATAGCGTCACGACGAGCGGATCCGAGCAAGTGCTGCATGCCTTCCACGGCGCCGACAGTAGGGATGGAGCGTTTCCCCAGGCCGGCTTAACGAACCACAACGGCACGTTGTATGGCACGACCGTTAGCGGAGGTGGCAAGGCGAGCGGCGGCTACGGATCCGGAACGGTCTTCGCAATAACCCCGTAGGATCGCTTTTGTGGTGGGCCTGGTAGGATTCGAACCTACGCGCAACCAGTTATGAGCCGGCCGCTCTACCGCTGAGCTACAGGCCCGCGCATTGAAAACGTTGGCGCCGCACGGTCGCGCTGCCTGCCCGGGAACCGGCGGGATTTCGCCAGAAAGGTTCACGATGGATGAACTCAAGCGATGTGCTGCGTTCGTACTTGCCGCGCTCTTCCTCGCGGCCGCAGCGCCCATGACGGACGAGAGCAACGCCAAGGCGCTGGACGACCTCGCCGAGCGCTATTGGCAGCAGGAGGTGCAGACCGACTACACGGTGCGCTCGCAGCTCGGCCTGCCGATCGAAACGATTCGCCCGATTAGCCTCGAGACGACGACGAGCGACGCGACCTTCGCGCAGGGCATCCTCGACGGCCTCCGGGGCATCGACGCCGCTCGGCTCGACCACGACCGCTGGCTGACCTACCGCACGCTAAACTTTCTGGCGACCAACGACGTTGCGGCACAGAAGTACTACTGGCTCGTGCAGCAGACGACGCCGTACGCCGGCGGAGCGCACCTGAGCTCGATCGGCGCGCTGCTGACGAACTTCCAGTTCGCTAACAACGCCGACGCGCAGCGGTACCTCTCGCTGCTCCATCAATACGCCGCCTTCGTACGCTCGATGCTGACGTTCGTGCAGGGGCAGCACGAACGCGGCATCATCCTGCCCAACGTCGAGAACGACGCATCCGAAGCGGTCTTTCGCGGCTACGCGGATCCGGCCCAGAGCGGCACGTTCGTACCGCAAGCCGCGCGCCTGAACAATCTCTCGCCCTCCGATCGCGCGGCGCTGCAGCAGCAGGCGGCGGCGATCGTCGCATCCGAGCTCGTCCCGGCCTTTCAAAGCGTCGCCGACTATCTCGGCGGCGCCTATCGCACGGGCGCGCCCGCGGGCGTCGGGCTCTCGCAGTATCCCGGCGGCCGCGAGTACTACGAGTACCTCATCTACGCCAACACGACGCTGACGACGACGCCCGAGAAACTGCACGCGCTCGGCCTGCAGGAAGTCGCGCGCCTTAACAAGGAGCTCGACGCCATCCGCCGCGAGGTCGGCTTTGACGGCAACCTGGCCGCCTTCAAACACTACCTCGCGCACGACCCGCGCTTCTTCGCCAAAACGACCGAGGGCTTCGGCGAGCGGTTGGAGTCCTACGTCGGCCGGGCGCGGGCGGCCGTCCCGCAGTTCTTCTTGCGCACGCCGACCGCGGCATACGGCGTCGCCCCGCTGCCGAAGGCACTCGCGGGCTCGCAGACCTTCGGCTATTACGATCAACCGACACCGGCCCGCCCTAAGGGTCTCTACTACTACAACGCCTGGCATCCCGAGCGCACGTCCACGCTGGGCGCGGGTGCGTTGATCTGCCACGAACTGATCCCGGGCCACCACTTTCAAATCGCGTTGCAGCAAGAGAATCAAAAGCTGCCCAACGTGCGGCATTACGACTTCAGCGAGGTCGGCTTCGTCGAAGGCTGGGGCGAGTATGCGTCGCAGCTCTGCTGGGATATGGGCGTCTACCAGACGCCGTACGACAAGGCCGGCCGTATCATGCAAGACCTAATGGTCTCGACACGCCTGGTCGTCGATACCGGCATGAATGCGCTCGGATGGAGCCGCGAGCGGGCGATGGCCTACATGCGCGAAAATTTAACGCTGAGCGAGGCACAGATCGCGACCGAATCGCTGCGCTACTCGACCGACATTCCCGGCCAAGCCCTCGCGTATAAGACCGGCGAACTTACGATGCTCCAACTCCGCGAGCAGGCGCGCAAGCAGCTCGGCAGCGCGTTCGACATTCGCAAGTTCCACGCGTGGGTGATCGACAGCGGCTCGATGACGCTCGACACGCTGCGAGCCCACGTCGAATACGAGATGGCAAAACCGGCATCGTAAGCGCGCTGCCGCGGCGTCTGCTCGTCTATGCAAACGCCGGGCTCTTCTGCGACGGCTATATCTTGAGCAGCATCGGGCTCGCGCTCGTCACGCTGCAGCCGCACTTTGCGCTCGACGCGACGATGACCGGCTTGATCGGAGCGGCCACGCTGCTCGGCATTCTGCTCGGCGCGCCGATCTTCGGGCACGTCACCGACCGCAAAGGACGGCGCGTGCTGATGATCGCCGATCTGGCGGTCTTCGCCGTGGCTTCGATCGCGCAGATCTTCGTCTCCAACGTCTGGGAGCTGATCGCCCTGCGCTTCGTGTTGGGGCTCGCGATCGGTGCCGACTATCCGATTGCCGGCGCTTTGATCGCCGAACACGCGCCGGCCGCCGTGCGCGGCGCGGCGACCAACAGCATGCAGGTCGCGTGGTTTTTGGGCGCCGCGGTCGCATACGTCGCCGGCTACGCGCTGCTGGGCACCGGCGATCAGAGCTGGAGGTGGATCCTCGCAAGCCCGGCGATCTTCGCGGCGTTCGGCCTGCTCATGCGCGCGAGCGCTCCCGAGTCGCCGCTCTGGCTCGCGTCGCGCAAGGCCGGCGCGCTCGCGGCGAGTTCCTTCGTAACGATCTTCTCGCCGCGCCATCGCGGCGCGCTCGCGTTCGTCTCGACCATGTGGCTGTTGCAAGTCGTGCCGCTCTTTGCCATCTACACCTTCGCGCCGTCGGTGCTCGCCGCACTCGGCTTGAACGCTACGTCGTCGCCGGCCGGCAGCGTCGCGATCACCGCGGCGTTTCTGGCGGGCTCGCTGATCTCGCTCCCGCTGGTCGAATGGTGGGGCAGGCGCCCGCTCTGCATCGCGGGCTTTGCGACCGGCGCCGTTGCCTTTGGCTTGCTGCTGCTGGGCAACCCCGCGCTGGTCGTGCCGAGTTTCGTCGTTTATGCCGTCGGTATCGGCGCGGCGGCCGGCTTGGAGCTCACCTATCCGGCCGAACTCTTTCCGACGCCGATCCGAGCAAGCGCAACCGGGTTCGCCACCGCCGTCAGCCGCGTCGGCGCGTTCTTCGGGACGTTTGGATTGCCGTGGATGTTGTCGAGCTACGGCATAGAGAAAATCGTCGCGCTCGCCGCCGGGCTCTCGCTGGCCGGTCTCTTCATTGCCGTTGCCTGGGCACCGGAGACCAAGGGCACCATCATCACTTAATCGGTAGCCGAATCCTGCTCTGGCCTTGCGTTCTCCGAAAATGGAGTGTATAATCTCCACAAATAGGACCATCAGAAATGACCGCATTTGCCTATCCCGAAACGCGCTACGCTCCGCCCGAGCTGGTCGACGTTACCTCCCCCGAAGAGCGCAAGAGGCTTGGCCCCTCGGCTCTGAAGGCGTTCTTCAACATCGTAGACTGTTGGCAGATCCGCGACGAAGACGCGATGGGGCTGCTCGGCGGCATGGCCAGCAGCAGCTACTATGCGATGAAGAAGTCGCCGCGGCGTACGCTCGATGCCGACATGATGCTACGCATCTCGTATCTCGTCGGCATCTTCAAAGCGCTCAACATTTTGCACGGTAAAACGCTGGCCGATCGTTGGATCACGCTCGCGAATCGCAATCCGATCTTCCACGGGACCACGCCGCTGGAGTATATGATTCGCGGCGGCATCCCGGCGATCCAGGTCGTCCGCCGGCTTCTCGACGCCCGCCGTGGCGGCATCTAAACTTCCGCCGACCTCGCTCGTCCGGCGCAACGACACGCATCGCTTCATTGCCTCGAAGTACGGCGAGAGCGTTTTGGCGCGCATTGCCGACTCGCGCCGGCATCTGCAGGACATCTTCAGGCTCGACATCGCCACCAACGAACGCACGCTGGCCGAAGCCGGGATCCCGGGTGACATCGACGTCCACGAGCTCCTTTTTGGCGTGCCGTACTACCGCGTCGTAAATGCGGCTTTTACTCACCCGCATCCGCTGGGCAGCCGTTTCAACGGTCCCGATCGCGGCGCTTGGTATTGCGGGTTCGAAATCGAAACCGCGATGGCCGAGGTCGCCTTCCACAAAACGGTCGACCTGCTCGAGATCGGGGTGCTGGAAGACGACGTAACGTACGACGACTACACCGCCGACTTCAGCACCGAATTCCACGACGTCCGCCGCTCGAAAGGCTTCGCAAAATATCTAGACCCCGACAGCTACGTCGCATCGCAGGAGCTAGCGGAAAAGCTTCTGGCGGCGGGTTCGCTCGGCATTGTTTATCCAAGCGTGCGCAATCCCGGGGGCACCTGCATCGCGTGCTTTCGCCCCGCGCTCGTTATGAACGTCGTGAAAGCTTCGACTTACCGCTTCGTCTGGAACGGGGACCCGACACCCTCAATCGCGCCCGCGTAGCGCGCGGCTTGACCGAGCTGCTCTTCGATCGCCATCAGGCGATTGTACTTCGCGACGCGATCGCTGCGCGAGAGCGACCCGGTCTTGATCTGACCGGCACCGGTCGCGACCGCCAGGTCGGCGATCGTCGTATCCTCGGTCTCGCCCGACCGGTGCGAGATCACGGTTCCGTAGCCGGCCTTCTGCGCCATCTCAATGCAGTCGAGCGTTTCGCTGAGCGTGCCGATTTGATTGACCTTGATCAGGATCGCGTTGGCGACGCCTTCGGCGATGCCGCGTTCGAGGAAACGCACGTTGGTGACGAAGAGGTCGTCGCCCACCAACTGAATGCGGTTGCCGAGAGCCGCGGTCAGCTTCTGCCATCCCTCCCAATCGCTCTCCGCGAGTCCATCTTCGAGCGAGACGATCGGGTAGCGGTCGCAGAGGTCCGTGTAGAGCGCGACCATCTCGCCGGCGCTTACCGCGCGATCCTTAGAGAGCGGATAGTACTTGCCGTCTTGATAGAACTCGCTGGACGCGGGATCGAGCGCGATAGCGACGTCGGGGCCCGGCCGATACCCGGCGAGTTCGATCGCCGCGACGATCAGGTCGAGCGCCTCTTGGGGCGTCTGGAGCGGCGGCGCGTATCCGCCCTCGTCCCCAACGAGCGTCGGTAGCCCGCGATCGTGCAGCAGCCGCCCGAGCGCGTGGAAGACTTCGGAGCCGCAGCGAATCGCTTCGGCTTCGGTCGGCGCGCCGACCGGCACGATCATGCACTCTTGAAACTGCAGCGCTCCGGACGCGTGCTTGCCGCCGTTGACGACGTTCATCATCGGCACCGGCAGCGTGGCGGCCGACGGGCCGCCAAGGTACCGGAAGAGCGGGAGCGAGAGGCTAACCGCAGCGGCACGCGCGACCGCCAGCGATACGCCGAGAATCGCGTTGGCACCGAAATTCGCCTTGTTCGCGCTCCCATCGAGCTCGATCAGCTTCTCGTCGATCTCTCGTTGATTGACGGCGTCGAGCCCTTCGATCGCCGGCCCCAGCACCTCGTTGACGGCCTGCACCGCTTTGCGCACGCCTTTCCCGGCGTAGCGCGTGTCGTCGCCATCGCGCAGCTCGACCGCTTCGTTCGCGCCGGTCGACGCGCCCGACGGAACGATCGCCTCTTCGACCGCACCGAAACTCGTCGCAACGGTAACGGCGATGGTCGGATTGCCGCGCGAATCGAGCACTTCGCGAGCTCGCACGCCCTCGATCAGCGGATTCCCGCCGCCGCGCAGCGATTCGAGCGACACGCTTACTCCTTGATCCAGCGCTCGAGGTCGTGACGTCGCGAGACGAAGTCGTTGTCGTTGAAGAAGAGATCCAGCTCGCGCTTTGCGCTGGCGGCGCTGTCGCTGCCGTGCACCAGATTGCGGCCGATGGTTTGCGCGAAGTCGGCGCGAATCGAACCCGGCGCCGCGTTGACCGGATCGGTCGCCCCGATGATTTGGCGGCAGCCCTCGATGACGCGCTCGCCTTCGACCGCGATCGCGACCAGCGGACCGCGGGTGATGAAGGAGACGAGCTCGTCGAAGAACGCCTTGCCCTTGTGCTCGGCATAGTGCGCGCGCGCGCGCTCGCCGTCGAGCTGGAGCAGCTTCATGGCGGTGATGACGTAACCGCGGCGCTCGATCCGCGAGGTGATCTCACCGATCAGTCCACGCGAAACGGCGTCCGGCTTGCAGAGAATCAACGTACGTTCGATAACCATAAGAGCGCCCGAATACGCCGCCTGGCACCACGGAGCCTGTCCTGACAGGCAGCCGTCCCGAGCCGAAGGGCGGGTCGCTCGGCTCGGGACGACAAAGGTAGGCGCCTGTGCAGACGCACCCGGGTCCGTATGCGTGGGTTGCGAGCGAGCTCGCCGGGACGCCCTTTGCTTCGATCGCGTACGTCGAGGAGACGGGCAGCACCAACGCCGACGCAGCCGCATTGCTCTCCGACGAGCGCGCGCGCGGGCACACGATCGTCGCCGAGTTCCAGCGCACCGGGTTCGGGAGAAAGGCGCGGTCGTGGATGGCGCTGCCCGGAACCGCCCTGCTCTTCACGACGATTCTGCCCCGCGCGATCGCTGCCCAGCGCCTCTGGATCGTTCCCTTCTGGGTTGCGCTCGCGGTGCGCGGCGCGCTTGCCGAGCGTGGGGTGCGCGCGCTGCTGCAATGGCCGAACGATCTCTTGCTCGCAGAAGGCAAGCTCGCCGGAATCCTCTGCCAATCGCGCGTGACCGGCTCGGATGCGAGCGTTGCGTGCGGCGTCGGCATCAATATCGTTCGGCTGCCCGGCGCCGCCGCCGGAATCGAGCCGCCGCCGGCCTTTTGCGATGACGCCGCGCCGGTCGAACGCAGCGCCCTTCTGCGCTCGATCCTCACGGCGTACGACGCGACGCTCGCGACGCTCGACGACCCCCAGCGGGTCGCTGCGGCCTGGGAACGCGCCGCCGATCTTCCCGGCCGCCGCTACACGATCCGGCGCGACGGGGAGCCGCAACCCTTCGAAGCGACGGCGCAAAGGCTCGCGGACGGCGGCGGGTTGGAGGTCGTGCGCGACGACGGCGCCGCCGAGACGGTCGCCCTCGCCGACGCACGCGTGCTTCGCTAGGCGCTAGAGCCCGGGTTGCGGGCGCGGCCGAGCCGGCGGTCGCAGATCTCGCAGAAATGCGGCATCTTGTTGTCGGTCTCGAAGATCGAGTTCGAGTAGTACATCGCGCAACGCGCGTTATAACAGTGCTTCAAGCCGAAGGCGTGGCCGAGCTCGTGAATCGACTCCTTGAGCGTCCTTTGAAAGAGGAGGTTCGCGTCGCTGGGCTCCCCGTAGAACTCCGAGCGCAGCCGGTGGATCGAGACGACCGCAACGCCGCGCGCGTCGTCGGCATCGCCGAAGACGAACCGGTGCGACGTCTTGTAGAGGTCGAAGTCGGTGATCGCCAGCACCACGGCTCCCGGCTCGGGATGGGCGCGCTGCACTTTGGCTGCCAGGGTCGAGACGAAGAGCTGACCGCGCGTCGCGTTGATCGTGCTGCGCGGGACGACCAGCGAACGCTCGACGCGCGCCGACGCGAGGAATCGCTCCTCGAGACAAATCGCGAGGCGGTCCAAGAACGCAGCGTCAACGGTGTTGATCGGCACGATCCCAATCCGCGAATCCATCTCGTCGTCATTTATTCGCCCCGACCGGCGGTAAAACTTGCCGGCGCTCCCGGAAAATCTGGATGACAAGCGCGTCGCTCGTCGAAGGCGTTGCGGTGATCGTTGGTATCGGCATCGACGTGGCCGACGTCTCGCGTTATCGCTTCGGCGAGCGAGAGCTCGCGTGGTTCGCGCGTCGCATCTACACCGAACGCGAGATCGCCTACGCGATGCGCAAGCGCAACTGGCCGGAGCGGCTGGCCGGATTCTTCGCGGCCAAGGAGGCGACGCGGAAAGCCTTCGGTCACGCGCTGCCCTGGCGCTGCGTCGGGGTCGTGCACGAACGCAGCGGCAAACCGGGGATCGAGCTGCTCGACCGGGCTGCGGGACTGATAAGCGCGCGCGGCATTCGAGCGATCCACCTCACGATCACGCACACGGTTCGCACGGCCGCCGCCGTCGTAATCCTCGAAGGTTAATGTACGTCCTGACGCCCGAACAGATGCGCGCCGCCGACGCGGCCGCGATCGCGACCTCGGGCGAGGACGCCCTGATGCGCAACGCCGGCGTGCGCATCGCCGACCGGCTCCGCGCGATGGCCGAGCCGGGCTCGCATATCGTGGCCTTCGCGGGGCCGGGCAATAACGGCGGCGACGCTTTCTCGGCGCTCGCCGAGCTCGCGGCCGAGTATCGCTG
>JBARBD010000189.1:0-26601 GCA_049792675.1 Vulcanimicrobiaceae bacterium | reverse complement strand
AGCCGACGGCCGGACTCGAACCGGCGACCTATTGTTTACGAAACAATTGCTCTACCAACTGAGCTACGTCGGCGAACGGCGCTCCTTCCACGGTCCCCCCGCCGCCCCTTCCCGCACCCGTGCTCCTCGGCCGCTTTTTTGATTGAGCTCTGATGGCGTACGCGCCGTTCTCGCGGCATGATGGGCGTACTATGAAGTGGATCGCTCGAGTTCTCCTCGTGTTTGCCTTCGCCGGACCGCTTGGCGCCGCGGCCGACCAGGACGCCACCTACCACGCGCCGCTCAACGCTTCGGAGAAGACGTTCGTCGCCGCGATTGCGGCCGATCTCATGAAGCGCTTTCCGACCGCCGCCGACGCGGAGAAAGCGGGGTACGTCCGTTATACCAGCGAGGACGATACCGGCGCGATCAGCTACGCCGATCAGCGATGGCAGTCGGCCGGCATCCACGATCCGAGCCAACTTTGGTACGACAAGAACGGCCGGCTCCTGGGGGCGGATTACTCGGTGCTAGTGAGCTCCAGCGCGTCGCGTCCGCAACTCTGGGGGATCAATCCGGGGCGTTGGGTGGAGTTCGACGGCCACGTCCATTGGGTGACCAGGGATCCGGCGACCGGGAAGGTTACCTACGACGGCTGGGCGTGGGACAAAGCTTTCACGGCGGCGGGCGGCAATCCGGAGCACCCGAGCGCCACGACGCTGGTCGCCATGAAAAAGGTCTCGTCCGCCGACAGCGTCGTCACGGTCTTCCACTTTCCCGCGATCTGGGACCTCATCGTTTGGGTTAAGCCGAATCCGGATGGGGCGTTTGCGGAGAAGAATCCGACGGTGCAGCGGTAGCAACGTCGTGGAAAGTCCCGCGCGTTGCGCCGCGATCGAGCTCGAGATCCTCGAGAAAATAATAGACGATCTTCCGGTCGTCGAAACCGACCTTCGCTAGCTGGCGACCGCCTATCTCGACGACCTCGTGCACGTGGCCGGCACGTCCTTCGTACGCGTAGTTCACGGCGGTGTAGTTCGGATCGTCCGGCTTGGGGTGCGGCGTCGCCTTGACGCCGCGCAATGGGGTCCGGTGCCTGTGCATGGTGGCGAGGTTCGACGCAAGCGGTTCCGAAGCTTGGCTCATGATCATCGAATACCGGGGAAAGCGCCCAAAGATCGCGCCGTCGGCTTTCGTCGCCCCGACGGCCGTCCTGATCGGCGACGTCGAGGTCGGGCCGGAGTCGAGCATCTGGTTCGGCACCGTGCTTCGTGGCGATAACGGGCCGATTCGCGTCGGCGCGCGGACGTCGGTTCAAGACAACGCCGTCGTGCACGTCAGCGAGCGCGGCGGCACGTTCATCGGCGACGACGTGACCGTCGGCCACTGTGCGGTCATGGAAGATTGCAAGATCGAGCGCTTCGCATTGATCGGCAGCAATGCGACGTTGCTCAACGGCTGCACGATCGGTGAAGGCGCGTTGATCGCAGCCGGCAGCGTGGTCGGCCAGGGAGCCGAGATCCCGGCGCGGGTCGTCGCGGCCGGCGCGCCCGCGAAGGTCAAGAAGGCGCTCGAGGGCGAGGCCGCCGCATGGATCGAGATATCGGCTGGCGAGTACGTCAAGCTCTCGCGCTTGTATCTGGCGCAGAGCATTGGTGCGGTCGAAGATCAAGAAACGGCGCTCTCGTAGCCGCTGACGCGCGGGCATAGCTGATGAACGTCTTTGCGATCGTTGCGGGGCTGCTCGGTGGGCTCGCGCTCTTCCTATTCGGCGTCGATCGCATCTCCAAGGCGCTGCAGGCTGCGGGCGGCGACAGCGTTCGGACGATCCTCGAGCGCCTCTCCAAAAACGCCGTGACCGGAGCCTTGACCGGCGTGCTCGTTACCGCGATCCTCCAAGCGTCGGCGGTAACCATCGCGATCGCAATCGGCTTCGTCTCCGCGGATCTCATGACGCTGGAGCGAGCGATCCCGATCGTGCTCGGCTCGAACGTGGGAACCACCTCGACCGCCTACCTCGCTTCGGTAAACGTCGGCCCGTGGGCCTACCTCTTGATCGCCCTCGGATTCGCGACGAGCCGGTTTGCGAAAAACCAGCGCTTACGCTACGTCGGCTCTGCGATCACCGCGCTCGGCTTGGTGCTGGTCGGGCTCGAGGTGATGAAAGAGTCGATGTCCCCGCTGCGCTCGTGGGACCCGTTCATCAACCTGATGGCCGCGACGCAGCACCCGCTCATTGGAATTTCCTTGGGCTTCGTGATGACCGCACTCGTGCAATCCTCGACCGCGACGATCGGCATCGCGGTCGCACTGGCCAGCGCGGGCCTACTGGGATTGGAAGGCGGCATCGCGATCGCGCTCGGTGCCAACATCGGCTCGATCGTCATGCCGGTCATCGCCTCGCTCGATAAGTCCGCCGAAGCCAAGCGCGTCGCCGGCGTGCAAGTGCTCTTCAACGTCCTCGGCGTCGGGCTCTGGGTCGGCCTCATTCCGGTACTCGCCTCGATCTCTCAACGCTTTACGTCCGACGTCGCGGGCCAACTCGCGGTGGCAAACACTTTCTTCAACACCGTAAACATGTTCTTGTTCCTGCCGTTTACGCGGCAGCTCGCGTGGCTTGCGCGTAAGGTCATTCCGGGGCCGACGGGTGAGAAACGCGCCGTCGCGCTCGACCCCAGCCTCATCGAAACGCCGGCGCTTGCGCTCGGCGTCGCTTGGCGCGGCGTCGCCGACTTAGGAAGCGACGTCGAGACGAGGCTCGCCGCGGCGATCGAAAGCGCGATCGGCGGGCGCCCGGCGGACGAGGAGCTTCACGCGCCGATCGAAAGCCGGCGCAGGGAGCTGGTGGCCTATCTGGGGAGCATCGCAGGGAACGACGACCTCGACTCGGCGCAGCGCCGCCGCGTCGTCGCCGCCATCGTTTGCGCCGACGTCTTCGCAACGGTCGGCGCCGACGTTACCGCAAATCTCGCGAACGTCGCGCGACGTCGAGACGAGGCGGGCTTTTCGTTCGAAACCCTGCGGCCGGCCGGCGACGCGGCGCAGCTGCTCTTCGCTCGAGCGGTTGCGGGCTTCGCGGCCTTCCCCGCTACGCAGGCGGAAGAGATGCCCGGACTGCTGCAAACGCTCGACCTCCCGAGCCGGCGCACTTCGATTCTGACCACCGGCGAGGTAGCGAACGGCGCCAAGGCCGAGGCATACGAGATGGGTTCGTGGATTCTCACGCAAATCGAGCTGGTCGCGCACGCGGCGCGCGAGATCGCCCGGGCGCTCGAACGCGCGCGCGCCTAGCTGTAGCGAAACGTCGTCCAGAGCAGGACGGCGTTGAGCGTAAGTATCCCCGCAGTGGCGGCTACGGCGAGTAACGTGACCCACCGCGCGTTTACCATCTCACCCATCGTCTTGCGGCGCGCGGTGAGCCACACCAGCGCGATCACCGGCACCGGGAGCACGAAGCTGAGCACGACTTGGCTAATGACGAGGGTCTCGGTAACGTTGACGCCGATTGCGACGACGACGATCGCCGGGAGCATCGTGACGATCCGCCGCACCCAGAGAGGAACCGTGAAGCCGACGAAGCTCTGCATGACGACCTGACCCGCCATCGTCCCCACGACGGAGCTCGAGATGCCCGCTGCGATCAGCGAGATGAGAAAGACGGTCGCGGCCAGATTTCCGAGCAGCGGCACCAGGGTCAAGTATGCCGTCGAGATATCGGCGATGCCCGCATGCCCGGTCGCGTGGAAGACCGTCGCCGACATGTACATCATCGAGAGGTTGACCAGACCGGCGATCGTCAACGCGATGATCACGTCCACGTAGGAGAAGCGCACGATGCGCGCGATCTCCGCCTTGTTTTCGGGAACGATCCGATCCTGCGTAAGCGCCGAGTGCAAGTAGATCGCGTGCGGCATCACGGTCGCGCCGACGATGCCGACCGCGAGCAACACGCTCGACCGGCCGCCCAGCCACGGCACGACCGAGTGATAGAGCACTTGGTTCCAGTTCGGACGCGCGAGCAACGTTTCGACGATGTAGCAGATCGCGATGATCCCAACCAGCGACCCGATGATCGTTTCCATCGCGCGGAATCCGAAGCGATGGAGGGCCAGGATCGCGTAGGTGACCACGCCCGTGATCGCGGCGCCGATAAGCATCGGAATGTGAAAGAGCAGGTAGAGCCCGACGATCGCACCGAGAAACTCGGCGAGATCGGTCGCCATGGCGCCGAACTCGCTGACGACCCACATCGCAAGAGCCGCCGGCTTTCCGACGTGCTCGCGCGAGAGTTCGGCAAGATTCTTACCGGTGGCGATCCCCAGCTTGGCCGAGAGGGCTTGGTAGAGCATCGCCACGAGGTTGGCGAGGACGACGACCCAGAGCAGCTTGTAACCGTAGTGCGCGCCGCCCTGGATGTTTGTCGCAAAGTTGCCGGGGTCCATGTAGGCCACCGACGCGACGAAGGCCGGGCCGAAGAACGGCAGCAGCGCGCGCAGACCGCGGCGATTACCGGCCAGGACGTCGCGCGCCGCGGCGACGACGCGCGGGCTTCCCGTGCCGACGCCGTAGCTAGGTTGCAACGCGCACCATCGCGGCATGATTGCGGCGCAGCGCGATCCTGCGTCTCCCGCAGGAGACGAGCACGGCGCCGGCATCGTTACGCTCGACGCGCAGCGACGACCCGGGAAGGACCCGCGCCGCGGCGAGCGCCGCGACGGCCGCGTCGTCTCGATCGTCGAGACTCACCACACGGGCGCGCGTGCCGGCCGAGAGCATCGTCAAAGTCGGAAGCGGCTTAGGACTCGGCGCGTCGTCGCCGTAGGGGATCGGGTGTCCGTGCGGATCGCACGGCGGCCGGCCGATCAGTTCCGCGATCCGCATTGCAACGTCGTCCGAGATCGCGTGCTCGATTCGCTCGGCCTCGGCGTGAATGCGCTCGAGCGGTATGCGAAGCGTTCGATGAAAGAAGGTCTCGAGCACGCGATGACGGCGAACCATCGCGACCGCAAGCCGTTCCCCGCGGCGGGTGAGTCGCAGCGGCTGCGACGGCGTAACGTCGGATTCGAGCAGACCCTCGCTCTCGAGCAAGCGTTTCGCTTTGCTCACCGAGACGCGGCTGACGCGTAGGTAGCGCGCCAAAGCCGCTGCCCGGACCGGGCCGGCCGCGCCCAGCTGGTAGATCGCTTTGACGTAATCTTCGCGCGCACGCGACGGCGACCGGTCGGAACCGACGGCGAGCACGTCCGGGCGCTTGTTAGCCATGGGTAACGCTAACCATGGTTAACGCCTTACGCCGTGGCCTCGGAGCTCCCTTTTTGCCTTCCTACGAGGCCGGGTAGTACGACTCGTCGCCGTAGGGCAAGAACAGCGTGAACTCGGGACGGAAACGCAGCTTCACCGTGCCGGTCGGACCGTTACGGTGCTTGGCGATGATGAACTCGGTCAGATCGGGTTCGGCCGTCTCGGGATTGTAGTAGCCGTCCCGATAGAGGAAGGCCACGACGTCGGCTTCCTGTTCGATCGAGCCGGAGTCGCGCAGGTCGGAGAGCACGGGCCGCTTCATGCCGGCGCGCGCTTCGACGGCGCGGTTGAGTTGCGCGAGCGCGATGATCGGAACCTCGAGATCCTTGGCCGTGATCTTGAGCATGCGGCAGATCTCCGAGAGCTCTTCGTTGCGATTGACGTTTCGCGCGAGTACGCCCGGGCGAAGCAGCTGCAGGTAGTCAATGAAGATCGCGCTCAATCCTACCGTCGACTTCAAACGCCGGCATCGGCTGCGAACGTCGCTGATGGTTAGCGCGCCCAGGTCGTCGAGATAGATCGGAAGGTCGTTTATCTCTCCCATTGCGTTGGAGATTAACTCCCATTGACCGTCTTTGATGTTGCCGCGACGCATGTGATTCATCGAGATACGCGCTTCCGAGCAGATCAAGCGCTGAAGCAGCTCGTTGTTCGACATCTCCAACGAAAAGAAAGCGATCGGCTCGCCGGTCTCGCGCGCCGCCGCGACCGCCATGTTGAGCGCGAACGAGCTCTTGCCCATTCCCGGCCGCGCGGCTACGATCACGAAATTGCCGGGTTGGAAGCCGGTCGTCATCTCGTCGATGTCGCGAAAACCGGAGGTAAGACCGCTACGATCGCCGCGCATGTGATAGAGGCGGTCGATGTGATCGAACGCGCCCTTCATCAATCTGCCGACCGGCATAAACTCGCTGACGCCGCGGCGTTCGCCGATCGTGTAGACGAGCTGCTCGGAACGGTCGAGCGCTTCCGTCACGTTCTGTTCGCCATCGTAACCGAGCTGCGTGATCTCGGTTCCGGCGTGAATGAGCGAGCGCAGGACCGACTTCTCCCGCACGATCGTGGCGTAGTAGCGGGCCGATCCGGCGGTCTGAACCGTATCCATCAAGGCGCTGACGTACGGGAGGCCGCCGACGCGCTCGAGCGCGCCGCGACGCCGCAGCTCCTCGGCGACCGATATCTTGTCGAGCGGTTCGCCGCGCTCGTAGAGTTCGAGCAGCACGGTAAAGATCGTCTCGTGCACGTGCGCGTAGAAGTCGCCCGGGCGAACGATCTCGCCGACCGCCGCGAGAATCTCGCGATCGACGAGCACCGAGCCGATTACCGCCATCTCCGCTTCGAGATTATTCGGCGGGATGCGGTCGATCGATACGGGAAGCGGCTGAGCGGTCATAGGCGTCGGGCGGCTGTGCGGCACCTTACCGGTGAACGCCTTGTGGGGCCCTTGTGCATAGAAAAATTTTACCGGACCGGTGTGCCAGACGTGGTGGCACACTCGCGGTCGGAATCAGCGGTGTCGGCGGTTGCCCTCCGGCGACGCCGCGGCGCGACGGACTTTCGGAATGTCGCGAAGGACCTGCTCGACGTTTGCAACCGGATGCACCTCGACGCCGGCCAGCGACGCGTCGATCTCGCGCGCGTTCTCTTTCGGAACGATCGCGCGCCGCATCCCGGCTTGACGCGCGGCGTAGAGCTTCTCGACGACGCCGCCGACCGCGCGCACCTTGCCTTGGATCGAGAGCTCCCCGGTAATCGCGAGGTCTTGCGGAAGCGGCGTTTTGGTGACCGCCGAGTAGAGCGCCAGAAAAATCGCGAGGCCGGCGGAAGGGCCGTCGATATTTCCGCCCCCCACGATGTTGATGTGCAGGTCGAAATCGGCGATGTCGATGCCGGTCACGGCGCGCAACACGCTGGTCGCATTGAAGACTGAGTCTTTTGCCATCGAGCCGGCGGTATCGTTAAAACGAATCGTCCCTTTGCCCGGCTGGGCGGCCGGAAACGCCACCGCCTCAATCTCGATAATGCTTCCCATATGGTGGAGGACGCCCAGGCCGAAGGTCTTGCCGACTTCGCGGGTTGCCCGGCCTCTGACCAGCGTGTGGCGCTGCAGGCGGCTGGTCTGCACGACGGCGCGCACGTCGTCCTCGGCGATCGTAAGATTCTTGACGCCCTCCGCGTGCTTGCCCGGAGAGAGACGGTAGAGCGCTTGCCCGTAGGCATCGGCAACGATCTGCACCGCCTTGCGCCCTTCGATCGTGTACGAGGCGATGAGCTGGGGCACCCCGCGAGCCGCTCTCGCGCCGAGGCGCTTGATCGCGGCCTGCACGATCGAGAGAATCTGGCTCTGTGTAAGCGGCGCAAAGAAGATCTCGGCGCAGCGCGAGCGCACGGCAGGGTCGATGTCCTCCGGTTCGCGCGTAGTCGCGCCGATCAGAATGAAATCGGCCGGCGCTCCCTCGCGAAAGAGGCGCTTCACGTACTCGGGCACGTTCGCGGCGCTCTCGTCGTAGTACGACGATTCGAACGTGACCCGCCGATCTTCGAGCACCTTGAGCAGCCTCGATTGCAGCGCAACGTCCATCTCGCCGATCTCGTCGATGAAGAGCACGCCGCCATGGGCGCGCGTCACCAAACCGAGCTTCGGCTCGGGGATTCCAGAATCGGCGAACTCGCGGCGACTGCCCTGATAGATAGGGTCGTGGACGCTCCCCAACAGCGGGTCGATCGTCTGGCGCGGATCCCATCGCATCGTCGATCCGCTCGCTTCGACGAACGGTGCATCCTTCGCAAACGGCGTGTACGGCCGCAACTTCGCGACCTCCAAGACCAGGCGCGCGACGGTCGTCTTCCCGACGCCGGGGGGGCCGTACAGGATTGCGTGCTGCGGATAGGGCGAGCTGATCTTGGCCAGAAGCGCGCGGATCGCCGCCTCCTGGCCGACGACGTCGCGAAGCGATTGCGGGCGCAGCTGCTGCAGCGCCGATGCCGCCAAGCCGCGCTCCGAAAGCGCCTGTAGCTCCTCGAGCTTCGCCTGCGACGCGGGCGTCTCGGGGCCGCTGGTCTCGCGCAAGGCCTCGAGCTTGAGGTCTTTGACGTATTCCTGATGACGCTCGGTCATCTTCTCGTTGACGCGCCGCTCGATCGCATCCTCGGCGTGCCGTTGAGCGATGACGTCGGCCATCGCCTCCTCTATCTCGGCCAGTACTTTGCGCTGCTGCGCGCGCGTCGTCGCGCGCTCGAGCGTCGGATCCTCGAAGACCAGCCGTTGCAGCGCGCAGAGCCGGTCGGGCAGGCTTTGCGAACGCATCATCTTCAGCGCATTGACTTTTCCGGCGCGAAGGACGACCTTGTCCTGTCCGAGCACCGACGCGAGCATCTCGTAGAGCGCGTTCACGTAACGGTTTAGTTCGTCTTCAACGCCGAACTTGCGCCGAAAGCGCGCGACGTAGACCTGCTGCACGATGGGAGGCGCTCCGCTACGCGGACACGACGTTTACGACGGCCTTGGCCACGACGCTGCGATGAAGCTTAATCTCGACGGGGTAGGAGCCGAGCGCCTTGATCTGGCTCGCGAGTTCGATCTTGTGGCGGTCGATCTCGACCGAGAGCGCGCTCGCGATAGCGGAGGCGACGTCGGCATTGGTAATCGCACCGAAGAGCTTCCCGTTCCCGCCCGCCTTCGCCGAGACGGAGAGCTTGGCCGATTCGATCCGGGCGGCGAGCGCCCGCGCGTCGGCGAGCTCCTGTGCTTCGCGCCGCTCCTGGGCCTTCTGTTGGGCGCCGAGCTGAGCGAGCGCGCCTCTGTCGGCCTCTCCGGCGAGCTTACGGGGGAGCAAGAAGTTGCGGGCGTACCCGTCGGCGACGTCGACGACGTCGCCCTTCTTCCCCAACGCCTTGACGTCGGTGTAGAGCACCAGCTTCACGGGCGCTACTCCGAGCCGAAGGGCAGGAAGGCGATCAAGCGGGCTCGCTTGACCGCGGTCGTCAGCATCCGCTGGTGCTTGGCACAGTTGCCGGAGATGCGTCGCGGAACGATCTTTCCTCGCTCAGAGACGTACTTCTTGAGGCGGCCGACGTCGCGGTAGCTGACGGCAATCGCCCGGTCCGCGCAGAAGCTGCACGGCTTACGCTTGGTACGCCGCTCTTTGACGGCGCGCTTGATCTTCGCAGGCATTGGTTTCCTCTCGACTAGGTGGTTGCCGGTTCCGGCCGGCCCCCGGGTGGGAGCGCCGAAACCCTAGCCAGGTGAGGCGATACTCGCGCCACCACCGGCGCCCGGGCTCGCGCTCGGGCCGACCGGATTTGTGAACGTATGTTCGGTCGAAGCCTTACCGACTCCTCGCGCGAAGGCGTTCGCGGCGGACCAGCGTATGCCTCGCTTTACCCCGGATGACGGTCCGGCTCTAATAGTGTATAGTAGGCTGGTTACCCAGGTTTCGAAGTCCGCAAAGTCCCAAAGCTTAGCGAGTCGGATCCGGAGAACAAGCCAACCTAAACCCGAGGAGATTCGCTCGCTCATGTATACAGACGAAATGCTCACCTGCGTGGATTGCGGACAGCAGTTCCCCTTCACCGCCGGCGAACAAGAGTTTTTCGCAATGAAGGGCTTCACCAACAAGCCCAGCCGCTGCACGGACTGCCGCGCAGCACGGAAGGCCGGACGCTCGCCGAACGGCGGGAGCCGCGGCGCGCCGCGTGAGATGTTCAAAGCGACCTGCAGCCAATGCGGCGGCGTCGCCGAGGTCCCATTTCAACCCCGCGGCGACAAACCGGTCTATTGTCGCGATTGCTTCGCGACGCGCCATTCATACCGTTAGCGGTCTTTCGAAGAAGCGCCCGACCAAGCATCAAAGAGTCTGCCTCACGGCAGGCTCTTTTTGCAGGTAGGGGCGCGAGGAACGTCGCGATAAAGCGCTAAAACGGAGGGGCGATGGAGCAGGCGGGTAGACGAATAACGGGCGCCGCGCTTGCGGCAATTCATATCGGCGCGCTGGCCGCATTCTGGCCGGCCTTTTTCAGTGGGTCGGCGCTCGTCGTCGCGGCTATCGCCGCCTACTTGACCGGAGTACTCGGCGTCACGCTCTGTTACCACCGCGTGCTGACACACCGCAGCCTGCGCCTGCGCAAGCCGCTCGAATATCTCTTCGCGATCTTCGGCACGCTCGCGCTGCAAGGCGACCCAATTCGCTGGGTCGCGGTGCATCGCAAGCACCACGCCCACGCCGATCACGACGACGACCCGCACAGCATTCGGCCCGGCTTCAAATGGGCGCACATGGACTGGCTCTATCGCAACAACGTCGCGATGCCGAGCGACGAAGAGATCCAACGTTACGCGCCCGACCTTTACGCCGATCCCTTCTATCGCGCGCTGCGGCATCTGAGTGCCCCGCTTCAACTCGCGCTCGCCGTCGCGTTCTTCTTCGCCGGCGGCTGGTCGTGGGTGATCTGGGGAATCTTCGTGCGACTGGTCGTCGCCTATCACTCGACCTGGCTGGTCAACAGCGCGGCGCATATGATCGGCTATCGCACTTATCGCACCAACGACTGCTCGACGAACTGCTGGTGGGTCGCGCTCTTTGCCTTTGGCGAGGGCTGGCACAACAACCACCACGCCTTCCCATTTTCGGCTCGTCACGGCTTGCGCTGGTTCGAGATCGACATGACGTGGTGGCACGTCCAGCTGCTCGCCTTCTTGCGCCTCGCCGACCGCGTGCGCATCCCGAGCGAGCAGACGCGCCGCCGGCTCGCCTATCCAAACATACGTTCGTTGTCGCCGGCCGACTCCGGCAGCGGGCCATAATAGTGTATTATACTGGGGTACGCGTCTTATTTGAGGAGTACGCTATGAACGATTCACGCCAGCACTGGGAGCGCCCGAACTTCGAAGAGCGTCCGCTCGGCGCCGAAGTAACGGCCTACCTTAGCGCCCCTATCCCCGATCCGAAGCTCTAAGCCCAAATAGCGGCGCCCGGCTCCGCCTTGCTCGCGCGCCTTCGCGGCGTGGGCGAGACGCGTTATCACGATAAGCATCCGTTCCACCAGCGCCTGGTAGCGGGCGATCTCGACCGCGCGGCGGTCCAAGCCTGGGTCGCCAACCGCTACTACTACCAAAAGCAGATTCCGGTGAAGGACGCGGCGATTCTTTCGAACCTGCCGTCGGCGGCGCACCGGCGCGCATGGATTTCGCGCATTCGCGAGCACGACGGCGACGGAGACGGCCGCCATAGCGCGACGGCGTCGTGGATGGCGCTGGTGCGCGCCGTCGGTCTCGACGAAGACGAGGTGCTCTCCGAGCGGCCGGTCGCGCCGGGAACGCGCTTCGCGGTCGACGCCTACGTCACGTTCGCGCGCACCCGCCCGTGGATCGAGTCGGTCGCCTCGTCGCTGACCGAACTCTTCGGACCGCCGGTGATGGAGCGCCGGGTTACGGCAATCCTCGAGAAGTATCCGTGGATCGACCCCGCCGGCTTAGCCTATTTCGAGCGGCGTATTCCGCTCGCGAAGCAGGATGCCGACGTCGCGCTCTCCTGGGTTCTCGAAGAGGCGACGACGCCGGAGATCCAGCAGCGCTGCGTGAATGCGTTGAGCTTCAAGTGCGACGTGCTTTGGTGCATGCTCGACGCCACGGCTTTGGCTTGCGGCCTCTTCCGATGACGCCCGAAGCGCGGCCGCGGCTCGGCAAAGGTATCAAGCTGCGCCACGATGGCGACGGGAGCGTGATGTTGCTGGTGCCAGAGGGTGCGCTCATCCTCAACCAATCCGCCGCCGCCGCGCTCGAACTCGTTGACGGGGAGCGCACGCTTTCCGAGATCGTCGAAACGATCGTCGAGCGGTTCGACGTGGCACCCGAAGCGGCGCGCGACGAGCTCGGCACGCTCTTCGATCGTCTGGCGCAACGCGGCTTCGTGCTTCCATGACGCCGCGGCCGCTCTCGCTCCTCTGCGAACTCACCTACCGCTGCAACCTCCAGTGTCCGTACTGCTATAACCCGCTCGCGCTACAGGCGTACCGGGACGAGCTTTCGACCTCGCAGTGGCAGAGCGTACTGCGCCAAGCCGCCGATCTAGGCGTCGTCCAAACGCACTTCTCGGGTGGCGAGCCGACGCTGCGCGCGGATCTCTGCGAGATCGTCGGCGAGGCATCGCGCCTCGGTCTCTACACGAACTTGATCACGCAGGGTACGTTTCTCGACGACGCGCTGCTCGATCGCTTGCTCGCGAGCGGGCTCGACCACGTGCAGATCAGCATTCAAGCCCCCGAGGCGGCGCTCGCCGACCGGATTGCCGGTACCGTCGTGCACGAGAAGAAAATCGAGTGCTTGATGCGGGTTCGCGAACGCGACGTCGCGTTGACGTTGAACTGCGTGCTGCACCTGCGCAATCACGACGCGATCGAGGAGGTTATCGCCCTCGCCGAGCGACTCGAGGTTCGCCGTCTCGAACTCGCCAACGTCCAGTTCTACGGCTGGGCCTACCGAAATCGCGCGGCCTTGATGCCGACGCAGCAACAGGTCGAGCGCGGCGAGCGGGTGGTTGCGGCGGCGCGCGAACGGCTGCGCGAGAAGATGGAGATCGTCTACGTGCTGCCCGATTACTTCGGCGAGTTTCCGAAGCCGTGCATGAACGGCTGGGGGCGGCAGTTCCTCACGATCGTGCCTAACGGCTACGTCCTTCCCTGCCCGGCCGCCGCAGCAATCGAGACCCTGCGCTTCGATAACGTTCGCGAGCGCGGACTCGGCGAAATCTGGCAGAGCTCGGAGGCGTTCGAGCGGTATCGCGGGACGACATGGATGCCCGAGCCGTGCCAATCGTGCGACCGGCGCGAGATCGATTGGGGCGGGTGCCGCTGCCAAGCGTATCTGCTTGCGGGCGACGCCGGCCTCACGGATCCGGCCTGTTCGTTGAGCCCCGCACACGGGCTCGTCGTCGCTCTTCGAGCCGGCGACGAAGAGGCCGCGCTGGTCGCACGCCGCGCGTGATCGTCCGCGTCCTCGGTTCGGCCGCCGGCGGGGGCGTTCCCCAATGGAACTGCGCCTGCGCGAACTGCAGCGCCGCGCGAGCCGGACGCCAACCCCGGCGAACGCAATCGAGCGTCGCGATCAGTGCCGACGGGGACCGCTGGCTGCTGCTGAACTGTTCGCCCGACGTCGCCTGTCAGATCGAAGCCTACCCACCCCTTCAGCCGGCGTCGCGACGCGGCACGCCGATCGCCGGGATGCTGCTGACCGACGCAAACGTCGATCACATCGGCGGCCTGACGGTCTTGCGCCAGAGCGGCAATCATCGTTTCGTCGTTCGGTCGAGCGCTGCCGTCCGCGCGATCGCGCTGGCGCAGCCGGCATTTGAAGCCTTCGCAAAGCCGCCGCATCGCTGGCTCGAGGCACCGCTCGGCGATCCTTGCGAAACGGCCGGCGCAGACGACGTGGTGGGGAGTTCGCTCACGGTTCGCGCGATCGACGTCCCCGGGACGACGCCCGGATACGATGGACGCAAGCGCGTGCGAGGCGCGGTCGTAGCCTACGAGATCGCCGAGCCGCACGGCGGCGGTCGCCTTCTCTTTGCGCCCGTCTTCGACGCGATCGACGCCGCCCTCCGCGATGCGATCGCCTCCGCGACGGTGGCGTTGCTCGATGGAACGTTCTATAGCGACGACGAGCTCGCCGCACAAGGACTCATGGACAAGAGCGCGCGGTCGCTCGGTCATCAACCGGTCGGCGAAGCCGGCGGAACGTTGGCGCAGCTGCGCGGCATTGGCACGCGCCTCGTCTTCACGCACATCAACAACTCCAACCCGATGCTCGACGCGAAGGCGCCCGCCTTCGCGAGCGTACGCGAAGCGGGCGCCGAGATCGCCTCCGACGGAATGGAGCTACGGCTCTAGGCGGCTCCTAGAAGAGATTCCAGAGATACTGGTTGTAGACTTCGTGGTGGTACTGCACCTCTTGTGCTTTGACGAACGTGCCGAGCAGGCGCGGACAGCGATCTGCGCTGGCTTGTTTCAAATCGGCGTAGCGATCGCGCACGTCTTCGCCGAGCAACTTCGCGGTCCACTCCGATTTGCGGAAGGCCGCTAGCGCGTCGTAGATGTTGTCGGGCAGATAACGATCGGCCTGGCGCAGGTTTTTCAGGTTGCTGATCGTGCCTTCGAGGCCGGTCTTGAAGACCGCCAGCATCACCATGTACGGATTGGCATCGGGAGCGACCGATCGAACTTCGGTGCGCATGCTGCGCTCGTTACCGATGGGAATGCGAATCATCGAACCGCGATCGACCGCCGAGGCTTTAATCTGATTAGGCGCCTCGAAGTGCGGGTCGAGGCGCCGGTACGCGTTGACGCTCGAGTTGAGCATCAGGCAAGTGTCGTTGCCATGCGTAAGAATGCGGTCGACGAACTTCCAGCCGAACGAGCTCAGCTGCTCGTTGCCCTTCGGATCCCAGAAGAGGTTCTTGCCGTTCTTGCTGACCGAAACGTTGGTATGCATCCCGCTGCCGTTGACGCCGACCACCGGCTTGGGCAGGAAGCTCGCCGTCATCCCCAACTTGGTCGCAACCTGGCGGCAGATCAGCTTGTACAGCTGGATCTGATCGGCGGCGGCGACGACATCCCCGTAGTTGTAGTTGATCTCGAACTGCGACGGCGCGACTTCAGGATGGTCCTTCTCGTTCTGGAAGCCCATCGCACGCTGCACCTCCGCAACGGTATCGATGAAGCCGCGCAGCGGGTCGCCTGGGAGCGAGTGATAGTACCCGCCGGTATTGACGTACTCAAATTTTCCCGTCTCGTGGTAACGCCGCTCGGCATCGAGCCCCTGGAAGAGGAAACCCTCGATCTCGTTGGCAGCGTTGAGCGCGTAGCCTTCTTTGGCGTAGCACTCGTTGGCGAGCTTCTTCAGCGCGCCGCGAACGTCGCCCGTGAACGGCCTTCCCTCGCGATCGAGCACGTCGCCGAAGACGAGCACCTTACCGGGGCCGAAGATGTCGGCCGGCCCCCAGTAGAAGGCGCTCCAATCGAGCGCGAGGCGCAAATCGCTCTCGCGCTGTGCCGTGAAACCGCGGATGGACGAACCGTCGAAGGTCAGATTGTCGTGGGAGCGCAGCAAGAACTTCTTGTCGTAGTCGAGCATGTGGAGGCGGCCTTCGAGGTCGCTGAAGAGCACGGTCAGGGCCTTGATCCGAGGCTCGCCGGCCAGGTACCGAAGGCGCTCTTCCTGCAAGGCGCGCAGCGGAACGCGTTCTTGCCGCTGCGCTTTGACGCGCAGGTTGAGCTCCTCGAGCTCGGAGTAAGGGAGCACCAGGAAGTCGCGCAGCTCGGCGCCGGTCGGCGTGGACATCGCAGTCATCGTTCGTTCTCCTGACGTTCCGGGAGGTGTATTGCTGCGACGCTTTCACAACGCGCGCCGGGCGCCTTTGGACAAATGGTAAAACGTTTTGGCCGCGACCGCCGCGGCCGGCTCACGACCCGTAGAAGAACCGGACGACGTGGAAGAACACCGGCGCGGCGAAGACGATCGAGTCCATCCGGTCGAGAATCCCGCCCTGTCCGGCGATCGTCGAGCCGTACCCCGTGGCGCCGCGGTCGCGTTTGAGCGCCGAGATCACCAGCCCGCCCGCCGACCCCAAGACCGCGATCAGCAGCGAGATCGCCCCGGCCGCCGCCGGCGTAAAGGGCGTCAGCCACCAGAGCGCGGCGCCCAGGAGCGTCGCGCTGAGCGTCCCGCCGATGAAGCCTTCCCAGGTTCTATTCGGCGCGACCGCGGGCGCGATCGGGTGGCGCCCGAAGCAGGTCCCCCAAACGAACTGCATGACGTCGCTCAACTCGGCCACGAGAATCAGGAAGAGCAAGAGCTTGGCGTTCGGACCGAATCCGTGAATCTGCAGCAGCAAGAGCGCGGGCGCGTAGCTCAGGCAGTAGACGCAGATCATTAACCCCCACTGGATCTTGGCGGCGCGCTCGAGGAACGATTGGGTGTCACCGGCCAGCGCCATCGCGGCCGGGATGAAGAGGAACGCGTAGACCGGAATGACGATCATGAATCCGGTCCACCCGATGCTGAGCAAATAGTACTCGAGCGGCGTGAAGATGAAAAACGTCCAGAAGAGCGTGTGATGGTCCGCCCGGCGCGTCGGGACGAGCGTGATGTACTCGCGCAGCGCTAAAAATGAGAGCACGCCGAAGATCACGAGCGAGCCGTTCGGTCCGAAGAGGAGCGTGAGGCCGAAGATCAGCGCGATGATCCACCACGCTCGGATCCGCAGGTCAAAGTTACGACTCGCGTTGCGAGATGCCTGATCCTTCGCGAGATTACCGACGATTTTGCCGGCGACCGTCGCAAGCGCAAGGATGCCCAGTGCGCCGATCGACGCCCACAGCAGCTCGGGATTCAGCTCGAGGTTGCCGAGCCTCATCGCGACCGCAGCTCGCAGACCGCATCGCGCATGCGGTCGAGAAACGCCTGCTTGGGCTCCGACGGTTGGAGAAAAGTCGGCGCGCCGAAGCTGAGCTTGCTGATGAACGGCACCGGCAAGAACTCACCTTTGGGAAGAATCCGATTCAAGTTTTCCAGGTACGCAGGCACCAGCTGGAGCGCCGGCTTGCGCGCGCAGAGATAGTAGAGACCGCTCTTGAACGGCGCGACCTCTTCTCCGGTGCCGCGCGTCCCCTCGGGAAACATGATCAGCGAGAAGCGTTCGCCCATCGCGTCGGCGAGCCGGTCGATCGCCGTCCCGGCCTGCACGTCGGAACCGCCGCCGACGTGATGACGGGGCACGAGGACGGCATTGAAGATGCCGACGGCGACGTCGCGGCGCATCCCCTTACTCCAGTAATCTTCGGCCGCGACCGGTCGCGTCAGCGCGCGAACCTCGGGCGGCAGCGAGGACCACAGGACGACGAAGTCGAGATGGCTGGTGTGGTTGGCAAAAAAGACGCTCTGTCGTGCTTCCGGGCGAACGTCGTCCCACGTAACTTGCACGCCGCTGACGATACGTGCGATGCCGGCGATCAGGCCGGCCAGCGGACGCAAGTCGGACTTCATGCCTGCACTTTCCCCGCGCTCGCTCGCTTTTCCGCGGCCGCGTGGGACGTGGTCGGGGAACTTTCAGCCGGCCGCGAAAGAGTCCAAGCAATGAGATTAGCGATCGCCCTAACCTTTGCGTTGGTCACGGCCGGTGCGGCCGGCTCAGCAGTAGCCGCGCAGCCGGAAACCTGGAGCGTCGATCCGGTTCACTCCACGGCGCAGTTTACCGCCCGGCACTTCGGCATCGTCCCGGTGATCGGCACGATCCCGCTACGCAGCGCGTCGGTAAAGCTGAATCCGGGCGAGCAGGTTCCCCTCTCCGTCACGGCCGATTTCGATCCTTCGAAGGTCGACACGCACAACGAGATGCGCGACGGGGACTTGCGCTCGCCGCACTACTTCGACGTCGCGACGTGGCCCGATATGCGCTTCGTCAGCTCCAGCATCGAGGGCGACGCCAAACACTTCACCGTCACCGGCGACCTCACGATGCACGGGCAGACGCACCCGGTCACGTTAAGCGCGCAAGTCGCGGGCGCCGGAAAATCGCCGCGCGGCCGCTCGATCGTTGCCTATGCGGCGACGGCGACGATCGATCGCACGCTGTGGGGAATGACGTACGGGCCGATGATCGTCGGCAACAACATCGACATCTCGGTCAACATCGAAGCCGACGCCCCGCAGTAGCGGCCGGCTAGAACGGGATCTCGTCTTCGAGTTCGTCGCCGAGCGCGTCGCCGGAGCCAGTGGCAGTGGCCGGCGCAGCGGCGCGGGCCGGGGCCCGGCCGCCGTTAAAGCTGCCGTGGTCGGCGGAATCGGCATCTTGCGAGCGCGAGGAGAGCATCTGCATCCCGGAGATGACGACCTCGGTCGCTTGGCGCCGGATCGGCTGACCGCTCTCGTCGCGCAGCTTCGCGTCGTCGTACGAGCGGATCGAGAGCCGGCCTTCAACTAAGACCGGGCTCCCCTTCTTCAGGTACGTGTTGCACGTTTCGGCGAGGCGCTCCCAAGCGACGATATCCACGTACATCGTCTCTTCCGGTTTCGCGTCGCGTTTGTTCGGATTGACGGCGATGCGGAACTTCGTGACCGCCGAACCCGAGGTCACGTAGCGAATCTCGGGATCGCGCGTCAGATTCCCGACGAGAATCACTCTGTTAAACGATGCTGCCATGGCTCACTCTCTTTCGCCGACGATGCAGGTTGCGGGGTGACGGTATCACCCCAGGGTGTCAGCTGTGTGGCACTAATGTTGCCGAAATCGCGGCTGCGTTATGCCGGGGGCGGGGGTGTCGCGGCCGCCAAGGCCGCCATGTGGGTGAGCATCTTGGCGTCGAGCCGGACGATCAGACCGCGCAGCACGTCCTCGTGCAGCTTCAGCTGGCGATCGAGCTCCTTGGAAGCGCCGGCCTCGCTCTTGAACTGCATGACGACGTAGTTGCCCTCGCGGACGTCCTTGATCTCGTAAGCAAGGCGCTTCTTGCCGAGCCGCTCGACGGCGACGACTTCGCCACCCTGGCCTTTGACGATTTCGGCGATCGCGTTCGCGCGCTCTTCCACCTCGCTCTCCTCGAGCGAAGGGCGCAGAATATACGTTACCTCGTAGTCGGTCATCTATCTCCCAATAACTATGGACGCCCGCGGACGCGGGCGGCCCGCCTCAATCTGCGGCGGGCAGTTTGGCAAAGCGGGCTAGTTCGGGTTGACCGGATGAATTCCCATCACGGCGAGGCGATCTGGTCGCTGCCGAGCACCACTTCGACCTCATCAGAACTGCCGGGCGGCAGTTCCTCGACGATCGGGATCGCCTGCCAACGCGGGCCAAGCGCCGTGCGGACGGCTGCCCCGTCGTCCGAGGCACCCGGCGAGACCCTGATCTCGCTGCTCGAGTAATCCAAGCGGTCGGCGCTGGCTACCGAGATTTTCTTGAACCCGGCGCCCTTGAGGCGATCGTCCAGCGCCTTCGCCGGCGCATCCGATTCGGTCCCGTTGCGAACCTCGACCGCGATCGCCGCGGCCGGCTTGCGAGACGCGTGCCGGGCCGCAAGCGCGCCGAAGGGACCCAGCATCAGCCGATTCACGAGGCGCACCTTGGCCGCGTCATCGGGGACGAGCGCGTCGCCGTCGGCGAGGGTAACTTGCCCGGTGTACGGGACCTGCGCGGTCTGGATCGCGTGCGGATCGATCTGCCGGAAGGCCCACGCCATGGAGAGCAACTCGCGCGAGGAGAGGTTCGTCGTGACGTCGTCGCGGACGATCGAGATCAGCTCGCGCGCGTGCAAGAGGTCGTTCAGCTTGTCGTCGCGCAGCTTCGTGGCGATGACGTGCAAAACGTCCTGTTGCCGCGCGATGCGACACGGATCGCCACACCAGTCGTGGCGGAAGCGCGCGTACGAGACGGCTTGATCGCCGTTGAGGTGGTGGACGCCGGGCGCGAGATGGATGTGCAAATGGCCCCACGAGTCGTCGTAGTCGACGCGCCGATGTACCGGAACGTCGATGCCGCCGATCCCGTCGATGAGACGTTTGGTCGAATCGATGCGCAGCAGCGCGTAGCGGTCGAACGTCACGCCGAGATAACGCGCGATCACCGCCGTCGCCTCCGGTACGCCGCCCGCGGAGAGCGCGGAGTTGATCTTCTCGCGGCTGCCGCCGGGCAGCGTCACCGCCGTGTCGCGCGGCACCGAGAGCTCGGTGATCGTATGCGTCGGAAAGTCGAGCGTGAAAGCCATGATGATGTCGCTGCGCGACTCCTTCGAATACTCGACGTCGTTAGCCGTGTAATCGTAGTCGCGGCCTAAAACCAAGAGGTGGATTCGCTGCTTTCCGAAGAGCGCGGCGGGTGCGGGCACGACCGGCTCGACGATCGGCGTGACGACGCGTTCGACCAGCGCGGCCTGTTCTCGCCGGCCGGCCGTTACGAACGCGCCGGCGATGACCGACGCGAGGAAGAGCACCGCTAAACCCGCGACGAGGTACGGGCGCCCGCGCAACCGTGCAAGCAGGCTGGACGTGATCATCTCCACCATACTACCGCGTCTTCGAAGCGACCAACCTCAGAGGCTTCCCAGGCTTACTCGCCTCGCCGCTCTCATAGGAGTCCGGCCAATCGCTTTGGAACAGCGCCACGACTCGGAGGACTACATGCTTACCAAGCCGTTTCTCGTTTTTGCCTTGCTCGGGGCCACCTTCTGTGCGGGTTGTTCGTCGACGAACGGCAACTCGATTGCCGCAGGCGCGCAGAATGCGATGCCGCTGGTGCGGAATGGCGGTTCCGTCAGCCAATATATCTCGCACGTCGTCGTCATCATCCAAGAGAATCGCAGTTTCGAGAACTTCTTCGCGGGCTATCCCGGAGCAAACGCGCCGATGACCGGCTGCGTCGGTCACGGCAAGGCGCCCTCCGGCGTCGAGCTCCCGCAGATGCGACCCCTCCCCGGCTCGGGATCCGGCTGCCCGCCCGGCGACACCTCGGTCGCACTGAATGCGATAACGTTCAATGGCCCGGATTTGCGCCACGATTGGGACTCGTCCATGACCGATTGGAACAAAGGCAAGATGGACGGCTTCTACGAGTACGGGCAGAAGAACGGGAAGTACGAAGCGTACTCCTACGTACAGCAGTCTCTAGTCCAGCCCTACTGGGATATGGCCGGGCAGTACGTGCTCGCCGACGCGATGTTCCCGACCGAGTTCGGCGGGAGCTTCACCGGCCATCTGACGGCTGTAGCCGGCAACGATGACCTCACGCCGACCAAGGCCGAAGTCGACTTTCCCAACGGCACACACGACGACTGCGACTCGCCGCCCGGGACGAAGAGCTCGTACCTCACGCCCGATCGCGTCGTGCACCGTTTCCGAGGACCGTTTCCGTGTTTCACGCAGTTCGACTCGATGGCCAACGTGCTCGACACCGGCGGCATCTCGTGGAAATACTACGCGACCAAGCTCGTCGGGGCCGGCATGTGGGAACCGTACGAGGCGATGAAGTACGTCCGCGACGGTCCCGACTGGAATCAGAACATCATCTATCCGCAGACGAAGATTTTGACCGATCCCGGGAACGGGAAACTCGCCGCGGTAACGTGGGTGAGCCCCAGCAAACCGGACTCCGACCATCCCGCCGACCACAGCGATCAAGGACCGTCGTGGGTAGCATCGGTCGTCAACGCCATCGGCGAAAGCTCGTACTGGAACACGACCGCGATCGTCGTGATCTGGGACGATTGGGGTGGCTGGTACGACAACGCGGCGCCGCCGAAGATGGATTACCGCGGTCTGGGCATCCGCGTGCCGTGCCTCATCATCTCGCCCTACGCGAAGGAAGGGTCATCTGGCCCCGGCTACGTCTCGCACACGCAGTACGAGTTCGGCAGCATCCTGAAGTTCATCGAACAGGTCTACAACTTGCCGCCGATCGGATCGTCCTCGAACGGCTATACCGATCAGCGCGCCAACAGCATCGTCGACAGCTTCGACTTCACGCAGCAGCCGCGCCCGTTCGTGCCGATCGCCTCCAAGTACAAGATGTCGCGCTTCCTGCGCGAGCCGCCCTCCGACGAACCCGTCGACACGCAATAGCACCCGACGCGGGATAACAAAAAAGGGAGCCTCCGCAGGCCGGAGGCTCCCTTTTTCTTTCGCAGTCCCCTACTGCTGGAGTTCCTGGAGATTGTTTGCGTTTGCGTCGGTAAAGAAGAGCGCGGTATCGCTATCGTTCTTCCCGATCGCGAGCAGTCCGAAGACGCCGGCGGTCTTGTTGCTGTCGACCGTCTTCGTGGCGAGGACCTGGCCCTTGGGGGTCAGCTCGACGAGCGTGTTACCGCCCTTGGTGTTGGCGACGACGAGGTTCCCGTTGGGCAGCAAGGCGGAGGCGATGGGCGCATTCAACGGCGAGCCGCTCATGACCAACGAGGCGCAGGTCGCCTGTGGATGCTTGCATTTGAACGTCTTGCCGCCGGGCTGAACGACGATCTCGTCCTTCTCCAAGAGATTCCCGGCGTTCGATATCGCGACGATCGTGTTGTTTGCCCCGTCGACGACGTAGAGCGTTTGCTGCTGCTTCGACGTGTAGACTTGCAGACCGGACGGGCCGAGCGTTCCGGCCGGACCGTTGCTCTTGGTGGCGAATCCGCTCACGACTTCGAGCAGCTTGCCGGTGCCATAGAGGCCCAAGCTCAAGCTGTAGATGGATCCCGTCGACGAATCGCCGATGAAGATGTACTCGGGATCGTAGAGGAACGGCGGCGGCGCGTCGGTGTCGGCGAACGGCTGCTGCAGCCCGGCGTAGCTCTTCTTCACCTTACCGCTCTGGGTGATCCAGACGAGCGACTTGCTGGTCATGCCGGTGGCGTAGACTTGGTTGCCGGTCGTGACTGCATCGCCGTCGCAGCCTTGAATCTTCGTGCTCTGTACGAACGTGGTCGGCGAAGAGCCTACCTTTGGATTGAGCACTTCGATGGTCGTCCCGTTTCCGGCTTTACCGGACGAGTCGTTGAAGTTGCAGACGAGCAGCTGCCCCTTCTTGAGAACGTAGTTGGTCGGAACCATCGATATTCCGCGCGGCCCGGTGTCGCCGTTCTTCGGATCAACCGTTGACCCGATGACGACTTGCTTTTTGAGCAGCTTCAGGATCGACGTGGTGTCGTCCGGCGAGATGCCGGTTGCACCCACGCCGGCGCCTTGCAGCGCCGGATTTGCGGCGTTGAGCGCGTTCGATGGAACCGTGCCGTTCCCGCCGCACGCAGACGTCGCTAGGAGCGTCGCGGCCACGAGGAGCGCGGCACGATTGTTAACAGACGGCATTCTTAACCTCGGTTGAAAGCGTATGAGTCACTGGAGCGATCACCTTCGAATCGCCTTTTTGCTCGCCCTGCAAGAGCGAGCGACCGTCGTCACCTTTCGTCAGAAAGTTCGCGCAAAGAAAACCAAGGTCATCACGGTTCCGACCGTAACGACGATCGCGCGGCAAATCGGCTGCGGTACTCGGCGAAAGAAGCGAGCGCCGAAATAGCCGCCGAGGAGCGCGATGACGGCCATCGGGACGGCAAAATGCCAATCCACGATGCGGGCGATGACGAACGGCACGAGCGCGATGCCGTTGATAGCAACGGCGAGCACGTTTTTAACCGCGTTTTGCTCGTTGAAGCTTGGTAAGCCCGAGAACGCCAGCAGCGCGAGCATCAGGATTCCCATGCCCGCCCCAAAGTAACCGCCATAGATCGCGATGGCGAATTGCAGCGCCAGCCGCCACGGTGAGTGCTGCGGCACGATGCTCGTCTCGCGCACCAAGCGCGGGCTTGCTGCGAACACGACGGTCGCAAACAGCAGCAGCCACGGAATCAAGCGTACGAAGAGCGCCTGCGGCGTGATCAACAGCAAGCACGCGCCGATGAGCGATCCCGCGATGCTCGCACAGATAACCGGAAGGAGAAAGCCTCGATGCGCGGCCACCTCTTCGCGGTAGCCGCGCGCGCTTCCGATCGTACCGACCCACATCGCCGCGTTGTTGGTCGCGTTGGCCGAGATCGGCGGTATCCCGGCAAAAACTAAAGCCGGAAACGAGAGGAAGCTGCCTCCGCCGGCAACGCTATTCATCGCCCCGGCTACGAAAGCGGCAATGCCCGGGACGACGATTTGGGCGGTGGTCACGCCTCCTAGAGGGCGGTCCGCTCGCGCTTGGTGACGCGATAGACGCGACGGACGTTCTTGAGCTTCTCGATTCGCACGAGCAGCTTGTGCAGATGATCGAGATCGCGAATTTGAATGGTGAGGCTCGCAACCGCAACGCCGTCTCGGCGCACCCGCGCGTTCACCGAGCTCACCTGCGTCTTGAGTTCGGAGAAGACCGCCATGATGTCCTGGAGCAGCTGCGACCGGTCGTCGGCCTCGACCTCGATGTCCACCGAGTGCGTGAGGTCGGCGCCGCCGAGCCACTGCGCCTGCAGAATCCGTTCGGGCGTGGCGTTCATGAACGCGACGTTAGGACAATCGGCTCGATGCACGCTCACCCCGCGGCCGATCGTCACGTAGCCGATGATCGGGTCGCCGGGCACCGGCGAGCAGCACTTCGAGAGGCGCACCAGCACGTCGTCGACGCCCGCGATACGAACGCCGCTCGACCGGCGCACGCCTTTGCGCACGACCGGCTTCCGCCCAATCTTGGTGAGGTCCACGACGTTGTCGTGCCTGACCTCGTCGCGAACGCGGTTCGCGACCGCTTGGGCCGATGCATCGCCGAATCCGATTGCGGCGAAGAGGTCGGTCGGCGTGGCGTAGTTGAGGCGCGAAGCGATCCGTTCGAGCAGCTCCCCGCGCGCGACGTCGGTACGTAGCCCCGCGCGCGCCAGCTCTTGTTCGAGCGCCTCCTGGCCGGCGAGCACGTTCTCCTCGCGCCGCTCCTTACGGAACCACTGCTTGATCTTGTGCTTGGCACTCGAGGTTTTGACGATCGAGAGCCAGTCGAGCGACGGCCGTCCGCTCGACTTGTTGACGAGAATTTCGCAAATGTCGCCGTTCTGCACCTGATAATCGAGCGGAACGATCCGGCCGTTGAGCTTGGCGCCGACGCAATGATTGCCGACGTCGGTATGAACTTGATAGGCAAAGTCGAGCGGCGTGCCGCCGGCGGCTATCGAGTAGACGTCGCCGCGCGGCGAAAAGACGAAGACCTGCGAGTCGAAGAGGTCGAGCTTGAGGTTCTCCATGAAGACTCGCGAATCGCGCATGTCCTTCTGCCATTCCAGCAGCGCGCGCAGCCACGAGAGCTTGTTCTCGAACTGGTCGGCCTTGCCGCCCTCTTTGTAACGCCAGTGCGCCGCGATCCCGTACTCGCCGGTGCGGTGCATCTCCCACGTCCGGATCTGAATCTCGAGCGGCTCGCCGCTCGGCCCGACGACCGTCGTGTGCAGCGACTGGTACATGTTGGGCTTGGGCATCGCGATGTAATCTTTAAAACGACCCGGCAGCGGCGTCCACATGGCGTGAACCGCGCCGAGCGCGGCGTAGCAATCCTTCACGGAGTCGACGATGATGCGGATCGCGGTAAGGTCGTAGATCGTTGAGAAGTCGCGCCCCGTCTTGATCTTGGAGTAGATCGAGTAGAAGTGTTTCGGGCGCCCTTGAATCTCGGCGTTGACCTTCAGCTCTTTGAACTCGTCGCGCAGCCGCGCGATCGCCTTCTCGACGTCGGCCTCGCGTTCGCGCCTGGTCTTGGCGACGAGTTCGACGATGTCGTGGTAGGACGCCGCGTCGAGGTAGCGCAGGCACTCGTCCTCGATCTCCCACTTGATCTTCCAAATTCCGAGGCGGTGCGCGATCGGCGCGTAAATGTCGAGCGTCTCGCGCGCGATCGCTTGCTGCTTGGAGACCGGCAGGCTCGCGAGCGTGCGCATGTTGTGAAGGCGGTCGGCGAGTTTGATGATGATCACGCGGATGTCCTTGGCCATCGCCAAGAACATCTTACGAAGGTTTTCGACCTGAGCGTCTTCCTTCGACTGATAAGGGATGCGCGTGAGTTTGGTGACGCCATCGACCAAGCGCGCGACCTCGTCGCCAAACTGCTCGGTCACCTGCTCGGCGGTAATCGACGTATCCTCGACGACGTCGTGGAGCAGCGCCGCCGCGATTGTCTGATGGTCCATCTCGAGCTCGGCTAGAATGCCGGCCACCGCCAGCGGATGCTCGATGTAGGACTCGCCCGAGGCTCGCCGCTGACCCTGGTGAGCATCGTTGGCGAGTTCGTAGACGCGCATCAGCCACTCCGCGTCGGCTGAGGGGTCGTAAAGGCGGACTCGCTCGATGAGCTGGGCGATGGTCATGGGCGTATCCGCCTATTATAACCCGGGCGCGCTACGCGCGCTTAGCCGGGCGTCGGGATCGGGCTCGGGCCGGGCGTGACGGTCTCGACGTCAAGCCGGTCCTTGAACAGGATGCTGGCGATCTTCCCCTGGGCGTCGAGCGCCATGAGGAGGTAGATATCGCCCCTGCTGCACTGCATCTGGTAGATGTAGCCGCGCGCCCCGGGCGGGAAGTCGGGCTCGATCCAGGGGCCAAGGAAGACCGTATCGGTGAGCGCCCCCAGCTCGCCCAGCGCATGCGAGGTCGCCGAGATCTTCTCGTCGGTGATCTTCGCCAAGACCTGGTCGGCGTAGAGACCCTTGTCCACGACCCCGGCCTGCCAGGTCACGAACTGCTGACGCACGAGCTTGGTGATCGCCGGATCGGCCGGAGGCGGAGAGGGCGAGGGCGTGGGCGCCGCGTGGGGGCGCGCCAGGGCGACGGTTTCGGCGCCGGCCACCAGG
>JBARBD010000188.1:0-14315 GCA_049792675.1 Vulcanimicrobiaceae bacterium | reverse complement strand
GCGGACCATCTGCGGGAGGTGGAGCTCGTCGAGCCGGCCCCCCGTCATCGGCACGCAGATCAATCCGCCCGCGTGCTTGCGCATGAAGTTGATCGCCTCGGGCGTCGCCATCTGCGCGGCCATGACGAGATCGCCTTCGTTCTCACGATCCTCGTCGTCGAGCACGACGACCATCTTTCCGGCGCGGATGTCGCCGATCGCCTCCTCGATCGCGTCAATCGGTCCGGCCCGCTGGCCTAGCTGCTCGCCGAGCGACGGGAAGACTGCGGCCAGGCGCTGGAGGGTACGGTACGAGGGCTCCCGGCGCCCGGCGCGGAGCAGCGAGATCGCCGACTCGGTCAAGCCGGCGCTCTCGGCGACCTCGGCGGCCGTGAGCCCGGTCTCGTCGATCGAGGCGTTCAGAAGCTCTGCAAAGCGACCCATAGCCACCAGCCTATGCCGAACTTTACAAATGTCAAGTCGCTGCGGTCGCAGCCAGGCCGAGGGCCTCCTCGGTCGCCTGGTCCTCGGAGAGGACCGCGCCCTCGCTTGCGTACCGCGCCAGCTCCCCAGGCGCGACGCGCTCGCGCAGCAGGCCGGCGAGGCGCTCGTAGCTCTGCTGCTCGGTCCACTCGCGCTCGAGGCTCTCCCGCTCGTACCAGCCGTCGATGAAGCCGCTGAGCCGCGCGGCGACCCGGCCGTCGCCGCGCGAGATGGCGATGTTTGCCAGGTGCTCGATCGCGACGACGATCATCTGCGGCGATTGCAGCTGACGCGAGAGCACGAGCGACGTGCGCGCGTTGGACTCGGCCGCTTCGAGCTCGCCGAGAGCGATCCGGTACGCGGCTGCGTTCGCGTGGGCGTTCGCCTCGCGAATGACGTTCCGGCGGCGTTGAAAGTACGCGATGCCTTCGTCGGCGAGCGCGAGCGCGGCCCGCGCGTTCCCAGCGCGGAACTCGAGATCGCCGAGGTAGATGCGCGGCGTCACCGCGCGCTCTTCGTCGCCGATCGATTCGTAGAGCGCGATCGCCTCGTTATAGAGCACCCGCGCCTCGTCGATATGGCCCAGCGCGTGGTAGAGGAGCGCGCGCGAATTGAGCGCGACGGCATAGAACTTCGAACGGGTTTTGCCGAGCTCCCGATAGAGCGCCAGCGTGCGGTCGATCGCGGCTTCGCACTCTTCGACGCGCCCCATCATGCGGTAGCCCTCCGCCAGTATCCCGTAGCACGCGGCGATTCGCATCGGATCGCCGACGCGTTGGCTGAGCTCGAGGGCCCGTTCGCCGGCCTCGACGCGCTGCTTGCCGACGCTGAAGAATGCCAACGAGTTCCACAGGCGCGCGGCCGCCCGGATATCTTCGACGCGATCGACGCGCGCGAGCGCCTCCTCGATCCAACGACGCCCCTCGCCGATTAAGCCGGCGTCGTTCCAGAGCGGGCGCAATCCCGCCGAGATGCGCGCCGCCAGCGTCGCGTCGCCGCGATCGCCGAGCGCCCAGGACATCGCGCTGCGTGCGTTGTCGAGCTCGGGCTCGACGTCGGGCAGCCAGCGCGCGCGCGGCGTCGTTTGATACGTCTCTTCAGCGCGATCGACGAAGTCGGCCGTCCAGCGCGCCTGGCGGCGCGCGAGCTCTTCCTGCTCCCCGCTGCTCTGCAGCTTCTCGAGTGCGTACGACCGCGTCGACTCCAAGAAGCGGTAGCGCAGCCGATCCTCGATCAGCTCGGTCGAGACCAGCGACTTGTCGACGAGCGACGAGAGCAGGTCGAAGATCTGCGATTCGTCGAGCGCGTCGTCCGACGCAACCGCCTCGGCCGCTTCGAGCGTCCAGCCGCCCGAGAAGATCGCGAGCCGCCCGAAGAGCCGGCGCTCGTCGTCGTCAAGCAGGTTATAGCTCCAATCGATCAGCGCCCGCATCGTCTGCTGGCGCGGGAGCGCGTCGCGGCTCCCACCGGTCAGCAGCCGGAAGCGTTCGTCGAGCCGGCGGCGCAGTTGCGCGGGCGAGAGCATCTTGATGCGTGCTGCGGCGAGCTCGATCGCAAGCGCGATACCGTCGAGCCGGCGGCAGATATCGGCGATCGCCGGCGCGTTCTCGTCGGTGAGCTCGAAGCGCGCGTCGGCGGCCTCGGCGCGCGTGACGAAGAGGTCCACGGCAGCGTAGGTGCGCGCGAGCGCTGCCGTCATCGCTCCGTCCTCCAACGCGGGCGGGAACGGCAGCGAGGGCATGCGGTAGACCGCCTCTCCCGCGATCGAAAGTCCCTGACGGCTGGTCGCGAGCACGCGAATCTCCGGACATCCGCGCACGATCGCGGCCGCGATCGCGGCCGACTCGCTTACGAGATGCTCGCAGTTGTCGAGGACGAGCAGCAGTCGCATCGGGCGAAGTGCGGCGACCAGCGCGGCCACCGCGTCGACGCCGCCGGGTAGCCGAACGCCGAGCGCGGCGGCGATTTCCGCCGGGATGAAACCGCCCTCGGTCAACGGCGCGAGTTCGACGAACCAGACGCCGTCCCGGTACTCCTCGAGCACGTCGGCCGCGACGTGGAGCGAGACGCGCGTCTTCCCGACGCCGCCTGAGCCGACCAGGGTGACGACGCGATGGCGCTGCATCAGCGCGACGACGTCGGCGACCTCCGAGTCCCGACCGACGAACGACGTCGTGTCTTGCGGCAGGTTGTTCGGAAATAGCCCGAGCGATCGCAGCGGTGGAAACTCGCGGCGCAAATCGGGCGCGAGCACCTGATAGACCTGTTCGGGACGCGCCAGATCCTTGAGGCGGTGGCTGCCGCGGTCTTCGAGCGTCACGCGCTCGGGAAGCCGCCCGGCAACCAGATCGTTGGTGACGCCCGAGAGGACGATCTGGCCGCCGTGCGCGATCGCGAGCATGCGCGCGACGCGGTTCAGCGTCGGGCCGAAGTAGTCGCCGTCGCGCTCCACGCTGCCGCCGGTGTGCAGCGCCATGCGAACCGCGATCCCGTCGACCGCCCCGAAATCTTCCTCGGCCAGACGGCGTTGCGCGTCGAGCGAAGCGCTCACGCCATCGCCGGCTTCAACGAACGAGGCGCAGAACGCATCGCCGACCGTCTTGAAGACTCGGCCGTTCCAGCGCTCGATCGCCGCACGCATCAGCTCGTCGTGGCGCCGGACGGCCTCGGCCATCGCCGCGTCGTCGCGCTCCCAGCGTTGCGTGCTGCCCTCAATGTCGGTGAAGAGGAAGGTCAGCACCGCGCTCACGCGTCAGGCTTCGCGCCGCGCGGGCGCGCACCCCGGAAATTTGGGCTCCGGATACTTGAAACGACCGTTTCAATTATGCTAGCATGGACCGTGTCGAGAACCCCGGACGAGGCCCGCCGCGTCGAGCTCCTCGAGGCAGCCGTGGACTACGTCTGCCGTCACGGCTTGGCCGAGCTCTCGCTGCGGCCGCTCGCCAAAGCGGTTGGATCGAGCCCAAGGGTGCTGCTCTACTACTTCGGATCGAAGGAGAACTTGGTTGTCGAGATCGTCAAGCGCGGACGCGCCCGCCAGCGCACGATGATGGCCAACCTCAAGCTCACCGATCTCTCGCCGAGTGAGATCACGCGCACGCTCTGGGGCGAGTGGAGCAAGCCCGAGTGGGAGCCGATCACGCGACTCTCGTTCGAGGTCTATAACCTCGCACTCCAGGACCGCAAGCGCTTTCCCGGTTTCGTCGAGGGTGCGGTCGACGAGTGGCTCGCGGCGCTCGAGGTCTGCACGACGTTACCGGGTTATACGCGCGACGACGCGCGTGCGCTGAGCACGCTCATGATCGCCGGCTTCCGCGGCTTCCTCCTCGACCTCTTTGCAACCCACGACCGTGCCCGCATCGATCGCGCGGTCGATCTTTGGATATCGCTTCTCTATGCAGCAGGCTAACGCGCCGCGGCGCGCCGCGACGATCTTCATCTTCATCACCGTCGCCCTCGACATGCTCACCTTCGGCATGATCGGTCCGGTCCTGCCAAAGCTAATCGCTGGCTTCGTCGGCAATAACTTTGCGTCGGCCGCCGAGATCATCGGCATATTCGCCACGGTCTGGGCCTTCATGCAGTTCTTCGCCTCGCCGCTGCTCGGGATGCTCTCCGATCGCGTGGGCCGGCGCCCCGTCATCCTCATATCGAACGCGGTGTCGGTGCTCGATTACGCGATCATGGCGCTCGCGCCGAATTTGTGGTGGCTTTTTGCAGGGCGCGTACTCTCCGGCGTCGCGACGGCGAACATGACCGCCGCCGGCGCCTACATCGCCGACGTTACGCCGCCTGAGAACCGCGCCAAAGCGTTCGGCATGCTCGGGGCCGCCTTCGGCTTGGGCTTCGTGCTCGGTCCTGCGATCGGCGGCATCGTGGGTAACGTCAATCCCCGCCTGGCGTTCTGGGCCGCGGCACTGGCCGCGCTTCTCAACACCCTCTACGGCCTGTTCGTGCTGCCCGAATCGCTCGCTCGCGAGAATCGCACGACACACCTAGACTGGAAGCGTGCCAACCCGATCGCTTCGCTGCGAATGCTGCGCTCGCACCACGAGCTCTGCGGCCTTTCGTGGGTAAACTTCATCACCTATACCGCGCACGAAGTCTTTCCGAACATCTGGGTGATCTACTGTATCGCGGCGTTCGGCTGGAGCACGGGAAGCATCGGCTTAACGCTGGCGCTGGTCGGCACGGTCGCCGCCATCAATCAAGCGACGATGGTCGGACCGGTCGTCGCGCGGCTCGGCGAGCGGCGCACGCTGCTCGCAAGCCTCGCGTTGGCGGTGGCCGGCCTCGCGCTGATGGGCACCAACAACGGCGTGCTCTTCCTGGTCGCCGCGGTGATCATCTCGCTGCCGATGTACCAGGCCTCGTCGCAGGCACTGATGACGCGCCGCGTCGGCCCGCAGGCGCAGGGCGAGCTGCAAGGCGCGCTCGGCTCGATACGCGGTATCTCGATGATGATCGGACCGGCGATCTTCACGCTCACCTTCGCGCAGTTTGCCGGACCGTGGCGCTCGCTCGGCTTGATTGGCGCGCCATGGCTGCTCGCCGCACTCTTCTACGCCATCTCGCTCTTCGTCGCGTGGCGCGTTACGTCGCGCGCCGACGACGTGGTGCTCCCGCTTCCCGAGCCGGTGCCCCCGCAATATGCGGAGGGTTAGTCGAAACAGACGATCGGCTTGACGATCCGCGACGCCGCGAGCTCGCGGTAGGCGCGCGGCACCTCGTCGAGCCCGACGAGTGACGCGCCGACCCTCTCCGCGCTCACCGTCCCGCTGCCGATCAGACGCAACGCCTCGCGCGTATCGTCCGGTCCGCACGAGTAGCTCGCGATCAAGCGTAGGTCACCGAAGTAGAAGCGTTCGGGGTCGATCGCGAGCGGCGTCTCGGGCGAGAACGGCGTGAACATCACGACCCGCCCGCCGGGCGCCGCCGCCGCGATCGCCGCCTGCATCGCGGGCGCCGTTCCCGGCCCACAGATCACGGCGTCCGCGCCGTCGGTGAGGACGCCGCGCACGTCGTCGGGATGAAAGGTCACCGCGCCGTTACGCTCGCCGAGCGCCCGGCGCTCGGCGATGAAGTCGCCGGCGAAGACCTCGACGCCGAGCGCGCGGGCCGCGAGCACGTGCAGCAGTCCCATCACGCCCAAGCCGATGACGTAGAGCCGGTCGCCCGGCGCGACGCCGCTGCGCCGTAGCGATTTCACGACGCAGGCGAGCGGTTCGACGAGCGAGGCATCCGGGAAAGCAACGCCGTCCGGCAGCGTCAGCGTGTCGCGTTGATTCTCTGCGGAGACGCGAAAGTATTCGGCGATGCCGCCTGGGTCGATTTTGGTCGCGCGCCACGTCGAGCACTGCACGTAATCGCCGCGCGCGCAGGCGCGGCAGGCAAAGCACGGAGCGTGATGGTGGACGAAGACGCGATCGCCGACCGAAAACTTGCTATCGCCATTGACCGCTGCGATGACGCCTGCCGGTTCGTGGCCGAGCACGAGCGGCGCCTTACGGCGTATGTACCACGCCATCACGTCGCCGCTGCAGATGCCGCTGGCCATCGTCCGCACCAGCACCTCGCCATCTCCCAGCGCGGGAACCGGCCGCTCCTCGATGCGTATGTCGTCAATGTCGTAGAGTACGGCGGCTCGCATCGTCGGGTTCACGGCTCGATCAGCGCCTTTACGCCTTCGCCGGCATCGAGCTTCGCAAAGGCGACGGCGATCTGGTCGAGCGCGTAGACGTGGGAGATCAGGCGCGCCAGCGGAAGCTCGCGCTCGGCGATCAGCGAGTAAGCTTGGCGCACGTCGGAGGGCGTGAAGTGAAACGGCGCGAGCAGGCTTACCTCGTCGTAGTGCAGGCGCGCGGCAAGGAACGTCACGCGCGCGTCGCCCGGGAGCCCGGCAAAGAACGAGACCTTGCCGCCGCGCCGCACGAGGTCGGGGGCGAGCTCCCACATTTCGACGGATCCGGTGCATTCGATGGCTGCGTCCGCTCCGCGCCCTTGCGTGCGGTCGCGCAGCACGCCGGCGATAGGTGAAGCCGTCGTGTCGAACGTTTCGATGCCGAGCCCGCGCGCAAGCGCGAGACGCTCCGGCCGCCTCCCGAAGAGCAGCACGTCGGCGCCTGCACGCGCCAGCAGCAGCGCGTGGAGGATGCCGAAGCCGCCGTTGCCGAGCACGGCCACCACTGATCCGCGCGGCGCCTGCAGCGTCTCGATCGAGTGGACGACGCAGGAAAGCGGCTCCAAGAACGCCGCCTCGGCGTAGCCGACGGCGTCCGGTTTTCGAAAGCAGTTCCGCTCGACGATACGCTGCGGGACGGCGATGTAATCGGCGTAGGCGCCCAGGATCATCGCAGAGATCACCGATTCGCAGAGCTCCTCCTGCCCGTGCCGGCACCAATAGCAGCGGCCGCACGGCGCGGAGTGCACGCACATCACCGGATCGCCGGGTGCGAACGCGCTCACGCCTTCGCCCACCGAGGCGACGTCGCCGGAGAACTCGTGACCGAAGCGGGTCGGCATCGGCATCTTCGGGTGTCCGCGCCGGTAGGTCTTGAGGTCGGTTCCGTCGGTCAGCGCCGCGCGCACGCGCACGACGATGCCGCCAGGCGGCGCTTGCGGTACCGGCTCCTCGCGCATCTCGACGTGACCGGGCGCGACCAGCATCGCGACGCGTGAGGTGGCGGCGTTCACGGCGCGAGGCTCTCGACCAGCGCCGCGCGGATCGCCTCGGGAATGGCGCAGCTCTTCTTGCTCTGCGCGTCGATTGCCGCGACGACGAATGTCATCGCGGCTCCCGCCTCGCCGGTGCGCTCGTTGAACACGACAGTCTGCCACCGCACGCTCGACCTGCCGACGTGCTCGACGTGCGTGCGCATGCGCAGCCAGTCGCTCATGAGCGCGGGCGCGTGGTACTCCGCCTCGACGCGCACGCGCGGCAGCCAGAAGCCGTACTCGGCGAAGACGCGCTCGTACGGAAAGCCGAGCGCCGCGAAGAGCTGCATCTCCGCATACTCGGCGAAGCGCGAGTAGGCGGCGAAGTACATGATGCCCGCGACGTCGACGTCGGCCCACTGCACTTGAAGCCGTGCTTCGAAGGTGCGCGCCCCGGTAGGGAGGCGATCTTTGAACCTACTCATGACTTCCTCTCAGGATCGCAGCAGTGTAGCGGGCGACGGGATCGACTTCGAGGTTGACGCGGCTGCCCGGCGCCCGCGCTCCGAGCGTCGTGCGCGCGAGGGTCTCGGGAATGAGCGCGACGTCGAACCACCGGTCGCCGGCCGCGGCGACGGTCAAGCTAACGCCGTCGAGGGTGACGAACCCCTTCTCGGCGATCATGGCTTGGAGCTCGGCCGGCCGCTCGATCCGCATGCGCTCGCCCCGCCCTTCGCGCGCTCGCGTTAACACGATGACCGCGGCGTCGACGTGACCGTAGACGAGGTGGCCGCCGAGACGCTCGCCGGCGCGGACCGCGTACTCGACGTTCACGAGATCGCCGGCCCTGCGATCGCCCAGCGAGCTGCGCGCGAGGGTCTCCGGAACGACGTCGAAGCGCACGACGTCGCCGTCGATTGCGGTTGCGGTAAGGCAAACCCCGTCCACCGCGATCGAATCCTTCACCTGAGGGCGTTCGGTTTGGACGCCCTCGCAGCGTAGTCTCAGCGTCGCGCCGCCCGCGGGGAGCGCCTCGCAGGCAACGACGCTGCCGCGATACGCGATCAGGCCGCTAAACACGTTCGAACGTACCCGAGAGCACGACGTCGTCGCCGGTGCGTTCGACGCGGTCGAAGTGAAGGCGCGTGCCGGAGGCGGCCAGATCGGCTCCGGCGAGCACCGGCGCTGCGCGATCGTTCTGCAGCAAGACCGGTGCGATCGCCCAGTAGAAGCGGTCGACCACGCCCGTCGCGATCAGCTGCGCGCCTAGCCGCGGACCGCCTTCGCAGAGCACGCTATAAATGCCGCGCTCGCGCAGCGCTTCCATGGCTCGCGCGAGATCCAGCCGCCGCGCGTCGCGCTCGCCGACGTAGACCACATCGGCAACGCCGCGCAGATCGTCGAAGCGATCGCTCGCGCCGGCGGGTGCGAGCACGATCGTCTTGGCATAGCCCTCGTTCCCCGCGAAGATGCGGCTGCCGGGCGGCAGGGTCGCTTTCTCACAGGCAACGACGCGCCGATAGATGCGCGCGCGGTCGTGCGCCGGGCGCACCGTGAGCTGCGGATCGTCGACGCGCACGGTTTCGGCGCCGACCATGACCGCATCGTACGCGATGCGCAGCTCGCGCACGTACCGCGCCGCACCCTCCGACGTAATCTGCTCGCGTACGCCGGGGCGCGTCGCGATGCACCCGTCGAGCGACATCGCCATCTTTAGTGCGACGTACGGGCGGCTCTGGGCGCTCGCGCGCGCGAACGCCTCGATCAGCTCGCGAGCGGCCGGTTCCTCGGCGATCACGACGTCAACGCCCTCCGCCTCCAGATCCGCGGCGCCGCCCCCGTTGCGCGACGGATCGATCGTTCCGGCGACCACGCGCGTGATGCCGGCCTCGAGCAGCGCCAGCGTGCAAGGCGGCGTCCGGCCGATGTGACGGCAGGGCTCGAGGGAGATGTAGATCGTCGCTCCGCGCGCCTTCGGTCCGGCTTGCGCCAGCGCGTTGGTCTCAGCGTGCGCTTCACCGGCGCGATGGTGATAGCCCTCGCCGACGATGCGGCCGTCGCGTACCACGACCGCCCCGACCGGCGGGTTCGGCATGGTGCTGCCGAGGCCGCGGGCGGCAAGTTCGTACGCGCGGCGTAAATAGAGCTCGTCGATCGGCGTCAGCCGGAGTTCGCGTTCTGCCACGGGTGGGCGCTCTTCGTCAAGGCGACCACGACGGCATCCTCGACCAGCCCCCCGGCGGCGCGGATCGCGTTCGCGCAGTCTTGCAGCGTCGCCCCCGTGGTACAGACGTCGTCGAAGAGCGTGACGCGCCGCGAGCCCACGGCCGGGCCGCACGTGAAACGCCCTCGCGCGGCCAATCGCCCGCGTCGCGTGCGCCCACGCTGCGCGTCGCCCGCGCGCTGTTCCAGGGCCTTCACGACCTGGGCACCGGTAATCGTCGCGGCAATTCGCGCGACCAACTCGACACCGTCCAAACCGCGAATGCGCCGACGTCTTGCGGTCGTAGGAACGGGTACGAGCAGCGTGCCGGGTTCCAGGAGCGGCGCCACGATCTCACCAAGCGATTCGGCAACGTCGCGGCGCCCGTCTTTGAGAGCCAGCACCGCGTCGCGCAGGCTCTCCGCGTAGAGACCGCGCGCGGTCAGGCGAAGCGATGGCAGCTGCACGCGGATGGGATTGCCGGTGGGCACGCACGCAAAACAAAGACCTTTGCCGAGCGCGTTGCAGCTGGGGCACTGAGGCGGAAAGAGCAGGTCGAGGAGCGGACGCCAGTCCACGCCCTGCGATCACGACGAATCGCCCCACTCCCTAGCGACGAGCAGGTGGTCGAGCACGGCTTCGTCTTCGACGCTGGCATCGTTGCCGACGACCGTGTCGCGCAGCTCGGCACGCGCGCCGATCGTTGCACCCTCCCATACGATCGTGCGTTCGAGGCGCGCGCCGGGTCCGACGCGCACGCCGTCGTCGAGCACGCTTGGCCCTACGATCGAGGCGCCGTCACCGACGCGCACGTTCGCGCCGATCCGCACCGGCCCGTCGATGCGAACGCCCTCGCCGAAACTCGCGGAGGCGTCGACGCCGTTCGGACGCGTCTGCGGAATCTGTACGACGCCGCGCACGACGTCGTAGCTCGCGCGCCGGTATTCGTTCGGCGTGCCGATATCGGCCCAGTACGCGCCGCCGGCATCGAATCCGTAGAACGGTGCGGCCGCGCCCTGCAGCGACGGGAAGACTTGCTTGCCGAAGTCGTAGAACTCGGCAGCCGGGATGTGCTCGAAGATCGCAGGCGAGAAGACGTAGACGCCGGTGTTCGCCAGCCGGCTGCGTTCGGTGCCCTTCGCCGGCTTCTCTTGGAAGTCGACGATCTTCCCGCGACCGTCCAGGACCACGACGCCATACTGGTCGACCTCCTCGCACTCGACCAGGCCGATCGTCGCAATCGCCTCGCGCTGGGCGTGGAAGGCGAGCAGTTCGTCCAGACGCAGATCGGTGACTTCGTCGCAACCGATGACCAGGAAGTTTTCTCCGCCGAAGAACCGCTCGATCTTCTTCACGCCGCCGGCACTGCCGAGCAGCTCGGGCTCGTGCGAGTAGTGCAGCTTCACCCCGAACGCCGAGCCATCGCCGAGCGCCGCCACGATGCGATCGGCCAGATAGTGAACGTTGATCGCGATCTCGTCGAAACCGTAGGCCTTGAGATATCGCATGAGATGCGCCGCGTTGGGAACGCCGGCGACCGGAACGAGCGGCTTGGGAACGAGTTTGGTGAGGGGATAGAGGCGCGTCGAGAGGCCTCCGGCCAGGATCATCGCTTTCACGTATTGACCGCGCCGTTCTCGGCTGTGCGCAAGCCGAGCGCGTCGAGTGAAACCAGCCAGACGAAGCGCGGCAGCGCGAGCTGACGGCGCCAGCGCCGCGGTTCCTTGACGAGCCGGTAGAGCCATTCCAACCCGAGCCGCCGCACAACTGACGGCGCGCGCTCGATCCGTCCCGCGATGACGTCGAACGAACCGCCGACGCCGATCCCGGCGCCGCAGCCCGTCTCGTGCAGATGTTCCTCGAGCCAGTACTCCTGCCGCGGCGAGCCCAAGCCGGCGAATAGCAACTTGGCACCGCTCGCCGCAACCGTTGCCGCGACTTCCGAGGCTTGGTCGTCGGTGAAGTAACCGTTTCTCGTGCCCGCGATCTGCAAGCCGGGAAAGCGCACCTCCAAGATCGCCGCCGCATCGGCCGCGACCCCCTCCGCGCCTCCAAGGAGATAGACGCCGAGCGACTGCGATGCGGCGCGTTCGCAGAGCCGTTCGATCAGCTCGACGCCGGCGACGCGCTCGTGCAGCGTTGCCCCGCGCCGGCGCGCGACGGCGAGCAGACCGACGGTATCGCAGAGCGAGAGCGCCGAACGGTTGACGATCGCGCGGAAACGCGCGTCTTTCTGCGCGTGAACGACCATCTCGGTGCCTAGCGTTACGACCTGCGCGCCTCGCCCATCGCGCGCCAACGCGAGGATTCTTTCCGTCGCCTCGTCCGCATCGATCGGGTCGAGGCGGCAGCCGAGAATCTGCAGCGAGGTCACCGCGATTCGATTGGGCGTGCGGCGTACGGCGCCAAGAGCGGACGCAGCCGCTCGGCAAGCGAGGGTGGCATCTCGTCGAGCGGCAGGCGGCAGGCGCCGACCGCGAAACCGAGCTGCGCCATCGCCCACTTCACCGGAATTGGGCTCGTCGTCGCAAAGAGCGCTTCGATCAGCGGCAGCAGCGACGCGTGAATGCACGCCGCTTCCTCGACGCGCCCGGCCACGTACGCGTCGAGCATCTGCCGATACTGCGGCGAGCAGAGGTGCGAGGCGACGCCGACGACGCCGTCCGCGCCCAGCGCCAAGCACGGCAGAAAGAGGTGATCGTCGCCGGCCCAAACGCCGAAGCCCTCGGGCCGATCGCGCACGATCGTGCCGATCTGCTTAAGGTCGCCGCTCGACTCTTTGACGCCGACGACGGTGCGATGCCGGCGGGCGAGCTCGAAGAGTGTCTCCGGCAGCATATTGACTGCGGTGCGCCCGGGAATGTTGTAAATCACGACCGGAAGGCTCGTTGCCTCGGCGATCGCGCCGAAGTGCGCGAGCATTCCGCTCTGCGTGGGCTTGTTATAGTAGGGAACGACCGCGAGAATCGCGTCAGCGCCGGCAGCTTCGGCGGCCTCGGCTGCGGCGACCGATTCGCGCGTGGCATTGGTTCCCGCGTTGGCGATCACGCTGGCGTCGCGTCCGACGGCCTCCTTGACGCCCTTCCACAGCTCGACCCGCTCGCTCGCATCGAGCGTCTGCCCCTCGCCGGTCGAACCCGCGACGACCAGCCCTTGATTGCCGCGCTCGACGAGCCAGCGCGCGAGGCGCTGCGCCTCGTGCACGTCGAGCGCGCCGCGATCGTCGAACGGCGTGACCATTGCCGTGACGATCGCACCGAGGTGAGAGGCTGCGCGATCGGTCACGATTCCGTATCTCCTCGGTCGAGGCCAAACTCTTCGTGCACGGCGTTCTCGGCACGGGCGACCTCGGCGGCCGGCACCAGGACCGAGATCGTGATGTTGCTGTCGGTGCAGTGGATGATCTCGACGTCGGCTCGCGAGAGGGCGTCGACGACGTGATGAACGACGCCCGGGTGATGGCGCATGCCGGCGCCGACGATCGAGAGCTTCGAACATCCTTCACGAATGCGGACCGCGAGGTTGAGATCGCCGAGCAGCCGCCGCAGCTCGTTCCCGCAATCGCCGTCGACTGCAAAGGCGACTCCGGCTTGATTGATCGTGACCTGGTCGATCGAGATTTCCGCGGCGGCAATCCGCCGAAACATCTCGAGCTCGGTCTCCATCCGGCGCTGCGGCGATTCGATATCGCCGCGAATGATGCGAACCCAGGTGAGAATTCCCGTCGAGGTGACACCCGTAACCGGACGATGATGGTCGACGCTCTCGTCAACGAGCGTGCCGCGATCCGCGTGCAGCCCTTTGATCGCATAGTTCGTGCCGGTGCGATTCGCGTAGTCGGCCGCCTTGCGATGCATGACTTTGGCGCCCTGGTCGGCCAGTTCGCTCATCTCGGCAAGCGATGCGCGCTCGATCGTGCGCGCGCCCGGAATCCGGCGCGGATCGGCAGTCATCGCGCCGCTTACGTCGGTGTAGATATCGACGCGTTGCGCTTCGAGCGCGTGGCCGATCGCGATCGCCGACAGATCGGTGCCGCCGCGTCCGAGCGTCGTGACGGCCCCCTCTTCGCTCACGCCTTGAAAGCCGGCAACGACCGGAACGGCTCCGCGCGCCAGCACGTCGTGGATGGCGCGCGGCTCGACGCGCAGGATCGTCGCGTCGCCGTGACGCTCATCGGTGACGATCCCGGCTTGCGCCCCAGTGAGCGCGACGGCATCAACGCCCGCAGCGGTGAGCTCGCCGGCGAAGACCGCGGCCGAAATCAGCTCTCCGGCCGCGAGCAGTAGATCGGCGTTTGCACTTGCAGACCCGGCCCCGAGTAGCTCGAGCAGCGTGTCGGTCGCGTACGGCTCCGGGTAGCGCCCCATCGCCGAGACGACCGCGACCGTGGCGAAGCCGGCTTCGCGCGCGTCGCGGACGCGCTCGTAGGCGGTCGCGCGCTGCTCGCGCGTCGCCACCGACGTTCCACCGAACTTCAAGACGGCGATCCGGGCCGTAGCGTTCACGCCGCGACGTAACCTTTGGAAAGGAGCAGTTCCAAGATCTCGACCGCGTTGGTTGCCGCGCCCTTGCGAAGCTGATCGCCGACGCACCACAACGCGAAGCGCGTTCCCGCCTCGCGCTCGTCGCCGAAGCTGCGGAGGCGCGCGACGTGCACGTCGTCGGTCCCTTCGACTTGGCGGGGCGTCACGATGCCTTGGCGATGGAAGACGATTCCCGGCGCGCGCTCGAACGCGGCGGCCAGCTCGGCGACGCTGGTCGCCCGCTGGGTCTCGACGAAGACGGCCTCGCTGTGGGCCGTTCGAACCGGCACGCGAACCGCCGTCACCGTCACCGAGAGTTCGGGCAGGTCGAGCATCTTGCGCGTCTCGTCGCGAACTTTGCGCTCTTCCGTACTCCATCCCGATTCGTCGAACGCGCCGACCTGCGGGAGCACGTTGCGCGCGAGCGCTTGCGCGAAGACCTGCGGCTCCGGCTCCGGCTCGCCGTCCGCGAC
>JBARBD010000187.1:0-5911 GCA_049792675.1 Vulcanimicrobiaceae bacterium | reverse complement strand
GCTCAGGGCCGCGCGGCGTAGCACGAAGGCCAGCCTGCAGCAAGTCGTGCTCGTAAACTACGGTACGGCGCTCGCGCAAGACGGTCGAGTCAAACTTGGCGTCACGCTTATTGGAAAAGCGCTTGAGATCGAGACCGGACCTTTTCAGCGTCTGGTTACCCTCGTGAACTATGCCGAAGCGCTATTCACCGCGGGGCGCCTCGATCGCGCCGCCGAGGCTTTGTATGAGTTTCACGACCTGTACGGGAGGCACCCTCGGAGCGACTACCTGTTGGCGGCGATCGTGACCGGCATCCCGCTCGGCATCTTGCTCGACGACAAGAGCCTCTTGCGCTGGTGCTCGGATCCGGCGCTGCTCGAGTTGGCGTTCGTTCGCCCAGGCGACTATCAAGGGCTGGGCCAAGCAGCGGAAGCGTTCTGCGTTCTCTACGAGCACGCCGGGCGCCGCAAAGAACACGATGCAATCCTCAATCGTGCCGTGGACGCGGTGCCGTCGCTGGATGCCGGGCTTGGATTGGCACTGCGCGTAGCGCGCTTCGGATCGGCAGAGCAAGTATTGCGCATTAAGGGGATGATGGACCAGCACTGTGTGGGCGATGCGGCGCTCATGCGAGCGTATCGCGCCTTGTACGACAGCTTCCTCGCCGCGCGCCACAGATCCACACAGCGCGCCAAGAAGCTCGCGCTGCAGGCCGTAGCCGACCTTGCGGGGCTCGATCGGCCCTTGCTCGAAGCGCTCGCGCTGGAAGCGGCCGGCATGGACGATGCGGCCGACCAACTATGCCGCAAGTGCGGAAGCAAAACCGGCGCGCCGCGTTTGACCTGGCGGGGCCGGGCGCTTCCGAGACGGATCGGCGCCGAGCTCACGTCTCGCGAGCGCGAGGTTGCAGAGCTTGCAGCGGAGGGAATGACCGACCGCAGCATCGCGCGCGCGCTGGGACTCAGCGAACGGACGGTCCAGTGCCACTGCCGGGCAATCTTTGCCAAGCTCGGCATTCGATCGCGTTGGCAGCTTACCGTGCTCCCGGTCGAACCGCGAACACGCTACTCCTTCTAACATGGCCTCAGCCCGAACGTCTTACCTGGATCACAGAGGTTAGCGGCGGACAAGCGGATCAACTGTTCGCGCCTTCGCCCGAGTTTGGTGGTTAAATGGTGGTCAAAGAGGCTGCCATTGCCACCGATCTACCTGGTCAAGCGAAACGAAAGTTCAACGTTATCAAGGCTTTGCGTTTGGTGGAGATGGGGGGACTCGAACCCCCGACCCCTTACATGCGAAGCAAGTGCTCTACCAGCTGAGCTACATCCCCACGGGCCGGGCCTAAGCGACCTGGAGGATTGTACGTGCCGGGCTAGGCACCTGTCAAAGCAATATGAAGGGAAGCGTTCTTGCCGCGGGACTCGCCTTATCGTTGATCGGTGCGCCCGCGGGGGCGTCGTCGGCGGGTGCCGGGGCGGGCGTTCTGGTCGCGAGCCGGTGCAACAGCCAAACCATCGACGACGCCGCGACGCAGGTTCGCGATGACGACCGGCGTGGGCCGGGACGCAATACTGCCCAGCAGCTACAGCGCTACGGAGGGCTTACGGGTGTCATCTCGGTGCTCAACGAGGAACGGGAGATCCTCGACAGCCTCTGCGCGAGTGACACGGAGCGTGCCGCGCTCTTCGCCCAGATCGCCGCGACTGGGGCCTGGGCGCTCGCGCTGCAAGCCGATATCGCCGCGAAGCTGAACGGCTCGTGTCCGGCCGCGGCGCAGGCGTTCCAGACGATGATGATCGCCGACGCCTGGCTGACGCTGGCCAATATCGTCAACAACCAGGGCGGGACGGTGCCATCTTCCTTCCAGGGCGTGATTCCAAAGGTACAGATGCGCGCGCAGGCGCTCGGACTCACGCTCCCACCCTGGAGCGAGACCTCGGCGTATTGGCGCGATCAGGTGCGCGCGACGGGGAAGGCCCAGATCGCAACATGCCCATCGCCAAGCCCGTCAGCCGGCCCAACTTAGCAAGACTTTTGCGAACAGTTCGCAAATAACCCGACCCATGGGGATTCGGGCCGATTACGTCACGCGTCCGCGCGAATGGATTACGTCGATCCTTCGGCGCGAGCCGCGCTTTCTTTCGGCGGCGGAGATACATGGCGAGTTGAAGGGCGAGGGCGCGCGCGTCTCGCTCTCGACCGTCTATCGCACGCTCGATCGTCTGCGCGCCAAGGGCGAGGTCGCCGAGCGGGCCGATCCCGAGGGCGAGGCCACCTACATGCTCTGCGAGCCGCGTCACCACCACCATGCGATCTGCCGGAAATGCGGGCGCGTCGAGGACGTGGATTGCGCGGCGATGGGGCAGTTCACCGAATCGCTGCGCGCGCTGCATGGCTTCGAGCTCGACGGCCATGCGGTCGAGTTTCTGGGACGGTGTCGCGCGTGCCGATGAACCGAATCGTCACGTTTTTTCTCGCGCTCTTGCTTAGCGCGTGTGCCGGTAAGTCCGCGAGCTCGTCCGGCGGCGCGGCGAACCCCGCGGGGAAGATTCCCGTGGCGACGACGATCTCGACGCTCAACTCGTTCGTGCAGGGCGTCGGCGGCGAGTACGTCACCGTCAAGAATATCGTGCCGGTCGGGGCGTCGCCGGAGACGTTTCAGCCGGCGCCGCAAGACGTCGCGACCGTCGCCGATGCAAAGGTGCTCGTAGAGAACGGCGCCGGGCTCGAGTCGTGGCTCGACCGGCTCTTGCGCGACGCCGGCTCGCGCGATCTCCACGTCGTCGTTGCGAGCGAGGGTCTGCCGGTCAAGGATCTGAACCCGCACCTCTGGATGGACCCGGTCTTTGCCAAGCGCTACGTCCTGAACATTCGCGACGCCCTAGTCGCCGTCGATCCATCGCACGCCGATGCCTATCGCCGTAACGCGGCGAGTTACAATGCGCGGCTCGACGAGTTACGTAGCACGATCCAGGCCAAGATCGACACGATCCGGCCGTCGCGGCGCTACATGATCGTTTTTCACAATGCCTGGCAGTACTACAACGACCGCTTCGGCATCAAGACGCTCGGGTTCGTCGAACGCAATCCCGGCCAGGAGCCGAATCCACAACAGATCGCCGAGCTGATCGATCTCGCCAAGGCGCACGGCGTGCGCGCCGTCTTCAGCGAGCCCGAGTACAGCCCGAAGCTCCTCTACGCGATCGCGCAGGGCGCGGGCGTAAAAGTGGTCGAGAACCTTTACGACGATTCGGTCGGAACCAACCCCGACGTCGCCAACTATATCGCCATGCTGACGTACGATACCGACGCGATCGTAAAGGCGTTGAAATAGTGGACGACGCGGTCGTCGCGCGCCACCTGGTCGTGCGCTACGACGACTTTACCGCGCTGCGCGATCTGACGCTCACGGCTCACTTCGGCGAAGCCCTTGGGATCATCGGCCCCAACGGCTCCGGGAAGTCGACGCTGCTCAAGACGGTCGCCGGCCTTCTCTCTCCGACCAGCGGCGAGCTGCTCGTGCTGGGGTCGTCGCCGCGCAAGCTGCCGCCGGGGACGATCGCGTACGTGCCGCAGGTCGAAGCCGTGGATTGGTCGTTCCCGGCGACCGTCTGGGACGTCGTTGCGATGGGGCGCTTCGCGCGGCTGCGCTTCTGGCAGCCGTTCGCACGACACGATCGCGAGGTCGTCGCCCGCGCGCTCGAGATGGTCAGCATGAGCGACCTGGCCGACCGGCATATCGCACGTCTTTCGGGAGGGCAACAGCAGCGCGCCTTCGTCGCGCGGGCGATCGCACAAGAGCCGAAACTCTTGCTGCTCGACGAACCGACGACCGGCGTCGACGCGGCGACCGAAGAAGCGCTGCGGTTGATCGTTCGCGAGCTCGTCGCGCAAGGCTTGCCGGTGCTGATGGCAACGCACGATCTCGATCGCGTCGACGACTGGTTCGACCGTTTGCTCGTTATTGATCGTCGCGTGCTCGCGCTCGGCGAGCCGCACGAGGTCGTCGAATCAGGCGCCTACGCCGCGATTCGCGAGCACACCCACACGCACGGCCACCTCCGGCACGACCACGAGCCGCACACCGCGCACGCCGCCCATCCGGAGATCCAAGCCAAGTGACCCTCGACGCGCTGACCGTCCCGTTTCACTATGCATTCATGCAGCGCGCGTTCGTGGCGGCGCTGGCCGTCGGGCTGCTCTGTTCGACGATGGGCACGTACGTGATCCTTCGCAAACTCTCGTTCATCGGCGACGGCATCGCGCACGCGTCGTTTGCCGGGATCGTGATCGCGTATCTACGCGGCGCGAACTTTTATATCGGGGCCGGGATCGTCGCCGTGCTGACGGCGATCGGCATCGGCTTCGTCCATCGCCGCGGGCGCATCTCGCTCGACACGACCATCGGCGTGCTCTTCACCGGAATGTTCGCGCTCGGGGTCTACCTGATGAGCCGCCAGCGTAACTACGCGGTCGACCTTCAGAGTTTCCTTTTCGGCGACATTCTCGCGGTGCAACCGCAAGACTTGTGGTTGATCCTCGCGCTCAGCATCGCGGTCGCGATCACCGTCGTCGTACTCTTTCGGGGGCTGCTCTACACGACGTTCGACCCGGTGGTCGCGCAGGCAAGCGGAATCGCTTCGCCGGCCTACGAGTACGCGCTGCTCGTGATGCTTGCCCTGACGATCGTCGTCGCGCTGCAGGCAGTCGGGATCGTGCTGGTCGCTGCCCTGCTCGTCACGCCGGCGGCCGCGGCCTATCAACTCACCTCGCGATTCGCGCCGATGATGGCGCTCTCCGCGGCCTTCGGCGCGGCGAGCACGGTGGGTGGCCTCTATCTCTCGTATTACGTGCGGGCGTCGAGCGGCGCGACCATCGTGCTGCTCGCAACGCTGCTCTTCTTCGCGGCGATCGGCTTCAAGCAGGTACGCCGCGCCCTCTTACTGCGCGGCGCGTAGAACCCGCCAACGCTCCTCGCCGGCCGGCTCGAGGAAGCCGCCGGCAGCGAGTGCGTCGAGCGCTTCGCGCAGCGCCCCGCGTTCGTTCTTATTCGGCATGCCGGCCCAACGCATCGCGAGCTCGTTGAGCTCGAGCGTCGCGCCGGGCACGAGCGCGTCGCGCAGAAACGATTGGGAGAGCTTCACGCGTTCCATCCTGCGCGCAACCGGCTCGAGCGCTGCTTGAAAGGTGTCGCGGGAGTCGCCCTTCGGCTCCGGAACTTCGGTCGGGCCTTCGGGATGACGGGCTTGTTTTGGCGTGAAGGTCGAGATGACGATCGGGTCGATAAGCGTTCCGGCCCACTCGCCGAGGATCGCGCCGGCGGTCTGCCACGGCACGGCGTTGACGACCGCGCGGCGTCCCGCGATACCGCGCAGGATAGCGCGCGCGACGCGCTCCGGCGACGCGGCTCGGACTTGCTTCGCGCGCTCGATGCCCATCGCGACGTGAAACTCGGTTGCGACCAGCCCGGGATCGACGTACGTTACCGCGATGCCGAGCGGACGAAGTTCGCGGCGAAGCTGCGTCGCCGCGGCACGTAGCGCGGCTTTGGCAGGCGCGTAGGCGCCGTACGCCGGGACCGGGATGCGCACGCTGCCGGTGCCCAGGAAGACCAGCTGGCCGTGCGTCTTCTCGAGGTACGGAAGCGCCGCGCGCGCGATGCGCAGCGGCGCGGCAGCGTTGAGCTGCCACTGTGCATCGATCTGCGCGTCGCTATGTTCGAGGAGGCGGCCGTACGCGCCGCGGCCGGCATTGTTGACGACGACGTCGATGCGACCGAACGCGCGCACCGTCTCGGCGACGATGCGAGCGGGCATATCGCGGGCCGTCACGTCGCCGGCAATCGTAACGCACGTGCCGCCGGCACCGCGAATCGCGTGTGCGACGGCTTCGAGCCGTGCGGCGCGACGGGCGACGATCGCGACCCGGTAG
>JBARBD010000186.1:0-12385 GCA_049792675.1 Vulcanimicrobiaceae bacterium | reverse complement strand
CCTCGATGACGCGGTCGGCGGTGATCCCTTCGGTCGCTAGCCGGTGGTTGAAGCCGATGCGGTGCCGCAACGCGTGCGCGGCAACCGCGCGGACGTCGTCGGGAAGCGCGAAATCGCGCCCGGCGAGCAACGCGCGCCCCCGCGCCAGGTAGGCGAGCGCGAGCGTCGCGCGCGGGCTCGCGCCGTAATCGATCAACTCGGCCGCGCGCAGCGTCGCGCCTTGTGCGGTGTCGAGCTTAATGTCGTCGGCGCGACGCGTGATCGCGACCAGCTCGACGATATAGCGCTTCAGCTTCTCGTCGAGGTGCACGGCATGCGCTTGATCGCGCCAGCGGCGCACGTCGTCAAGGGTCGCGACGGCGCGCACCGGCTGCGTATCGCCGACCGCAAAGCGATCGAGAATACGCAGTTCTTCTTCCTGCGAAGGATAGCCGACGTTGACCTTCATGAGGAAGCGATCCATCTGCGCGATCGGCAGCGCGTAGGTGCCTTCGGAGTCGAGCGGATTCATCGTCGCCATGACGACGAACGGGTCGGGCAGCGCGTAAGATTGCGGCCCGATCGTGACCTGGCGCTCCTGCATCGCCTCGAGGAGCGCCGACTGCACCTTCGCCGGCGCGCGATTGATCTCGTCGGCAAGGACGACGTTGGCAAAGATCGGCCCGAGGACCGTTGCGAAGCTGCTCTCGCGCTGGTCGAAGATGCGCGTACCGACGATGTCGCTGGGCAAGAGATCGGGCGTAAATTGAATTCGCTTGAATTCGCCCTCGAGGGCCGCGGCAAGGGAACGGCACGCAAGGGTCTTGGCGAGCCCCGGCGGCCCTTCGAGCAGGACGTGACCGTTCGAGAGCAGCGCCAGGAGCAATGCTTCGATGACGCCCGGCTGTCCGACGATCGTCTGAGCGAGGGCGGCGCTTAGATCGCCCGGCTGTCGCGCGCCGATCACGCCAACGCCTCGATCCGTCGTTGCAGCGCGGCGCACGCGCCATCGATGGCGGCGGCGAGATCGTCGTCGTAGGTAAAGGCGCTGCGTTCGAGCGCGACGAGCAGCCCTCGCAGCGTAACGTCGTCGCTTTCCGGTCGCTTCAGCACGTCGGCGAGCGTTTCGCCATCGTTTGCGCCGACCATCCGCCAGACCGCCGCGCGCACGCGGATCGCCGCCGCGCGCGTATGCTCGGCGCGCAAGACGGCGAGTGCATCCTCGAGCTGCTGGCGTTGCGAGCGTGCAACGGGCACCGGCGGAGACGGCTGCGGCGCGGGGGCGGGCGCAACTGGCACCGGCGTGGGCGCGCGTCGCCGGAAGAGCAGCAGCGCGAGTACGACGATCGCAGCGATGCCGAAGAGCCAAAGGAGGATCCGCAAGAGCAAGAGCACCGCGGCTCCCAGATGGTTGAGGGCGTCCGCGCCGACCAGCTGCGGCGCTGCGCCGGCGACATCGAGCCGCAAGCCGTTGGTCGCCCACTCCTTCGGCTTGTTGTCGCGCGCGTCGATCGCTTGCAGCCTGGCGGGCCCGATCGTCAACGCGCCGGTGCGATGGGCTGCGACCGTCACGACCTCGCGATACTCGGTGCCGCGCGGTCCGCTCACGATCTGCCGCTCGTCTCCAAGCAGCTCCAGTTCGGCGAGCACGGGAAGCTCGAGGTTATCTATCCTGGCGACCGGCTCGCGAACCCGCAAGGTAACGATGAGATGGAACGGCTGGTCTACCTGCGGGCGGCTCGGGTCTGCCGAGAGCGCGAAGGTGCCGACGGTCAAGCGCTGCAAGCTCTGCGCCTGGGCCGGCGTCACCGCGGCCAGGAGCGCTACTGCGGTGATGCGCGCCGCTGCGTGCAGCGACGTCTTCACAGGCTCCCTAGCCAAGTCGCGAAGATCCGGCGGGCGTCGAATGGGCCGGGCGATGCTTCGGGATGAAACTGGACGGCCGCGATCGGCAGCGTTCGATGGCGGAACCCTTCGTTAGTCGCGTCGTTGAGATTGGTCATCGTCGGCTCGAGATCGGGCGGAAGCGTTCGCGCATCCACCGCGTATCCGTGGTTGTGCGCGGTGATGAGCACCTCGCCGGCTGCGAGATCCTTGACCGGCTGATTGCCGCCGCGATGACCGTAGGGGAGTTTGTACGTCTGGCCGCCGAGCGCGAGCGCGAGCAGCTGATGGCCCAAACAGATGCCGAAGAGCGGCTTGCGGCCGACCAAGTCGCGCAGCGTCTCGACGGTCTCTGCGAGATCGCGCGGATCTCCCGGCCCCGGCGAGACGAAGACCGCATCCGGTTCCGCGGCGAGCACCTCCTGCGTGGTCGCGCTGTACGGCAAGACGACGATCTCGGCGCCGAGCGCTTCCAGCTGCTGCAGAATGGCGCGTTTGACGCCGCAGTCGATCAGCACGACGCGACGCTTTCCCTCGCGCGCGCCGAGCGTAAAGGGCCGCCGGGTTGCAACGCTCGGGACAAGCGCCTTGGTCGTCGCCGTACGGGCAAACTCCGTGAGGCGCCGCTCGGCGGCATCGAGCGAGGCTCGACCGACGGCGAGCGCGGCCCAGATCGTTCCGTGTTCGCGCAGCGCGATGGTGATGGCGCGCGTATCGGCGCCGATCAGCGCGGGGACGCTCTGCTCGTCGAGCCACGACGGCAAATTGCGTTGCGCGAGATGGTGCGAAGGATGATAGGCGATCTGCTTGATCACGGTGCCGGCCGCGCAGACGCGCCGGTACTGCGAGGCGCTCCCGGAGATGCCATAGTTTCCGATCATCGGATAGGTGAAGACGAGGATCTGGCCGGCATACGAAGGATCGGTCAGCGCCTCTTCATATCCGGTCATACCAGTGTAGAAGACGGCTTCACCCAAGGCGATGCCCTCGTACGTAAGCCCGTGGCCGTCGAAGCGACTGCCGTCGGCGAGAAAGAGCGCTGCCGGCGGATGCGTCTGCGTCACGGGCGCCTCGCGAGCTCGGGCGCGCGATAGCGGACGGCCCCGCCGACCACGGTTGCGAGCACTTTGCGTGGAAACGTATGCCCGGCAAAAGGCGTGCTCTTCCCTTTCGACGCGAAGGCGGCCGGGTCGACTCTCCAGCTTCGATCGGCGAAGAGGGTCACGTCGCCGGGGCCGCCCAGCGCCAGCGAACCACCGGGAACGCCGAGAATGCGCGCGGGGTTGCGCGAGAGCAGCTCGACGAAACGGGCGACCGGCAGATCCGGCATTGCCGCGGCGTAGGCGCCGACGGCGATCTCGAGGCCGGTGAAGCCCGGGGCCGCGTCGCCGATTTGCCCGCTCTTCTCCTCACTCGTATGCGGCGCGTGATCGCTCGCGAACGCATCGATCGTGCCGTCGCGCACGCCGTCGCGCAGCGCGCGCAGATCGTCCTCGCTGCGCAGCGGCGGATTGACCTTGGCCGCCGGCTCCAGCTCGCTCGCGCTCGTGGCCGAACAGCTCAAGTGATGCGGCGTTACCTCGCACGTCACGCTAGCGCCGCGGGCGCGCGCGTAACGAACGAGTTCGAGCGAGCACCGCGTCGAGAGGTGGGCGATATGCCACGATTTACCCGTTTCGGAGGCAATCAAGAGATCGCGCGCCGCGATGACGTCTTCGGCGATTCCGGCGCCGGGCGCGGCGCGTTTGAGCCGAGCGTCCTCGCAGTGCGATACGAACGGATGCGCGACCTCGCGTGCCCGAAGGGCGGCCTCGCGCAGCACGGACGCGTCGTCAACGCTGTCGCCGTCGTCGGAGAAAGCGACGGCGCCCGCTCGCGCCAACGCGGCGTAGTCGCAGGGCTGCGAGCCGGCGCGCCCGCGCGTGATCGCGCCGATCGGATAGACTCGGCAGGCGCCGCGCCGCCGCACCTCGTTGGCGAGTTCGAGCAGTACCGGGGGGTCGTCGAGCGGCGGATTGGTATTCGGCATGCAGGCAACCGCGGTGAAGCCGCCTCGCACCGCCGCTTCCGTTCCACTCTCGATCGTCTCTTTTTCCGGGAATCCTGGCTCACGCAGGTGGACGTGCATGTCGATGAAGCCCGGCGCGACGACGGCGCCGGTCGCGTCGAGTAGCTCCTCGCCGGTTTCGGGGGCGAGCTCCGCTCCGATCTCGGCGATCGTGCCGTCTCGAATGCGCAGGTCTAAGCGCGCGTCGAGCGACGCCGCCGGGTCGACGAGGCGGCCGCCTTTGATCAGCAGCGCCTTCATCGAGCGTTGACGAGCAGATCGAGCACAGCCATGCGAATCGCGACGCCGTGACGGACTTGCCGCGCGTAGCGCCAGCCGGTGTACTCCAAGACCGAATCGTCGAGCTCCATTCCTCGGTTATATGGACCCGGATGCATGACGATGGCGTCGTTGCGTGTTTTCGCCAAGCGGCGCTCGTCGAGCCGGTACGCGCGTACGTACTCGCGGTCGGAGATCGGCATCTCGTCAAACCGCTCGCGTTGGATGCGCAGCAGCACGATCGCGTCCACGCGCGGCAAGACCGCGTCGAAATCGCGCTCGATCTCGACGCCGTTGCCGGCGTAGCTCTCGGGCAAGAACCCTTCGGGGCCGACCAGGACCACGGAGCAGCCGAGGCGCTGCAGCCCACGGATCATCGAGTGCGCGACCCGGCTGTGCATTACGTCACCGACGATCGCGACGACGCGGTCGCTGAGCTCGCCGAACTCTTCGATCAGGGTATACAGGTCGAGCAGCGCCTGCGTTGGATGCGCGTGCGGCCCGTCGCCCGCGTTGATGACGTGGCCGTCGAAGCTCAAAGCGATCCGTTGCGGAAAGCCGGCCTCGGGATGGCGGACGACCAGGACGGAGATTCCGAGCGCCCCGAGCGTCATCGCCGTGTCCTCGAGGCTCTCGCCTTTGTTCGCAAGGCTCAGATCTTTTGGCGCCAAGTTCACGACGTCGGCGCCGAGGCGCAGTTCGGCGAGATTGAAAGACGTAAACGTGCGAGTGCTCTGTTCGAAGAACATATTCACGCACGCGACGCCTTTGAGCAGCGGGCCCGGCGCCGCCCGTTCGAACTGCGCGGTTCGCTCGAAGACGTGCTCGATTTCCTCAGCCGTAAGGTCGTCGAGGTCGATCAGGCTACGTCGTATCCGCACGGCCGTCTTCCAGGATCGTTACCTCGTCCGAGGGAGCCGGCTGCGGAGCGAGCGAGACGACGACGCGCTGGCGAGCGTTCGTGGGCGTAAAGCGGCCGACGAAATCAGGCTGAACCGGGAGCTCGCGTAGGCCGCGGTCGACCAGCACGCAGAGGCGGATCGCGCCGGGGCGGCCGAGATCGGTCACCGCATCGAGCGCCGAGCGGACGGTGCGGCCGGTGTAGAGGACGTCGTCCACGATAACGACCGTTCGTCCCGAGACGTCGACCGGAATCTGCGATTCTGGGAGTTGGTGGGTGACCCGATCGTCGCGGTAGAGGTTGATATTGAGGAACCCGACCGCGGGCGCCTCGCCGCTGATGCGTTCGATCTCTCTCCCGAGACGCAGCGCGAGCGCTTCGCCCCCGCGCCGTACGCCCAGGAGCACGAGCCCGGCTTGCGCCTCGTTCGGCTCGACGATTTGGTGGGCGAGGCGCGCGATGATACGTTGAATCTCCTCGTTGCGCGCGAGGACGCGGCGGTTAACCGTGGTCATGCGGGTTCCTTGAGCGCCGCCAACGCCGCTTCGGTCTTGGCGAGTTCGGCGCGGTAGGTTTCGAGCTTTTCGCGTTCCTTCGCAACGACGTTCGGCGCCGCCTTGGCGACGAAGGCTTCGTTGCTCAGCTTGCTTTCACCGCGCGCGATCTCCGAACGCAGGCGCTCGAGCTCCTTGAGGTAGCGCTCGGTAAGGACGCCGCGCGGCGCGCGCGCGCCGACCGCCGCGAGCGCCTCACCGATTCCTTCACCGGACGGCGCGCAGCGCTCGACCTCCGCGGTCGTGAAGAGCGCCAGCAACTCCGCCATCTCGTCCGGCACGTTGGCCGGGACGTCGAGCACGATGCGCTCGCGGGGGTGCAGGCCGATCTCCGCGCGCAAATTGCGAATCTGCTCGACGCTGCGCTGCAGCAGCGCAAAGGCTTCGGCTTCGGCTGGAGCGTCGGGAACTTCGAGCGGGTCGGGCCAGGTTGCCGTCAGGATCGTATGCCCGTCGTGCGGAAGGGCCAGCCAGATTTCCTCGCTGATGAAGGGCGCGATCGGGTGGAGCAGTCGCATCGCGTTGTTCCATACGAAGCTCAGCACCGCAGCACGCGTGCCGCGGTTACGCGGCGCCTTAGTCGCCTCGACGTACCAATCGCAGAATTCGTACCACAGAAAGCGCCAGACCGTCTCGGCCGCGCCGCCGAAATCGTAGGCGTGCAGGGCCTCGCCCATCCGCACGATCGTCTGACGAAGGCGCGTGAGAATCCAGCGGTCGGCCTGCGTCAGCGAGGCTTGGGCGGGGAGCGTCATCGCCGGCGGAAGGCCTTCGGGCAACGCGAGAACGTAGCGCGTCGCGTTCCATATCTTGTTGTTGAAGTTACGCGCCTCTTCGCAGCGCGACTCCTGATAACGGACCTCCTGGGCCTCGGGGCGCATCTGCCGCAGAATCGACATCCGAAAAGCGTCGGCGCCGTAGCTGTCGACCAGCTCCATCGGATCGACGACGTTGCCCAACGACTTCGACATCTTGCGGCCTTCCGCGTCGAAGACCAGCGGCGTGAGGACCACGTCCCGAAAGGGAACGTCGCCCATAAAGTGCAGCCCGAGCATCACCATTCTTGCGACCCACAAGAAGATGATCTCGGCGCCGGTCACCATCACTTGCGAGGGATACCAGCAGGCGAGTTCGCTCGTCGAGTCGGGCCAGCCGAGGATCGAGAAGGGCCAGAGCGCGCTCGAGAACCACGTATCGAGCGTATCGGGATCGCGGGTCAGCTCGCTCGTGCCGCAGGTGCGCTGCGCGATCTCTCGCGCCTCCTCCTCGCTTTCGGCGACGATCTCTTTTCCGTCCGGCGTATACCAAACCGGCAACTGATGCCCCCACCAGATCTGGCGCGAAACGTTCCAATCGCGGATGTTCTCGAGCCACTGCTCGTAGACGCGCCCGTGGCGTTCCGGCGAAAAGCGCACGCGCCCGGTGCGGTACGCTTCGAGCGCGGGCAGCGCCAACGGTTTCATCGTGACGAACCACTGCAGCGAGAGGAGCGGCTCGACCACGTCGCCGCTGCGCTCGCTTACGGCGATGCTGTGCCGGTGCGGTTCGGCGGCAACCAGCAGGCCGCTGCGCAGCAAATCTTCGACGATCCGCTCGCGCGCCGCGAACCGATCGAGCCCGGCGTATGGTCCGACGTCGAGGTCGGTTGCGCAGATGCGCGCCGCCGTGTCGATCACCGAGGGCATCTCCAGGCCGTGCCGCACGCCGATCTCGTAATCGGTAGGATCGTGCGCGGGCGTGACCTTCACCGCGCCGGTTCCGAACTCGGGTTCCACTGCTTCGTCGGCGAGAATCGGAATCGCGCGGTCCAGCAGCGGCGGGAGCCAGACCCTGCGGCCGATCAGGTGCGCGTAGCGCTGGTCGTTGGGATGGACCGCGATCGCGACGTCGGCGAGCATCGTCTCGGGGCGCGTCGTCGCGACCTCAATGCCGGCGGCCGGATCGTTCTTGTCGAACGGGTAGCGGATCCGCCAGAGGGTGCCGTCGCGTTCCACGTGGTCGAGCTCGGCGTCGGAGACGGTCGACTTCGCCGTCGGATCCCAGTTGATCAAACGCCGGCCGCGATAGATCAGCCCCTCGCGATAGAGCTGCACGAAGACGCGTCGGACCGCGGCCGAGAGACCCTCGTCCATCGTGAAGCGCAGGCGCTGCCAATCGGGGCCGAAGCCAAGACGGCGGAACGACGCCTCGATCTCGCCGCCGTAGGTGCGCGACCACGCCCAGGCGCGCTCGACGAAGCGCGCCCGGCCGAGCTCGTCACGGCTCACGCCTTCCTTCGCCAGCTCTTTGACCAACACGGCCTCGGTCGCGATCGCCGCGTGATCGGAGCCGGGAAGCCAGTCGGCGTTTTCACCGAGCATACGATGGTAGCGAACCAGCACGTCCATCGGCGTGTAGGTCGAGCCGTGGCCTAAGTGGGGTCGCCCCGTCACGTTGGGCGGCGGCATGCAGACGATGAACGGCGGGCGCGCCGGATCGGGCTCTTCGTGAAAGTAGCCGTTGCGCTCCCAGGACGCGTAAAGCCGCGGTTCTACCGCCTTCGGATCGTAGTGTTTCGGGAGCTCCATGGGTGCGCTCATTTTGGCACTCGGGGGATGCCGCCCTCGCTTGTTCTCAGGTTAATCGCTCGGGCGGCATCCCCGCTCGTGCCGAATTCGCGCTTACAGTCGCAAATGAGATCGTCAGGCGACGACGGGATGCGCCGGATCAGGCCTTCCTCAGGCGGGCATATCCTTCTTCTGCTCTTGGTAGATCAGCGTCGGCGCCTCTTTCTTCTCGATCACGTCTTTGTTGACGACGCACTTCTTGACGCCCTGGAGCGAAGGCAGATCGTACATGACCTCCAGCATCGTCTCTTCGAGAATCGAACGCAGGCCGCGCGCTCCGGTCTTGCGCCGTTGCGCTTTGGTTGCGATCGCGACCAGCGCTTCTTTGGTGAACTGCAAATCGACGCCGTCCATATTGAGGATCTTCTGGAACTGCCGCACGAGCGCGTTGCGCGGCTCCGTAAGAATCCGGCGCAGCGCCAGCTCGTCGAGCGCGTCGAGCGTGACGACGATCGGCAGGCGCCCGATGAACTCCGGAATCAGGCCGAAGCGGAGCAGATCTTCGGGCATCAGCTGCTGGAGCAGCTTACCGACGCGCACGTCGCGCTTGCCCTCGGGCTGCGCGCGAAAGCCCATGTTGTTGGCTGCGACGCGCGACTCGATGATCCGCTCCAGACCGTCGAACGCGCCGCCACAGATAAAGAGCACGTTTGTCGTGTCGATCTGGATGAACTCTTGGTGCGGGTGCTTTCGCCCGCCTTGCGGGGGCACGTTGGCGGTGGTGCCTTCGAGGATCTTGAGCAGCGCCTGCTGCACACCCTCGCCCGAGACGTCGCGCGTGATCGACGGGTTCTCGCTCTTGCGGGCGATCTTGTCGATCTCGTCGATGTAGACGATGCCTTTCTCGGCGCGCTTGACGTCGTAGTCGGCGGCTTGGATCAACTTGAGCAGAATGTTCTCGACGTCTTCGCCGACGTAGCCGGCTTCGGTGAGCGAGGTCGCGTCGGCCATCGCCAGCGGCACGTCGAGAATCTTGGCGAGCGTCTGCGCGAGGTAGGTCTTTCCCGAACCGGTCGGACCGACGAGCAGGATATTCGACTTCTGCAGCTCGACGTCGTCCGCGGTTCCCCCGACGTTGATGCGCTTGTAATGGTTGTAGACGGCGACCGCCAGAGATTTCTTTGCCCGTTCCTGACCGATGACGTACTGGTTCAGGATGTGGTTGATCTCTTTGGGCTTGGGGATGTTCCGGAGCCGAAGGTTCTCGTCTACGTTCTTGTAGAGCTCTTCCTCGATGATCTCGTTACAGAGCTCGATACACTCGTCGCAGATATAGACGCCCGGGCCCGCAATGAGCTTGCGAACCTGCTCCTGCGATTTTCCGCAGAAGCTACACTTGAGCTGGCCTTTGTCGTCTCCGAAGCGAAACATCGGGTCTGGGGGACTCCTCCACTCCTTTAGGTCGGCAAGGGCAGGCTCTGCCGGTTTTCGATGATCTGGTCGATTATCCCGTAATCCTTGGCCTCTTGCGCCGTCATATAATAATCCCGCTCGATGTCTTTGAGAACCTGTTCGATCGGTTTTTTTGTGGTTTCCTGGTAGATCCGTGCGACCGTCTGGCGGGTCGCGATGAGATCCCGGGCGGCGATTTCCACGTCGGTCGCCTGGCCGCCGATCTGAGAGACCCAGGGCTGGTGGATGACGACCTTGGCGTTGGGGAGGGCGTACCGCTTGCCCGGCGCGCCGCCGGTCAAGAGAATCGAGCCCATCGAGGCCGCAAAGCCCATGCATATCGTCGCGACGTCCGGCTTGATGAAACGCATCGCGTCGTACATCGCCAGCCCCGCCGTGACGCTCCCGCCCGGGCTGTTCAAGTACATGTCGATGTCCTTCTCTGGGTCCTCCTTCTCGAGAAAGAGCAACTGTGCGATGACGAGGCTTGCCAAGTGATCGTCGATCGGGCCGCCGACGAAGACGATTCGATCTTTGAGCAACCGCGAATAGATGTCGTACGCGCGTTCGCCTCGCGCCGTTTGTTCGACGACCATCGGTACTAAATGTCCCATGATCGGTCTAACTACGACGCCGGGCCGGTGGTTTCTTCGCTGACGGCGACCTCGGTGTTGTCGACGAGGAAGTCGAGCGTCTTGGTTCTGACGATCCCTTCCATCAAGGAAAGCAGATTATTCCCCAGCGCTTGACGGACGCGAGCGACGGGTTGGCCGTATCGCCGCGATAGCGCTTCGAGCTCTTGGGCGATATCGGCAGGCGTCGCGTTGATCTTCTCGGCCTTGGCGATCTCCTCGATCAAGAGAGCGGCCTTGACGCGCGATTCCGCCTCGGGACGGTACGAATCGCGCAGCTCCGCTTCGCTTTTTCCGGATTGCTTCAAGAAATCGTCGAAGCTCGTGCCGGCGCTCGCGGCGGCCGACGCGGCGTCCTCGACGATCCGGTTGATCTCGCCGTCAATCATTGACGGAGGGAGCGGAAAATCGTGCGCGGCGAGGAGCTGCTCCATGATCGTATTCCCGATGGCTCGGCGCGCACGCCCCTGCGCGACCGCTTCGAGCCTGCGACGGAGGTCGGCGCGCAGCTCTTCGACGTTCTGATTTCCCGAGAGCGCCCGCGCGAACTCGTCGTCGATGGCCGGAAGCTCGAACTCTTTGACGTCGTGCAGCGAGACCTGGAAAACGGCCGCTTTACCGGCCAACGCCGCCGCGGCGTACTCGTCAGGGAAGCGCACGTCGATGGCTTTGCTCTCGCCCGGCGCCATGCCCGCGATGCCTGCGGCGAAGCCCGGGACGAAGCGCCCTTCGACCAGCTCGGTAACCTCGCCGACGCCGCGCCCGCCTTCGAACGGCTCGCCGTCGATGCTGCCCTCGTAGTCGATCGTGACGACGTCCCCGAGGCGGGCCGGCCGCTGGACAGGGACGAGCGTCGCCCGCTGTTTCGCCAGCGCCTCCAGGCTGCGCTCGACCTCGGCGTCGCTGACGGCTACCGGCGGGCTAGGGACGAGGAGGCCCTTGTACTTTCCGAGCGCGATGGTCGGGCGGACTTCAACGGTCGCCTTGAGGCGGGTAGGACGCCCTTCGTCCTCCTCGAGGACCTCGAGCTTCGGCCGCTCGACCGGCTCGAGATCGTGCTCCCGGACCGCCTTGGCGTATATTTCGGGGACGACCTCGTCAACAGCCTGACTGGTAACGGCCTGCGCGCCATAGGTCTGCTCGAATATCTTGCGCGGCACCTTACCCCGGCGAAAGCCCGGCAGCCGGACGTCCTTGGCCAATTTGCGGAATGCGCGCTCCTCCGCCGCGGCAAGTTCTTGGCGGGTAATCGAGAATTCGAGCGCCACCTGGGTCGGGGCGAGGCGTGTCAGTGTTGAGGTGGTCATAGTTTGAACTTAGCGGAAGACGAGATTCGAACTCGCGACCCTCGCCTTGGCAAGGCGATGCTCTACCACTGAGCTACTTCCGCGGGTAGGTGGCGTGGGCAAGCAGAGACTCGAACTCTGACGGGTTGCCCCACTGGAACCTAAATCCAGCGCGTCTGCCAGTTCCGCCACTTGCCCGGCGACCCCCATAGATAGAACGTGGTGGATGCTTTTCCTCCCTAACGCGAATGCGTCAGTAGCCTCGGGCGCGGATCCGGTGAATCGCTCCCAAGACGTAGGGGATTTCGCCGATTCCGAAGCGTTCCGCCGATCCGATCGCGAGCACGTAGCGTTGCGGCGAAGGCGCCCGATCCATCGTAACGGCGACCGCATAGAGCCCCGGAAGAAGCCGCAGCTGCCGAACGGGCGTGGCGAGATACGAGATTCGGGAGAACGGCTCGTAGAAGGGTTGCGAGCGATCGAACGACACCGTCGCGATCACGCTGCCGGATTGGTCGCGGACGACGGCGCGAGGGCGCCCGGGTGCGGCCGCGTCGGCGCTCTCGATCAAAAGGTTCACGGGAATCGGAGATTCGCGCCGGACGGCGAGCGCGTACGTATCGAACTCTCCGCTCTTCAACCGCCCGTAGTAGGCCCACGATTTTCCGGGATCGCGGATCGGGATCGCGTGCTGTCCGTCACGCGCAGAACAGGCGAAGCGCGGATCGTGCGCGCACGCCGTTTGGGCGCTCAACCAACCGAACGCGAACCATCCGATCATCGCCAACGCGATCACGAGCGCCGCCCGGCTCACCCAACGCCTCA
>JBARBD010000185.1:0-18588 GCA_049792675.1 Vulcanimicrobiaceae bacterium | reverse complement strand
ATACCGAGGGAAGTCGACGTCGCGGCGTGAGCCGCGTGACTACGTCCGGGTCCGCCCGGATATGTCGTACGTTTGACCCTGTAACGACTGATCTCACGGTGAGATCGATGGAAGCGCTGCCGGCGACGGCAAATTTATCGCGACCATAAAACGCTGCGCATCTCGAAAGAGATGAAGGTATAGTCTGAGCTGCACGTGAGTGCAGGTCGCCACATCGACGGGGAGGTTTGGCACCTCGATGTCGGATCGTCGCATCCTGGGGCCGTAGTAGGTCCCAAGGGTTGGGCTGTTCGCCCATTAAAGCGGTACGCGATCTGGGTTCAGAACGTCGTGAGACAGTTCGGTCCCTATCCGCTGTGGGCGTAGGAGATTTGAGGAGATTGGACCCTAGTACGAGAGGACCGGGTCGAACGAACCTCTGGTGAACCGGTTGTTCCGCCAGGAGCATAGCCGGGTAGCTATGTTCGGATCAGATAAACGCTGAAAGCATATAAGCGTGAAACTGACTCCAAGATGAGATCTCAATCCCGTAAGGGTGAAGAGTCGTGGTAGACTACCACGTTGATAGGCCGGGGGTGGAAGCGTCGCAAGGCGTGGAGCTGACCGGTACTAATCGCTCGGAAATTTTGATTAACAAAATTACGCACGCTCGTCTGGGCACTTGGAAGTTCTTCTCTGTACAGCTTTCGCTTCGAACGGCTCGCGCCGTTCGGAGTGGATGAACTTTCCCGGCGCGATCGGCTGTGAGCTCAGGCTCGCCATCGCGACGGGGATCAGGTTTGACAAGGTTTCTGGCGCCCATGGCGGCGGGGTCCCACCCGTTCCCATCCCGAACACGGCAGTTAAGCCCGCCAGCGCCGATGATAGTCGGGCCGCAGGGCCCCTCGAAAGTAGGACGGTGCCAGATTTAGAGAAAGAAAGAGCTCGCGATTACCGCGGGCTTTTTCTTTTTTGGGAGCTTCGACGACGATGAGCGATTTGCCGAACTTCAAGTTCGAACTCGAGAAGGCGAAGGGGTGGACCGGCGCCGGCGGATCGGCCCGCCAGCACACGGTGGACGAGTTTCCGGTCTCGCAAAGTTTCGCCGCGGTGACGATGCGCCTGGAGCCGGGCGCCCTGCGCGAGCTGCACTGGCACGCGATCGCGGCCGAGTGGGCGTACGTCGTCAGCGGCCGCTGCCGCGTGACGGTGATCGCGCCCTCCGGCGACGCCGAGATATCGGATTTCGGACCGGGCGACGTTTGGTACTTTCCCAAGGGACACGGCCACTCGATTCAGGGCCTGGGCCCGGGCGAATGCCACTTTCTCCTGGTCTTCGACGACGGGCGCTTCTCGGAGTTCGGAACGTTCAGTATCACCGACTGGGTCGCGCACACGCCGGCCGCCGTGCTCGCGCAGAACCTTTCGCTCGCTCCCGAGACGATCGCGAAGCTGCCGAAGCAAGAAGTCTACATCGTGCAGGGCGAGGTTCCGCCGCCGATGCCGCCGGCCGCGCTCAATCCGGGTCTCGCTCCCAGCCAGCTGCGCCACAAATTCCGCCTCGGCGATGCGCCGCGCTTAGAGTTTGCGGGCGGCAGCGAACGGCTCGTCTCGCAGCAGCAGTTTCCGATTTCCTCGACGATCACCGGGGTGCTGCTCAAACTCAAACCCGGCGGACTGCGCGAGCTGCACTGGCATCCGAACGCCGACGAGTGGCAGTACTATATCCGCGGGCGTTCGGAGATCGGCGTCTTCGGCGCGAACGGTAAGTACCGGCAAGACGAGTTCGGTCCCGGCGACGTCGCCTTCATCAATCGCGGCTTCGGCCATTACATTCGGCAGATCGGAAACGAAGAAACGGAGATCTTGGTGGCGTTCAACACTCCGGACTATCAAGAGATCTCGATCTCTTCGTGGTTGGCCTCGAACCCGCCGCGGCTGCTGGCGGACAACTTCGGGCTCGACCTCGGCGCGGTCGAGAAGCTTCCGCACGCCGGCCGCTTCATCGTCGGGCGCGTCTGACGCCCGCAGGAAAGGGAAGAGTATGTATCGCGCCCTGCCGACGTTGCTCCTAGCCGTCACCCTGATCGTTCCGGCAGCGATCGGCGCGGCCCGCGCCGACGAGACCAGCATCTCGGTCGACGTCCTGCACGCCGAAAGCCTATACAAGGACGGGAAGTATCGAGAAGCGCTGGCGTTGCTCGAGAAGTACCTGCAGCAACATCCCCAAGACGCCAGAGCGCTGACCGACCGCGGCGACGACTACGAGGCGCTCGACGAGCAGAAGTCGGCGATCGTCGATTACACCGCGGCGATCCAGGTGAATCCGCTCTACGCGTACGCCTACGCCTCGCGCTGCGAATCGCGCCTAGAGATCCAGCAGACCAAAGCCGCGCTCGCCGACTGCAACAAGGCGATCGAGCTGGAGCCGAAACTCGCCTACGCCTACCGCATGCGCGCGGTGATCGAAATGAATCAGGGCGACCCGCAAGGCGCGCTCGCCGACGCGAACCAGGCGGTGCAGCTGAACCCCGAAGGCGTCAGCGGCCTCGTGATGCGCTGCCGCGCGTACATCGCGCTCGGCCGCTACGCCGAGGCGCTCTCGGATTGCAACGCCGCGGCCTCGCTCGATCCCAACGACGATTACGCGTTCTTTTATCGGGGCCGGGTCGAGCTCCACCAGCAGAACTGGAACGCGGCGATTGCCGATTTCACAACCGCGCTGCGCATCGCCCCGGACGATACTAACGCCTACTACTGGCTCGCGACCGCGCAAATGGGCGCCGCTGCCTACGCCGACGCGCTCAAGAGCGTGGATAGCTATATCAAAGGGTCGGGCGACGATCCCGACGGCTACTACGTACGCGCGCAGATCCAGGCGAAACTAGGCAATACCGCCGAGGCCCGGACCTCGGCGACCGATGCGCTGCGCCACTACCGCATCGCCAACGACGTCGACGGCGCCGCCAAGGCGCAGGCGCTCCTCGACTCGCTCTCGGGGAACGGTGCGAGCCCACCGCCGTAAGGGCTAGGGCAGCGCTACGGCAGCGCGACGCGTTCGAACGCCGCGCGAAACTCCTGCGGGCGCAGGTTAGTCTGGGCGGCGAGCGCGCGCAGGCGCACGTCGTCGGTGAAGTCGTCGGGTTCGAGACGAACCATGTAATCGCGCGCCACGCGGTAGGCTTCAGTCGATCGCTCGACCTGACGCGTGCGGATCCGGCCGGTGGCGGGGTCGAGCAATCCCTCCAGGTCGATCGGCTGGACGCGCCCCCCCGAGAGCGCGATCAAGGCGCCGCTTCCGCCGTCGACGAGGTACCGGACCGCGCCGAATCCTAGCGTGCGCGTGTAGTCGACGTCGAACGGCACGGGCTTCGCGCAGCGCAGCTCGTACCCGATGTCTTTGGCATGAACGGTTGACCGGACGCCGATCTGCTCGAGGCGCCCGCGCACGGCGTCGCGCAGGATGATGCCGAGCGGCACGTCGGCCAGGCGCACGTTGCCGAAGGAGTCGCGGCCCAGATTCTCGCTCGCGCCGAAGACGTCGTCCCAGATGCACTCGGCGATGCCTTCCGCGACGACGGCGACGCCGTGTTCGCGCCCCAGCGACCGGCGCTTGACGATCGCACCAACGATCGTATCGGCAACCGACGAGAGCGTCGTGTGGGCGGGGAACTCCTCGGGGAGCACGGCCAACGTCGAGCCGGCGGCCTTGCACATCCCCAACGCAAGCGCGCCGGACTTGCGCCCCATGCAGACGACGATGTACCAGCGCTCCGTCGTGCGCGCGTCCTCCATCAGGCTTTCGAGAATGCCGGCGCCGACCGAGCGCGCCGTCTCGAATCCGAAGGTGGGCGCGTTGTCGGGCAGCGGAAGGTCGTTGTCGATCGTTTTCGGCACGGTCGCGATGCCGATGCGCCCGCGCGTCTTTTCGGCGATCTTCGCGGCGCCGAACGTCGTGTCGTCTCCGCCGATGCAGACCAAATAGCGGACGCCCAGTGCGTCGAGCGCGGCAACACAGCGCGCCAGGGTCGCGTCGTCCTCGGCCGGATTCGTGCGCGAGGTACGTAAAATCGAACCGCCGCTGGTGTGGATGCGAGAGACGGCGTCGAAGGTGAGCTCGATCGTACGCGGGGCGACGCCCACGGCGAGATCGCGGTAGCCATCGTAGATGCCGATCGGGCGCAGACCGCACTGCGAGGCCTCCATCGCGGCCGAAGCGATCACGCCGTTGATACCGGGTGCCGGGCCGCCGCCGACGAGAACCGCAAGCGTTTGCGTCATGCTTTATCCTCGCGATCCTACGATTTCGGGCGAATGCGGTAGACGAGCCCGGCGTCGTCGTCGGCGACGAAAAGCGAGCCCTTCGGTCCGACAGCGATGCCGGTGGCGCGCCCGATCCGGTCGGTGCAGCTGCGCTGGAAGCCGGTAAGGAACTCCGACCACTGCGCGTGCGGATCGTTCCAATCAACCGGGTTGGCCGGTCGATCGCCGTGCATCGCGACGAAGATGACGCGCGGCGGTTCGGCGTCGCAGCCGCCGCCCTTGGTGTGCCACGAGCCGTGAACCGCGGCGAAGAGTCCGCCCCGATACTCTGGCGGGAAGGCGTGAGCGCCGGATTGATGCAGCGGATAGAACGCCGCGCCTACGATCGTGGAGTAGGCGGGAAGCTCGATTAACGGCTCGACCGTCTTCGAGCAATCGTAGCCGTGCCAGTAGACGTGATGGTTCTCCTCGCACTCGGGCCACCCGTAGTCGGCATCGCCGGCGTGTGACGAGAGATCGTCGAGATACTCGTAAGGATGGCCGAACGGCAGATCGTCTTGGCCGGCGCCGCCGACCCAGAGCGAGCCGGTGTCGGGATTGACGGCGAGCGCGATTGCATTACGAATGCGCTTTGCGCGCTGCGTGAAATCTGAGCCGTCGGGGTTCATCACCGAGACGGCCGCGCGCGTCGGATCGACTTCGGTGCAGGGCTTCTTGCCGTGATCCATCGTCGCGTTGCACGAGGATCCGGCGGCCGCGTAGACGAGGCCACCGGTGAAGGCGACCGAGGTCGTCGTGTGGATGTCGCCGTCGGTGCCGGGCGCCGGCGGGCCGGTTCGCACGTCGGCGATGCGTTTCACGCGCTGAGCGGCGCGGTCGCCGCCACGATAAGGAATCGCCCAGACGTGATGCGTCGTCGCGACGTAAATCTCGCATCGCGCGAGCGCAAAACCGACGCCGGTCGCCTCCTGGTCGTCGAGGTGCGCGAAACGTTGCGGCGTGCCGATCTTTCCCTCGGCGTCCGGTACGACGTACAGGTCGTTGCCCTCGGTGCCGACGATGAGATCGCCGTCGGGAAGCGCGACGAGTTCGCGCGCGCCCGCGACGTCGGCGATCGCTTCGATGGCGAAACCCTTGGGAACGGTAAGACCGGGCGGCGCCATCGGCGCGATCTGCGAGCCGGCAACGCCGGCATTCGCCCCACATCGCAACGCCGGCAAGTTTGCACCGTTTGCCGGCGTGACGTCGCTGCGCAACGCGTTACCGGCGCCGGCACATGCCGCTAATGCCGCAACGACGAGCGGGATGGCATGCTTGCGTACCGGGTGCATGCGATGGGTTTTCGGGCGAGCGCAGACGATCACCCGGCGGGCGCTCGAGCGCCCGCGATGACCGCTTGCCGAGAGGAGGTTAGGCCGGGGGCGCGCCGGGCGGCGGCTGCTGCTGGTCCGGTTGCTCTTGGTTGGGGGGCTGACCTTGCGGCGCTTGCTGCTGCTGCTGCTGCTGCGAGTGCCGCGCTTCCATCTGCTGATGGCGCGCTTGCATCTGCGCGCGTAGTTGGCCCTGCTGATCGCTCGTCAAAACGCCCATGATCTGCTGGCGCAGCGCGTGCGCCGCATCGCGATCGCGCGGGCTGCCCTCGGGGTGGGATCGCGAGTATTGGTCGATGAGCGATTGAATCTGCTGCTGTTGCTGGCCGGAAAGATTGAGACTCCCCAGACGCTTCTGCCAGCGGTGTTGAATCTTCGCCTCGCTGGGCGTAGTACGGGCCTGTGCCTGCGCGGGCGGCGCCTGCTGGGTCTGCTGAGCGCAGACGCCGAGCGGCATCGCCAGAGCGACCGCCAGGCCGCCGATCGTTAAGAGGTTGATCTTCATGCCAACGATCTTAGCGGCTTCGCCGCAACGGCGCCTGAAGCATGGATTAGGACCGAGCAAGCGGCTTGATTGCTACCGCGTTGACCGGCCCGGCAACGTGCATCTCGAACCGCTTGAAGTTGTCGAAGAAGAGCTGCGAGAGCTTCCTGGCCTGTTCGTCGTAGGCGGCTTTGTCCGGCCAGGCGTTGCGGGGATTGAGAATCTCGCTGGGGACGCCGGGAACGCTCTTGGGAATCATCAGCCCAAAGTACGGCTCGGCTTGATAGTCGCGCGGGATACGCCCTTCGATCGCGGCGTTGAGCATGGCGCGAGTGTGCGCGATCGACATGCGGTGTCCGACGCCGTACGGACCGCCGGTCCAGCCGGTATTGACCAACCAGCACTCGACGTCGTGTTCGTCAATCTTGCGTCCGAGCAGTCGCGCGTAAACCGTCGGATGATGGACCATGAACGGCGCGCCGAAACAGCTCGAGAAGGTGGCCTGTGGCTCGCTGATCCCGCGCTCGGTGCCCGCGACTTTGGCCGTGTACCCGGAGAGAAAGTGATACATCGCCTGCTCGCGCGAGAGCTTCGCGATGGGCGGAAGGACGCCGAAGGCGTCGGCGGTCAGCATGACGATCGACTTGGGATGACCGGCCTGGCTGGTCGGGACGATGTTGGGGATGTACTCCAACGGATACGCCGCGCGCGTATTCTCGGTCTTGGCGTCCGAGTCGACGTCGAGGGTGCGCGTGCGCTCGTCGTAGACCACATTTTCGAGCACCGTCGAGAAGCGCTGCGTCGCCGCCCAGATCTCCGGCTCGGCAGTCGGCGAGAGACGGATGACCTTTGCGTAGCAACCGCCCTCGAAGTTGAAGACGCCGTCGGCCGACCAGCCGTGTTCGTCGTCTCCGATCAGGGGCCGGTGCGAATCGGAGGAGAGCGTCGTCTTTCCGGTGCCGGAGAGCCCAAAGAAGATCGCGACGTCGCCGTCCGCGCCGACGTTCGCCGAACAGTGCATCGGGAGCGTCTCGCGCAACGGCAAGAGATAGTTCATGACGGTAAAGACCGACTTCTTGATCTCGCCGGCGTAGCGCGTGCCCCCGATTAAGATCAGGCGGCGCTCGAAGTTGACCAAGATGAACGTCGACGAACGCGTGCCGTCGCGTTCCGGGTCGGCTTGGAAGAGCGCCGCATCGACGACCGTAAACTCCGGGACGAAGTCGAGCGCGGGGCGCTCGGGCGTGATGAAGAGGTGACGCGCGAAGAGGTTCTGCCACGCGAGCTCGGTGTAGACGCGCAGCGGGACGCGATAGCGCTCGTCGGCGCCGACGTAACAGTCGAGCGAATAGACCTCTCGCTCGGCGAGATACGTCGTCACGCGATCCCAGAGCGCGTCGAAGCGCACCGGATCGATCGCCTGGTTTGCCTCGCTCCAGTCGATGTGTTCTTCGCTGGAGGGCTCGCGGACGAAGAACTTATCCTTCGGCGAACGTCCGGTGTGCGGGCGCGTGTCGACGATCAGCTGTCCTTGCGAACCGAGAAAACCCTCGCCTCGCGCGATCGCGTGTTCGACGAGTTCCGGAGCCGAGAGATTCTCCCAGAGCTTTACGACTTTGAGTTTCTCAGGAACGGTAAGAATAGCGATCTCTCCTCTGACGTGGTAGGGGTAGGCCGTTGCTTTCCCATGGCCGACGAGCGAGCCTGCAGGCGAGCCTTCCGCAGGGTCCAATGCAAGGTCCCATGCGGTGGATGGTTCTCTTCGCGGGCTTTGCGCTCGCCGCGCTTGGCATGGCGGCTCGGGCCTGCGCGGTCCTGCCCTTTCACTTCGGCTTCCTGCCCCCCGGTCCGCTCGATGCGATCACCGACGTGGCCGGCGTTGAAGTCGCGCATGTGACAAAAATCGAAGGGAGCGACGTCCGCACCGGCGCGACCGCCGTCCTACCGAATGCGGACCCATGGGACCACAAGGTCTCGGCAGCTTTCTTCGCCTTCAACGGTAACGGCGAGATGACCGGAACGCATTGGATCGAGGAGTCGGGCTACCTCGAGGAACCGGTCGTACTCACCAATACGCTCGACGTCGGCCGCGCTGCCGACGGCGTCGTCAGTTGGGTCATCGAGCATCATCCCGCGGTAGGCCGCGGGGACGACGTTCCGCTGCCGGTCGTCGGCGAATGCGACGATGGGCTGCTCAACGACATTCAAGCCCGCGCGGTAAGTGCGGCCGACGTCGTCGCATTGCTCGATTCGGCGGCGCCCGGCGAGTTCAAGCGCGGCAGCGTCGGCGCCGGCACCGGGATGAACGCGTTTGGATTTCGCGCCGGCATCGGCTCGGCGTCGCGCATCCTGCCGCAAGACGCCGGCGGGTATCGCGTCGGCGTTCTTGTCAACGACAATACCGGAAGCCGGCGCCGGCAGCTCACCATCGCGGGCGTTCCCGTCGGAAAGCGGCTCGAAGGCGAGTACCTGCCGGTCTTTCCCAAGAAAATCTCGCTCAAGGGGCGGCTCGGCGAGGGCAGCATCATCATCGTCATCGCGACCGACGCTCCGCTGGATAGCCGTCAGCTGCGCGCGCTCGCGTTGCGCGCTGCCATGGGCATGGCTCGCACCGGGCTCACGTCGTCGGTCGGGAGCGGGGACCTGATCGTCGCGTTCTCGACGTCGCGGGTCTTCGAGCGCGTCGCCGACTTTACCGTCGCCGCGCCGAAGCAGCCGATCCTGGAGGACGACGACGCGTTGGACCAGCTCTATCTTGCGACCGCGGAGGCGACGCAGGCGGCGATCTACGATGCGCTCTTCGAGGCGACCACGATGACCGGGCGTAACGGCGTCACGGTCTTCGCATTGCCGGGCGACCGCGTCATCGAGATGCTCAAAGCGGCGAACGCGATCGCGCCGTAGCGCGTCGTCGCGGCAACGACCGCGAAAGCTCGAGCCGGCAGAGCGCTCGCGCGAGCGCGTTCTGATTGCGATGCGTGACGAACCACGGCGGCTTCGGCATGAGGGTGGTTTGGCCGCTGAAAATACCGCGAGGGAACGGCGCGAACGGAGCGTAAAGCACCGACTTCTGGGAGCGCGAAAAGAGCTGGGTGTTGTGCACGACGCCCGTGCCGCTCCCGATATCGGCGGGCGTGCTCCCGGGGTAGGCGCCCCACGGAACCGGTGAAAGTAAAAAGGCGACGCCGGCCCAGGCGTTGACGCCGATGCATCCGTACCGCAGATCTGCGATCGCGCGATCGATCGCGGAAGCGTGCGCCCGCATCGTGCCCGGATCGACCAGAAGATTTGCCCCCAGCGTGCCCCAGAGGCGCTCGTTTGCAAACGAAACGGCTTCGCGCAGATACGTTTCGAGGTCGCCCGGCAGGGTCGTGACGGCAAGCAGCGGGCAGAAGGCCTCGCTCGAAAACGCCGGCTCGGCGGTATCGGCGGCATCGACGGAAAGAATTGCGCGCGGCACGAAGCCGTCGCCGTCTCGCCCGAATCTCTGGAGGCTCGCGCGTCCCGAGGCCAACCGACGGTAGCGCTCGAGCGCGCCGGGATAGTATGCGGGGCGGTCGGGTTGTGTGCGCATCACGCCGGCGACGGCATCGAGCAGCGCCTGCGTACGATCCCAATGCGCCGGAAGCACGAGCACTTGAAGCGATATGCAATCGAACCCGTCGTTATGCAGTTTCTGCGTCGCGATGTGTTCGGCTTGAAAGCGCACGTCCGCGTCGCTCCAGCGCCCGGGGACGACGATCGTCGGGCTGACGCATCCGAGCTCGCTCGAGATCGGTTTGTGCGAGATCGGCTCGCCGCGCGCTTTCCGCTGCGCGCCTTCGGCGCCGCCGCCGAAGACGATCGCGTCGTGCGTGCGCGCGCTGCCGGTGACGTGAATCTCGTCGACCAGCGGATGGGCGCAGAGATAGGCGCCGGCCTCGGCGTCCCCGTAGGCGACGCGCAGGTACCCGCCGTCGATCAGCGGGGCGAGGCTCTCCTCCAAAAACGGCCCGAGGTACTCCGCAACCGGGTTGAGCTTCAGCAGACAGACCGAGCGCATAGCGACGAGCCTGTAGAGCACGTCGAGCGCGGGGATCGACGCGACGTTGCCGGCACCCAGCACCAGGGTGACGCGAGGCGCGGCGTCGCTGCGGTAGGAGACGGCCATGGTTTCGCGGAGATCGCTCGCGTCGAGCTCCGGATCCATCCAGACCTCGGCGCGCAGACCGTTCAAGAGCACGCGATCGTATCCGTCGCTCGGGAAGACGTCGACGACGGTCTGGCCGCTACGGCGGACGCGCACGCGCCGCGGATCGAGCGCCGGCGAGCCGAAGCGTTCGATCTCTGCCAACGTCCGCAAGAAGTGATTGAGCGCCGAGATCAGCGCCCACGGACCCGCGAGACGCTCTTCGCCCTCGATCGGCGTTGCGGCCGTCCCTTTGGCGAGCGCCGCGGCCCGCGTCCAACCTTCGGCGCAGCGCCCGGTCGCGGCGCGGCAGGCGGCAAGAAGCTCGATCTTACGGGAGAGGGGAAGCGAGGCCCAGGAACGGGCACCGCCGCGCAGCGTTTCGAGGTCGGCGTCGTATCCCACGTAAGAGAGTTCGGCGGCGTCGCGAAGTCTTCATCGCGTCGAGATGAGCGCAAAGAAAAGACGCCGGCGCAAAAAGGCCGCCGTCGTTCCGAGACTCGGACCGCCCACGAACTTGCGTCCGGCCGGGCCGCACGAAACGCGCAAGCGCTATGACCGCAAGCGCGCCCAAGCCGAGCTGCAGGGCGAGGGCGAGCTCGACGAGTTGCGCCCAAACCCTACCAGCGACGAAGGCTGACGATCTAAGCCGGTGAGGCGCCGCTCAGGCGATGAGCTCGCGTTCGACCATGATCTCCCGCGGATCGATCAGATGCTTGTTGAGGCCGAGCCGCTCGGCCGGAACGCCGAGCGCGAACGCAACCAGCTGCGGGAGGTGAAAGGTGGGCAGGTCGGTGCGGCCCCAACGCGCCGCCGAATCGGCCTGATAGCCGTCGAGCGCCAGGTGACAGAGCGGACATGGGGTGAGGACGACCTCGGCGCCGCGTTCCTTTGCCATGCGCATGTTCTGCCCGACCATGTCGGCCGCAACGTTGTCCTTTTCGAGCTGGATGTGAAAGCCGCAGCAGCGCGTCTTTCCGGCATAATCGACCGGCTCGCCGCCGATCGCTTCGATGACGTCCTCGAGCGAGTGCGGATTGCGCGCCGACTCCCAGCCGTTGACGTTTTCGGGGCGAATGATATGGCATCCATAGAACGGCGCGACGCGCAAGCCGTTGAGCGGGTGGACGACCATCGATCGCAAGGCGTCGAGCCCGATGTCGTCGATCAGCAGCCAGAGCAAGTGGCGGACGGTGACGCCGCCTTCGTACTTCGCACCGAACTTACCAAGAATCGCGTTGGCCTGATCCATCCGGGCCGCGTCTTCGAGCAGCTCTTTGTTGGCCGCGCGCATGTGGCCGGTGCAGGTCGAGCAGATCGTGATGACGTCGTCGAGGCCAAGCGCCTCGGCCTGGGCGTAGGTGCGCGCGTTGAGCACCCGCGCGATGTCGCGGTTGACGTCGTTGACGACCGAGGCGCCGCAGCATGAGGCTGCGGTGAGCTCGATCAGCTCGATGCCGAGGCTCTCGGCGAGGAGCATCGTTGAGTTGAAGAGTTCTTTGCAGGACTCTTTGGCGACGCATCCGGGGAAGAAGCCGTAGCGGCGCGTCTGGGCCGAGCGTGTGGCTGCCATTACGAAACCGGGGCCTCTAGCGTATCAAAAATGGTACGAACCTCCTCGACCTTGGGGATCGGCTTTACGAACGGCGGGGGCATTTTGCCCTTCGCGGCCATGCGCAGCCCGAGCGGCGCGACCTTGAGCAGACCGCGCACGTTGAAGCGGCCGATCGTGCCTTGGATGACTTCGGTTTCGGCGAGCATGCCGGTCTGCTTGATCGTTTTGCTGACGACGAGGGCGTGGCGCGGCCCGCGCTCGTTCATCATCACACGGTCGCGCACGGTGGCCCGCTTGACGTCGACGATGCGCTCGTGGGGATCCACGTGCTTCGGGCAGTAGGAGCAGGCGTAACAGTGCGCGCAGAGCCAGAGATAGTCTTCATTGATCTGCGCCAGACGCTCGGAGCGCTTGCCGTCGCGCACGTCCTCGATGAAGCGATAGGCGTACGCGATCGCGGCGGGTCCGGCGAAGGCCGGATCGACGCTGATGACCGGACAGAGCGCGTAGCAGGTCGCGCACATGACGCAGTTGGCGGCGTCCACGAGGCGTTTCATGTCGTCGGGCGCGACGCGCCGCTCGCGCTCGTGCGAAGCGTCGTCGTCAGCCGGCTGTAAGTAGGGGCGCAGCCTGCGATACTTGTCCCAGAACGGGTCCATATGGACGACGAGATCTTTCATCGGTCGGAAGTTCGGCATCGGATCGATCTCGATCGTCCCGTCGGCGTCCATCACGGTGTTGCAGGGCGTCTTGCAGGCCAAGCCGGTCGTGCCGTTGATGTTCATCGAGCACGATCCGCAGATTGCCGAACGGCACGAGCGCCGGAAGCTGATCGAGCCGTCTACCTCGGCTTTGGCCGTCTCGAGCGCGTCGAGGACGGTCGTCGTCTCGGGGACGTCGACGGTTACGACGTCACGGCGCGGCCCGGCGCCGGAGGCCTCGTCGAAGCGGAAGATGTCGAGCTTCACTGCAGCCATGTTAGTAGGCTCTCACGGTTGGGTCGAACCTCGTGATCGTGACGGGGCGAGAGTAGTCGAGCCGCGGCGTGCCGTCGGCTTCGCGCCAGGCGAGGGTGTGTTTGAGCCATTGGGCATCGTCGCGCTCGGGATAATCGGTGCGCGCCTGCGCCCCGCGGGACTCCTTGCGCGCCAGCGCTCCCGCCGCGAGCGCCAGACCGGCATCGATCAACGCGTCGGTCTCGAGCGCTCCGGTGAGGTCGGTGTTGAACGTCGGTGACTTGTCCATCACGTAGACCCCGGCGTCGAACTCTTTGCGAACGCGGGTCAGCTCGGCGACCGCCTTGGTCAAGCCGGCTTCGTCGCGAAAGATGAAGGCGTTCTCGCTCAGCGTGAGGTTCATCGCGTGGCGCAGCTGCGGAGCCCGCGTCCCGGACGTGCGCGAGAGCAGCTCGCGAATGCGCGCGCGCTCGCGATCGAGCGAGCCTTGGGACGGCTTGACGTCGCCGACCCGTTTGACGTATTCGACGGCGTGCTTGGCGGCGCGCGAACCGAAGACGATCGTCTCGAGCAAGGAGTTGCCCCCGAGCCGGTTTGCGCCGTGGACGCTGACGCAGGCGCACTCGCCCGCAGCATAGACGCCGGGAATGCGCGTCGCCCCGTCCTTGTCGGTTTCGATCCCGCCCATCGTGTAGTGCGCGCCAGGGAGGATCGGGATCGGCTCGTCGATTGCATCCTTTCCGGTTGCGTCGAGGGCCAGTTCGCGAATCTGCGGCAGGCGTTCGAGGATCTTCTCGCGCCCGAGGTGGCGCATGTCGAGAAAGACGCAGCCGTCGACGCCGCGTCCTTCGAGAATCTCGGTCCACTCGGCACGCGAAACGACGTCCCGCGAGGCGAGCTCGCCCTTGGTCGGAGCGTACTTGAACATGAAGCGCTCGCCCAGAGAGTTGAGCAAGTGAGCACCCTCGCCGCGCGCGCCCTCGGTCATGAGGACCCCGTTCTCTTTCAGCGTCGTCGGGTGGAACTGCATGAACTCCATGTCCATTAACGGGATGCCCGCCTGATAGGCGACCCCCATGCCGTCGGCGGTCGAGGCGTAGCCGTTGGTCGTCTTGAGGTACATCCGGCCGGCGCCTCCGGTGGCGAAGATCGTGGCCTTGGCCGAGATCAGCTCGAGCTCGCCGTTGCGCATGTTGTAGGCGACGACGCCGCTGCCGACGCCGTCCTCGATCGCCAGCGCGGTACAGAAGTACTCCTCGTAGACCCGAACGCCGAAACGCTCGAGCTGCTCCCAGAGGGTATGCAGGATCACGAGGCCGGTCACGTCGGCGGAGTAGCAGGTGCGCGGGGTTCCGGCCCCGCCAAACGGGCGTTGCGCGATCCGTCCGTCGGGCAGCCGGGAGAAGATGCAGCCGCGGTGCTCGAGCCAAATGATCTGTTTTGGCGCGTCCTCACACATCGTTTCGGCCGCGTCCTGGTCGGCGAGGTAATCCGAGCCCTTGACCGTGTCGAAGGTGTGCGCCTCCGCCGAGTCTTCCTCACGGTTGCCTAGCGCCGCATTGATGCCGCCTTGCGCGGCGCCGGAGTGGCTGCGGACCGGATGCATCTTGGAGACGATGGCGACGTCGGCGCCGCCCTCGGCTGCCTCGACGGCCGCGCGCATGCCGGCAAGGCCGCCGCCGACGACGACCACGTCGTGCTTGATCACGGTTCCTAGGCTACTACGGGGCTCGACGGACGGCCACGACTTTTCGCAGCCGCTCGCCCGGACAGGTTCGCTCCCGCCGTTTACGGTAAACAAGGTCTTGGCTTGACTCAGTTCGTCCATCTGCACGTCCATTCGGAATACTCGCTGCTCGACGGCGCCTGCCGAATCGACCGGCTTTGCCGCCGGGCCGCCGAAACCGGTGCGACCGCGGTGGCGCTTACCGACCACGGCGTCATGTACGGCGCGATGGAGTTCTACTATAAAGCCCGGGAGTTCGGGCTTACGCCGATCATCGGGTGCGAGGCCTACCTGGCTCCCCGCGGCCGCCTCGACCGGACGGCGCGCGAGGAGGCGCACGTGACGCTGCTCGCGGCCGATCTGGTCGGATATCGCAACCTGACCGCGCTGGTCTCCAAGGGGTTCCTCGAGGGCTACTACTACAAGCCGCGGATCGACCTGGAGCTGCTCGCCAAGCATAACGAGGGCCTGATCGCGCTCTCCGGCTGCATCTCGGGGCTGGTCGCGGCCCCGTTGCTGCGCGGCGACCGTGCGTCGGCGCTGCGCAACGCCAAGACCTACCTGGAGATATTCGGAGATCGCTTCTATATCGAAGTGATGCGCCATGGCATGCCCGAGCAGGACGCGACCAACGACGGGCTCGTCGAGGTGGCGCGCGAGCTCGGCGTGCCGATCGTGGCGACCAACGACTCGCATTACCTCGAACAGAAGGATGCGGCGGCGCACGACGTGCTGCTTTGCATCGGCACCGGCAAGACGGTTTCCGATACGAACCGGATGCGCTTCTACTCCGACCAGTTCTACGTCAAGTCGTCCGAAGAGATGCGCTCGCTGTGGAGCGACCTCCCGGAAGCCTACGAGAATACGGCCAAGATCGCCGCGCGCGTCGACATCCGCATTCCGGAAAAGATCTTTCACCTGCCGCAGTTTCCCGTACCGCAGAGCGCCGGCACACCCGAGCGCAGCGACGACGAGTATCTGCGCGAACTCTGCGAGCTGGGATTGCGCGAACGCTACGGCGACGAACGGGCGAGCGGCGACTCGGCCTTGCGGGCGCGGCTGGAGTACGAGCTCGGGGTCATCACCAAGATGGGCTTCTCGTCCTACTTCCTGATCGTCTGGGATTTCATCAAGTACGCCCGCGACCACGGTATCCCGGTCGGTCCGGGGCGCGGCTCTGCGGTCGGTTCGCTGGTCGCCTATTGCTTGCGAATAACCGACCTCGATCCGCTGACCTTTAACCTCGTTTTCGAGCGCTTCCTCAACCCCGACCGAATCTCGATGCCCGACATCGACACCGACTTTTGCGTCGACCGCCGCGACGAAGTGATCGCATACGTCACCGAAAAGTACGGCAAGGACCGGGTCGCGCAGATCGTGACGTTCGGCACGATGGCGGCGCGCGCCGCGATTCGGGACGCCGGCCGCGCGCTCGGCGTACCCCTGGCCGACGTCGATCGCGTCGCCAAGCTGGTTCCCTCCGGGCCGGGCGGCCTGTCGATCGAACGCGCGATCGATCAGATCGCCGAGCTCAAATCGCTCTATGCGAGCCGGCTCGAGATTCGCAAGCTCCTCGATACCGCCAAAGAGATCGAAGGACTTGCGCGCAATGCCGGAACGCACGCCGCCGGCGTCGTGATCTCGGCCGGACCCTTGATCGATTATACACCGCTGGTTCGCTTCGGCGACGGCGGCATCAACACGCAATACGACATGGACTGGATCGAGCGGATCGGCCTCCTAAAGATGGATTTCCTCGGGCTGCGCAACCTCACCGTGATGCAGAACGCCGTCGAGGAGATCCGGCGCACCGTCGATCCGTCCTTCGAGCTGGCAACGATTCCGATCGACGATCGCAAGACCTACGCTATGCTCGGCCGCGGCGAGACGATGGGCGTCTTTCAACTCGAATCCGACGGCATGCGGCGCGTCTGTGCCGAGCTGCAGCCCTCGCGCTTCGAAGACGTCGTCGCGCTGGTCGCGCTCTACCGGCCCGGGCCAATGGATTGGATCCCGCAGTACGTCGCCAACAAGCACGGCCGCGGCAAGCCCGCGTACTTGCATCCGAAACTCGAACCGATCTTGGCCGAGACCTACGGCACCGCCGTTTATCAAGAGCAGGCGATGCAGATGGCGCGCGAGATCGCCGGCTTTACGATGGGCGAAGCCGACGAGCTGCGCAAGGTCATGGGGAAGAAGCAGAAGGAGAAGATCCCGATCTACCAAGAGAAGTTCGTCCACGGCGCGATGGAAACGTCGGGCATCGATCGCGCCCTGGCCGAGCGCATCTTTCATTTCATCGAACCGTTCGCGGGATACGGGTTCAACAAATCGCACGCCGTGGCGTACGCGTGGATCGCCTATCAAACCGCGTATCTCAAGGCGAACCACCCCTTGCAGTACCTCACGGCGCTGATGACGTCGGTGGGAGACAAGACGGAGAAGCTCGTCGAGTATATCGACGAAGCGAAGAAGGTCGGCATCGAGGTCTTGCCGCCGGACGTCAACGAGTCGCTTACCGATTTCGCGGTCGTGGGCGGCGCGATCCGCTTCGGTTTGGCGGCGATCAAGGGCGTCGGCGGAGGCGCGGTGGGCAGCATCATCGAGGCGCGCGATCGCGACGGCCGCTTCCTGGACCTCTTCGACCTGGCCGAACGCGTCGACGCCAAGCAGGTCAATCGCCGCGTCTTCGAAGCGTTGATCAAGTGCGGAGCACTCGACGCCCTGCCCGGGAATCGCGCGCAAAAGCTCGCAGCACTCGACGGCGCGCTGGAACTGGCGGCGCGCACGACGCGCGACGCGGAGGTCGGGCAGACGTCGCTCTTCGGCGGCTCGAGCGCGGAGACGCGGAACCTCGCGCCGACGCTTCCGGCGATGGCCGCCCCGACGACGCGCGAGATGCTCGCCTGGGAACGCGAGACGCTGGGAATTTTCGTCTCGGGGCATCCGCTCGCGGAGATCACGCCTTTGTTGGCGCGTGCCGGGGCGATGCCGATCAAGGAGCTTCGAAATCTGGGTGACGACGCGGCGGTGACGGTCGGCGGCACGATCACCGGCGTTCGCCGGATGCTGACCAAGGCCGGACAGCAGATACTCATCGCGCAACTCGAAGATACCGGCGGCGCCTGCGACGTGGTCCTCTTTGCGAAGCTCTACGCGCAGTTCCAGCATCTCTTCGAGTACGACGCGATCGTGATCGTCAAGGGCCGGGTTCGTCTTCGCGAGCGCCCGGGCGCGGCCCCCGGCGACGAGCCGCGCGTCGAGCTCTCGGTCGCGGCCAACGAGGCGGCGGCGTTCGATCTGCCGCAGGCGCGGCCGGTCAGCGCCACCTCGCGCGGGTGGCACGTGGACGTGACGGATCGCGAGCAAATCGATCGCCTGGCGCGGCTGATCGACGAGTGGCCGGGTGAGGTGCCGGTGATGATGCACGTGCGGGGGCGCTCACAACGCGTCGCTCGCGCCATCGCCGCCGACGCGCGCGTTCGTGGGGAGCTCGAACGCATCTTCGCCCCGCAGGGCGTGCGCGAGGGCGCGATGGACGCCTACGGATGAACGTCGTTTCGGCCTCCGATCGAGCGTCGCTCGCCGGGATGCTCGATACCGGGTGGAATCCGCCGCAACGCGTCGTCGACGAAGTCTCCGAGATCGTCGCTGACGTTCGCAATCGAAAGGACGCGGCGCTGATCGATTACGCGCGCCGGTTCGACGACGAAGCGTTCGACCTCTCGAAGCTGCGCGTCCCGATCCCGATGCTCGAGGCCGCGCGCGGCCACATTTCGCGCGAGCTCGCCGCGGCGCTCGAGCTCGCGAAGGAACGCATCGCCAGATTCCATCAGCGCCAGCGCCGGTCCGACATCGCATATGTAGAAGAGGACGGCTCGCGCTACGCGGTTCACCGGCGATCGCTGGGATCGGCGGCGGCGTACGTGGCGCGTGGAGGCTCGCCGTCCTCGGTGCTGATGGTGGCGGTTCCGGCGAAGATCGCGGGCGTCGACCGGCTGATCGTGCTGACGCCACCGCGCGCGGGCGGCCTTCCGGCGCCGCTGCTCTTCGCGTGCGCGCTCTGCGGCGTCGACGAGCTCTACGC
>JBARBD010000184.1:0-7120 GCA_049792675.1 Vulcanimicrobiaceae bacterium | reverse complement strand
CGTCGCGCTCTTGACGGTGACCCCGCCGATCGGGACGGGTTTTAAGACGGCGTTGGGATTGAGCGTACCGGTACGGCCGACGGTCACGGCGACGTCGAGGAGCTTGGTGCGCGCTTCGCGCGGCTTGAACTTAAACGCGATCGCCCAGCGCGGATCGCGCGCGACCGTTCCCAAGCGTTCCTGCAGCCCGAGCTCGTTGATCTTGACGACGACCCCGTCGATCTCGTAGTCGAGCTCGTCGCGCCGGCTCTCCCAGCGTTCGCAGTACGCCAGCACGTCCTCGATCGTCGCGGCCTGCGCGACGTTCGGATTCACCGGAAACCCCAACGCCTCGAGGCGGCGCAGCGCTTCCCACTGCGTGCGCAGGCCGGCATCGCCGACGACCAGCTGATAGGCAAAGAACGAGAGGCGGCGCTGCGCGGTAAGGGCCGGATCGAGTTGGCGGACGCCGCCCGACGCGGCGTTGCGCGGGTTGGCGAAGGCCGGCAGCCCGTCGCGCTCGCGCGCGGCGTTCAGCCGCTCGAAGTCGCTCTTGCGCAGATAGACCTCGCCGCGCGCCTCGAACAGCTCGGCCGCGGCGGTTCGTCCCAGACGCAGGAGGCGCAACGGAATCGTCTTGACCGTACGCAGGTTCGCGGTGATCTCCTCACCGACGCTCCCATCGCCGCGCGTGCCGCCGCGTACGAGCGATCCGTCGCGATAGTCGAGCGCGACCGCGAGGCCGTCGATCTTTAGCTCGCAGACGTAGTCGACCGCGGCGCCGGCCAGCTTACGGGCGCGCTCGTCGAAGGCGCGCAGCTCCTCGGCCGAGACGGCGTTTGCGAGGCTGAGCATCGGCCGCGCGTGTTCGTAGGGCGCGAAGCGATCGGCGGCAATGGCTCCGACGCGCTGAGTCGGCGAGTCCGGCGTTCGCAGCTCCGGATGTTCGTCCTCGAGCTCGATCAGCTCGCGCAGGAGCGCGTCGAACTCGGCGTCGGTAATCGTCGGATCGTCGAGCGCGTAATAGCGATAGCTTGCCTCTTCGATCTGCGCGCGCAGGTCGTCCGCGCGCGCCGCGGCCTTCACCGAACCTACGCTTCGACGGGAACGCGGCCGCTCTTGGCGAGATCGCTCAGCACCAAGAGGTTCTCGCGTTCGAGGCGCTCCTGTTCGGCGTCGTCGGGGCGATGGTGCCCGACCGCGCGCTGATCGCGCAGCACCGGGACGAGATAGGCGCCGGTGTACGAGCGCTCGTTGGCAGCGACTTCTTCGGGCGTACCGGTCGCGATCACGGTTCCGCCGCGATCGCCGCCCTCGGGTCCTAGATCGATCAAATAATCGGCGGTCTTGATGACGTCGAGATTGTGCTCGATCACCAAAACCGTGTTGCCGACTTTGACCAAGCGATCCAAGACCTCGAGCAGCTTGTGGATGTCGGCAAAGTGCAGTCCGGTCGTCGGTTCGTCGAGCACGTAGAAGGTGCGCCCCGTCGAGCGCCGCGAGAGCTCGGTCGCGAGCTTGACGCGCTGCGCCTCGCCGCCCGAGAGCGTCGTCGCGGGCTGGCCCATCTTGATGTAGCCGAGCCCGACGTCGCAGATCGTGCGCAGCTTGCCGTGGATGCGCGGAATGCTCGAGAAAAATTCGTTCGCTTCGTCGACGCGCATCTCGAGCACGTCGGAGATCGTCTTGCCACGGTACTTGACCTCGAGCGTCGCGGCGTTGTAGCGCTTGCCTTTGCAGACCTCGCACGGAACGTAGACGTCCGGTAAGAAATGCATCTCGATCTTGATGATGCCGTCACCCTGGCACGATTCGCACCGCCCGCCCTTGACGTTGAACGAGAAGCGGCCGGGCGTATATCCGCGCATCCGCGCTTCGGGCACGAGCGAGAAGAGCTCGCGGATGTGATCGAAGGTACCGGTGTACGTCGCCGGATTGCTGCGCGGCGTCCGCCCGATCGGCGATTGATCGATGACGACCAGCTTGTCGAGCTGGCCGGCTCCTTTGACGGTTCCGTAGGTGCCGCCGGGCGGCTGGCGGTGGAGGTGCTGGTTGAGCGCGCGCACGAGCACCTCGTTGACCAACGTAGATTTCCCGCTGCCGCTCACGCCGGTCACCGCCGCGAAGACGCCGACCGGAAAGCGCACGTCGATCCCGCGCAGGTTGTTCGCGTTCGCGTTACGGACTTCGAGCCAGCCGCGCGCCTCGCGCCGCCGCCGCGGGATCGGAATGAACTTGCGCCCCGAGAGGTAGGCACCGGTCTCCGAGTTTGGATTCGCGATGACGTCGTCGAGCGTTCCGGCGGTCAGGATCTCGCCGCCTTCGGCGCCGGCGCCGGGCCCAATGTCGACCACCACGTCGGCGGTGCGCATCGTATCCTCGTCGTGCTCGATCACGATCAGCGTGTTGCCGAGATCGCGCAGCGTCCGCAGCGTCGCGAGCAGGCGATCGTTGTCGCGCTGATGCAAGCCGATCGACGGCTCGTCGAGGATGTACAAGACGCCGACCAGCGCGCTGCCGATCTGCGTCGCGAGGCGAATGCGCTGCGACTCGCCGCCGGCGAGCGTCGTCGCCGAGCGCGCCAGCGTCAGATAGTTGAGGCCGACGTTGGTCAGAAAGCCCAAGCGCGCGCGGATCTCTTTGACGATCTGGTTTGCGATCTGCTCCTGGCGCGGGGTGAGCGTCAGATCCCGGAAGAAACGTTCGAGCAGCTCGATCGAGAGGCGCGTCAGGTCGTCGACGTTGCGGCCGCCGATGGTCACCGCCAGCGCCTCGGGTTTCAAGCGCGCGCCCTTACAGGCCGGGCAGGTCGAGGCCGACATAAACTTCTCGATCTCTTCCTTGACGTACTCGCTCGACGTATCGGAATAGCGCCGACGCAGGTTATTGACGACGCCCTCGAACGAGGCGCGGTACTCCCACGTCTTTCCGCCGCGCGACGTATAGGCGAACGTCTGCTCGCGATCGGTTCCATAGAGAATGAGGTCGAGCACGTCGCTCGAGAGCTGGTCGATCGGCGTCGTCATCTTGACGCGATGCCGGCGCAGCACGCGCTCGAGCTGCTGCAAGTAGTACGGGTTCATCGAGGGGTAGCGACCGGTTCCGAGCGTGCGGCTCCACGGCGCGATCGCGCCGTCGGCGATCGACTTGCTCCGGTCGGGGATCACTTTCCACGGGTCGATCTCGATCTTCTCGCCGAGGCCGCTGCAGGCGGGGCAGGCGCCGTACGGCGAGTTGAACGAGAAGAGGCGCGGCGCGAGCTCTTCGAACGAGAGCCCGCAATAGACGCACGCGAAGGCTTCGCTGAAGGTCAGCTCCTTCTCATCGGTGACGACCGTCACGATCCCGGTCGAGAGGCGCAGCGTCGTCTCGACGGAGTCGTTCAAGCGCTTGCGAATGCCGGGTTTGATCGCCAGCCGGTCGACGACGACCTCGATCGTATGCTTGCGCTTCTTGTCGAGCACGATCTTCTCGCGCAGCTCTTTGATCTCGCCGTCCACGCGGACGCGCGTGAAGCCCTCTTTGGCCGCCTCATCGAAGAGCTTGGCGTACTCGCCCTTGCGCCCGCGCACGAGCGGCGCGAGCAGCGAGATGCGCGTTCCCTCCGGCAGCTCGGCGATCGAGTCGACGATCTGCGACGCCGATTGCGTGCTGATCTCCCGCCCGCATTGGTAGCAGTGCGGCGTGCCGACGCGCGCGAAGAGCAGCCGCAGGTAGTCGTAAACCTCGGTGACGGTGCCGACCGTCGAGCGCGGATTGCGCGAAGTCGACTTCTGATCGATCGAGATCGCCGGCGAGAGGCCCTCGATGTAGTCGACGTCGGGCTTCTCCATCTGTCCGAGAAACTGACGCGCGTAGGAGGAGAGCGACTCGACGTAGCGGCGCTGCCCCTCGGCGTAGATCGTATCGAAGGCAAGCGACGATTTCCCCGACCCCGAGAGGCCGGTGATGACGATCAAACGATTTCTGGGCAGCGTGAGATCGACGTTCTTGAGATTATGCTCGCGCGCGCCCTTGATGACGATCGAATCTAATGACATGGAACTCGCCCCTAAGAGACACGCACCGGCGGAAGAAGTATGCGGCCGACCTCGGCGATCGAGCTGCAGGTTGCGTCGGGGGGCTTGGCGCCGGCCGGCAGCTCCTCGTCCCGCACGTTCAGCCAGATCGTGAAGAGCCCCGCCTCGGCGGCTCCCCGGATGTCGCGGTCGTAGCGGTCTCCGACCATCGCGCCGTAGGCGGGGGCGCTCCCCAGTGTCCGGCAGGCGTGCGCGAAGAGGAGCGGGTCGGGCTTGATCATGCCGACCTCGTCGGCCAGAAAGAGCGCGTCGAAGTACTCGCCGAGGCGCAGGGTCGCGATCTTCTCGCGGTGGGTCTCCGAGAGGCCGTTGGTAACCATCCCGAGGCGCCTGCCGCGTTCGCGCAAGGCGCGCAACAGATCGGTCGCGCCTGGAAAAAGCGTGTAGTACTTCGCGCGATAGGCGTTGTAGCGGTCGGCGCTGCGGTGGGCGAGCGCCGGATCGTCGCCCGCGCCGACGCTCTCGAGCGCCGTCTGCCAGAGGCTCGCGCGAATGCTCGCGAGCTTGAGGTTCAGATCGTCGGCCGAGAGTCGCGCCCAGAAACCCTCGGCCTCGGCGACGTAAGCCGCTTTGAGGGCGAGCGCGTCGACGCCGTGCTCGGCGGCAACTTCACGCGCGACTTCCTCCGCCGCGCTCTGATAGGCGTAGGTGTCGTCGTGAAGCGTGTCGTCCAAATCGAAGAGCACGACGTCGATGCGGCGCACGCGCGGAAATTTACGGGGCGTTCGTCAGCCGCAAGCCGGCGACGTTCCCCGAACCGTCCACCGCAAAGACGAAGTTCAGCTTGGTGCCGTCGCTGAACGTGACCAGGTAGACCGCGTAGTTGTAGCCGCCCTGCGACATCGTCTGCTCCTGCGCGAAGGTGGCCGGCGTTCCGAGCTTGCCGATCGTCGCCTCCGTGCTGCTTACCTGTCCCGGCGTCAGTGCGGCGTTCATCTGCGGCGTCAGCTGCGAGCGGTCGATCTTCCCGCTCTGAAGCTCCGCGAACCAGGTTTTCGCGCGAGCGAGCATCGCCGGATCGGGAGCTGGGGTCGGCGACGGCGCCGCCGTGGCCGCGCCGGCGGCCGTGACGGTGCCCGCGTAGAAGGCGAGGGCAGCGAGCAAACCGATGGTACGGAACATTCGAGAAACCCCTTTCATGGAAACGATTATCGAATAGACGAGAGGCGATCGCGTAAGAAGACCCATCCGTCCGGCGAAATGCTGACCGAACCCGAGAACGGCGTCGCAAACTCTTGGATCACCACGAAGAGGATCGCGATCAGGCCGACCAAGATCGCGGTCATCACCAGCTGCGTGGGCCGGTTCTCGACGCCGAAGATGTAGCAGAAGGCCACCATCGCGAGCGCTCCGGCGACGAGCGCGAACCAGAGAACGAAGGGCACCTCCGGCACGGCTTGGACCAAACGTTGGCGGCGCGCGTCAAAGAGCAGCTCCAAGTCCCGGATGGCCGCCTGCTGGATCACGCTCTCCCTAGCGTTCGACGGGGAGAAAGTATTGGTCCGATACGAGATATCTTCGAGCAGCGAGGCCGCGTTGCTGCGCGCGGGCTGGTCGCGTGCCATCAGCGGCCATTCGACCGCGATCACTTCATTTGCGTACCCGCGAACGTCGTTGCGGACCTGCGTGCGCAGCGCCTCGGGAAATCCGTCGGCGACGTGATAGAGGTTTCCGGCCGCGTCCACCTCGGCCTCGACGTTCGAAACGGTATTGTCGTACTTTTGCCACACGACCACGACGACGAAGCCCAGAACGACGGCGTAGAGGACGCCGACCGCCGAGAAGAGGTAGCCGGCGACGTCGTTGTGCCGCCGGAGCACGTCGGTTTTGAAGCGGCGCTGCAGGATCGCGTGCAGCGTGACGAAGCACGTCACGACGATCGCGATAGCCAGGAGCTCCGTCAGCAGCTCGGGCGCGCTCGTGATCGTACGGGTCAACCCGGCCACCTCGTCAGCTGCCGACGAGCTCGGCCAACGCTTTGTCGAATATCTTCGGCGCCTTTCCGCCGAAGAGGAGGCGCTCGTTCCCGCCGATCTGCCGGCGAAGGTCGATAAGCTCGTCGCGCAGCGCGGCGGCTTTCTCGAACTCGAGGCCTGCGGCGGCCTCGCGCATCCGGCGCTCGAGATCGGCGGCCATCTTGACCGCGACGTCGCGGGGCAGCTTGTCGAGCTTGAGCTTCGCGGTCTGTTCCTCGGCGGTGCCGAGCATGCTGAGAATGTCGTGTATCTCCTTGCGGACCGACCTGGGTTCGATCCCGTGTTCGCGGTTGTGCTCGATCTGCATTTCGCGCCGGCGCCGCGTCTCGCCGATCGCCCGCGCCATCGACTCGGTTACGACGTCGGCGTACATGATGACCTTGCCCTCGACGTTGCGCGAGGCGCGTCCGATCGTCTGGATCAGCGAGGTGCCGCTGCGAAGGTAGCCCTCCTTGTCGGCATCGAGAATGCCGACCAGCGAGACCTCGGGCAGGTCGAGCCCCTCGCGCAGGAGATTGATCCCCACCAAAACGTCGAAGACGCCGGCGCGCAGATCTCGCAGGATCGCCACCCGCTCGAGGGTGTCGACCTCGCTGTGCAGGTAGCGCACGCGCAAGCCGTTCTCGAGCAAGTAGTCGGTGAGGTCTTCGGCCATCTTCTTGGTGAGGGTCGTGACGAGCACGCGTTCTTTGCGCTGGGCCCGTAGGGCGATCTCTTCCATGAGATCGTCGACCTGGTTGCGCGTCGGGCGCACCTCGACCTCGGGATCGACCAGACCGGTCGGCCGGATGATCATCTCGACGATCTGCGCGCTGCGTCCGGTCTCGTACGTTCCAGGCGTCGCCGAGACGTAGATCGCTTGGTTGACGTGCGCGTCGAACTCGTCGTAGGTGAGCGGCCTATTGTCGATCGCGCTCGGCAGACGAAAGCCATGCTCGACCAGAACTTGCTTGCGGGAGCGGTCTCCCGCGTACATCCCGTGCACTTGCGGCAGCGTCACGTGCGATTCGTCGACGAAGAGCAACCACTCTTTCGGGAAGAAATCGAGCAGGCACCAGGGCCTCGAGCCGGGCTCGCGCCCGGTGA
>JBARBD010000183.1:0-8972 GCA_049792675.1 Vulcanimicrobiaceae bacterium | reverse complement strand
GCGCAGGATCGCGCGCGTTATTGCGAGCTCGGGCTGCTCGACGGCCGGCCCGTCGCGCAAGAGCACCGCGCCTTTGATCGCGTCCGCACCGCCAGGCGATGGCCAGCTTAACGCCATGTTAAGGGTGCGGTCGAGCCGGACCGGCAAGTGTGCATCAACGCGCCCGGTTCTATGGTATATGGTAGGTGATGCGCACGCGCCCAGCCCGACGATCGCCAGCGAGAACAGGATCCTATGACTTCGCATACCGCCTCATAGGGAGACGATTGGCATGCTCTTCATAACGGCTCTGGCCGTCACGCTCGTCGCGGGCGACTTCGCTTCGACGTTTTTCTACCACGTTCCACAGCATCTCTGGTTCACGCTCCACCTGCGCACCCATCACGATCGCCGCCGCTCGTACTTCGACCATGCCGTGCTCTCGACGAATCCCGCCGTTCTCCTCGACGGCTTTCTCGGCGCCGTCCCGTATTTGATCGTCGCGGCCTTCGCCGCGCGCCTCTCGTGGCCGGGCGCCATCGCCGGGCTCGCGCTCGGTCAGCTCCACGTCTGGTGGCGCCACACCACCGATCTCGGTTGGCGGACGCCGGATGCCCTTGGCCGCGTGCTGCGGGCGCTCGGAATCGTGCTCCCCGAGGACCACGACGGGCACCACCGAAACCCCGATATCGAGTTTGGCGACATTTTTCGCTTCTACGACGCGCCGGCTCGAGCGCTTTTGGCTTGGCTTGCCCCTACGAGCCGCCGAGCGCGCAATGCCGTCCGGCGCTCCACGAGGAGGGTGCCGGCCAGGGCCTAATCGGGAGAGCGTATGACCAAACGGGCGCTTCTGTTGATCTCGGATACCGGCGGAGGCCATCGCAGCGCCGCCAACGCGATCGGCGCCGCCCTCGACGAGCGCACCCTACCACACGCGTTCGACCGCCGCATCGAAGACGTCGCCGCCCACTGCGCCTTTCCACTCACCCAGCTCGGGCTCGGCTATAGCATGGCGCTCCGCTACGCGCCGCCCGTCTATGGCGCCCTCTACTACGCGACCAACGGCCGCCGCCGCTACCGCGCCCTGGTGCGGTTCTGCGAGCCGCTCTATCGCGAGCGCTTGCGCGATCTCTTCCTCGACTACCGGCCGGACGTGATCGTTTCGGTCCATCCGCTGCTCAACCACGCCGCCCTACGCGCCCGCGACGACGCGAACATGCAAGATGTGCCGGTCGTAACCGTCATCACCGACCTCGGCAAGGTTCACGAATCGTGGCTCGTCGCCGACGCCGACGCGGTCGTCGTACCGGCTCGCGAAGTCTATCAGCGCGCGCTCTCGCGCGGCGTTCCGCCCTCGCGGCTCCGCCTGCTCGGCCATCCGATCCATCCCAAGTTCGACGACGTCACCGGCAGCAAAGAAGAACTGCGCAGACAGCTTCGCCTGCCGGCCGACGCGCGCATCGTCATGTTGATGGCCGGCGGCGAAGGTGGGGGAAAACTGCTCTCGACGACGCTCGCGCTCGCGCGCGCAAAGCTTCCGATCGAGCTGGTCGTCGTCTGCGGCCGCAACGAGCACCTCGAGCAGAAGCTGCACGAGCTCTCGGTCTCCCTTCCGACGCCGATGCACGTGCTCGGCTTCACCGATAAGATCCCCGAATATTTCCGTGCCGTCGACCTGCTGGTAACCAAAGCCGGGCCCGGAACGCTCGCCGAAGCGAACGCTGCGCAGCTTCCCATCGTCGTCTACGACTACGTACCGGGACAAGAGCGCGGTAACGTCAACTTCGTGCGCGACAACGGCCTGGGCGCGATCGCCATTCATAGCGCCTCCGGCGTCGTCTCGGCGGTGCGCTCGCTCATCGCGGCACCCGAGCGTTTAGCGGCGATTCGTCACAATCAGGAGATCGTCGCGCCGCGGAATAGCTCGCGGCGGATCGCGGCGCTGATCGCGCAGATTGCCGAGACGGGCACGATTCCCGCCGCGGAGGATTCGCCCGCGAGAGTGCTGCAGACCGCCGCCGCGGTCTAGCCGGCTCGCGCTTACTGCGCGGCGACGCCGTCCCAGACGATACCGCCCGGTAGGATCTCCGGCTTTCGAGGCGTCTGGCTGAAATCGAAATCGGCACGCAGATCGCCGAGGATCGGCACGTTCTCGCGAACGGTCGGACGCCGGTCAGGACGACCGTTCGTCTTCGGATCGATCCGCTGCCCGTCTAGGAAGTCGTCCTCGATGAACTTGAGATAGGCGTCGTGGCTGAGCGTCTGGTGATCGATGAAACCGTGACGCGCGTACGGACTGATCACGATCCCCGGAACGCGAATTCCGTAGCCGTTCTGGTCGACGCGCGGCGGCACGACGTGATCGTAGAAGCCGCCCCAATCGTCCCAGCTTACAAAGATCGCGGTGCTGTTCCAATCGGGGCTGCGCATGATCGCGTTGATCAAACCGGTGACGTAGGCTTGGCCGCGGCTCACCAACGCCGGCGGATGTTCGCTGTACGGCGACGCAGGCGCGATCCATACGACGTCGGGCAGCGTGCCGGCGGCGGCGGCTTTGTAGAAGTTGCGCAGGTCTTGCACGTTTGCGAGCTCGCCGTCGCGCTTGACCGTATCGAACGCGGGCAGCACGTTCCAGATGCCGGGGGTTTTAGCTTTCTGCGGAACCGCCGCGCAGGATTCCGCGTCGTTGGCGCAATCCGGCTCGGTGCCGGCCATCACGTAGTATGCCCAGCTGACGTGGCGAGCGTGGAGCAGATAGGTCAAATCGGTCCACGCGTAGTCGGGGCGGCCGGGCAAGTGTGCGCGCTTGTTACGCGCATCGAAGTCGTTTGGGTAATCGGGCGACTGCAGCTCGTTGACGCAGCTCATCGGATCGCCGATCTTCGAGCACCACGCCGACCAGCCGGAGACCATGAAGAGGTGCTGCGGCAGACTCCAGGAGGCGTTGGGCTGGAAGAGCCGGTCTTGGAGCACGTACTCGCGCGCGTAGCGCCAGTAGTTCGCGAGCTCGCGCTCGTCGTGATAGCCCAGCACGCCGGTCGTGCCTTCGCAGTTGGGAGCGTCGGGGTCGCGGCAGAGCTTGCGCGCCCGCTTAGCAGCCTCGACGAAGCCGTCCATCTTGCCGCCGTCGACGTCTTCGATCGCCGCCCTGACGTTGTGCGGGCCGCCGCGATTGGCGTCGTCGGAGTCGTGGAACGGCCGAACGCACGCGCCGCCGCTCGGATCCGGAATGCAGACCGTCGGCACGCCGTCGCGCATTGGAATGCCGTTCGCTCCGGGAAAGGTGCCGAAGTAAGAATCGAACGAGCGATTCTCTTGCATGATGATGACGACGTGCTGGATCTTGTGAATGGGGTCGCTGCCCGGCGACCGCAGCGGCGCGGCGGCAAGCACCAAGACGGCCGCAAGGAGCGCGAGCTTAAACCGCAACGAGGGCTCCGGTCGTCAAGCCGCCGCGCAGCGCCATCGTCGCGGCGCCGACCTGGCCGGCATCGTTACCAAGCGAGGCGACGACGATATTCGTCGTGCCCTTCGGCACCATCGTCGTTAGATCGTCGACCTTCGGGCGCACCGCATCGAGGATGAAGTCGCCGGCCGACGAGACGCCGCCGCCCAGCGCGATCGTCTGCGGATTGACGAACGCGATGACGTTTGCGAGCCCGATCGCGAGATCGTCGATGAAGTTCTTCCAGGCTGCGACCGCATGGCCGTCGCCGGCTTCAGCGGCCTTGCGAATTTTCTTCGAGCTGAGCTTCTCGCGGCCGACGTCGAGCAGGGTGCTGCGTGGAAACGAGGGTGCCATGGCAAAAGCGTGCCGGATTAGCCCCGTTCCGGACGCCTGGGCCTCGAAGCAGCCGATCTTCCCGCAGCCGCAGACGAAGCCGCCGTACGGGCGGATCTGGTGGTGACCGATCTCCCCCGCGCCCCAGCGGTTGCCGAGCAGCAACTCGCCGCGCGCGACGATGCCGCCGCCGATTCCCGTTCCCAGCGTCAAGAGGACGAAGTCTTTGGTCTGCCGGCCGGTCCCGAAGGTATACTCGCCAAGCGTCGCGCAGCGCGCGTCGTTGGCGACGAAGACCGGCATCGCGAAGCGCTTGCGCAGCGACTCGCCGAGCGGCGCGTTCTCCCAGCCGAAGTTCGGGCTGTAGAGCACCGCGCCGGTGCTGGCGTCGATGTTGCCCGGCGAGCCGATCCCGATCGCGCTGGCACTGCCGGCATCTTTGAGCGCGGCGCCGATCATGGCGTCGAGCGCAGCGATCACCGAGTCGAACTGCAGGTCGGCGAGGTCCTCCTCATGTTGCGCGTGGATCGAGCCGTCCTCCGTAACGACCGCCGCGGTCACGTGAGAACCGCCGAGGTCCACGCCGATAGCCGTACGCATGGTCCGTATCTTTGCTCTCGGCGAAGGCCGCACCCGCAAGGCGCGGGAATCGAAGAGCCGTTATGGAGACGATCGACCTTACCAACCTACGAAACTACTCGCGGCGCACCGCGCAGCCGACCCACCCCGAAATGCTCGACGCTCGCCCGCTCGAGCACATCAACAAGATCGAGATCGACGAAGAGCACATCACGATCGAGTTCGACGAGAAAACGACGCGCTATTACAACACCAATGAGGTCACCCACCGCGAATGGGTCTATAAGTACAACGACGACCCGGTCTTCGTGAAGGCGCTCGGCCACGTCATCGATCTCGCGCGCAAGCTCCTCAAGGAGATGCCCGAGAACGTTGCGTGCCCGCCGGGTTGCGCGGAGTGCTGCAGCGGCTACGAGCCGTTTGTCAGCAAGGCCGACGTGCAACGCATCGCCGATCACCTGGGGATGAGCTACGCCGATGTGATGCGACAGTACGTCGTCGAGCGGCCGTCGGCCGACGGCTATCACGTCGGCTGGCTGCGCAAGATCGGCGACGACATCGCCGACCAGTGCGTCTTCCTGATGGGTTCGCGCAGCGGCCGGTACTACTGCGGAATCTACGAGGGACGACCGCACGATTGCCGCGAGTTCACGCCGATCGGCTGCGACGACGTCGACGCTTCGCTTCCGCGTAAGACGAGCTGGAAGATCGGTCCGGCCTTCCAGCCGAAGCGGCGCCGTAAGCACAACGGCCGACGCCTCTGATTAGCGTGCACGCGCTCGTTGCGACCCTGCTGCTCGCGGTCGCCCCGTCGCTCTATCAAGCGATGCACTGGCGCTTCGTCGGGCCGATGCGCGGCGGACGCACCGTCGCGATCGACGGCATCGCAAATCAGCCCAACGTCTTCTACATCGCCGCGGTCAACGGCGGTATCTGGAAGACCGAGGATGCCGGGCGCACCTGGCGGCCGGTTTTCGACGGCGAACCGACCGGCTCGATCGGCGCGCTCGCAGTCGCGCCGAGCAATCCGCAGATCGTCTACGCCGGGAGCGGCGAGGGGCTGCAGCGCCCCGACCTCGCGATCGGCGACGGCATCTACAAATCGGTCGATGGCGGCGCAACCTGGACGCATCTCGGATTGCGCGACGGAGAGCAGATCGCCTCGATCGCCGTCGATCCGACCGACGCGCAGCGGCTCTTCGTTGCGGTGCTCGGCCATCCGTACGGCCCAAACGAGGAGCGCGGGGTTTACCGATCGGTCGACGGCGGCGCGAGCTTCCAACGCGTACTCTACCAGAACGAGAACGCCGGGGCGTTCGACGTCGTCATCGATCCGCGCGATCCCAAGACCGTCTACGCGACGATCTGGGCGGCGAGGCAGGCGCCATGGGAGATCGGCGCATCCTTTGAGATGGCGGGGAGCGGCATCTTCAAGTCGAGCGACGGCGGCACGACCTGGTCGAAGCTCGCCGACGGCTTGCCCGCCCGGATCGGGCGCGCCGAAATCGCGGTCGCACCGAGCGACTCGCGAGTCGTCTACGCCTACGCCGACGCCGAGGCGAAGGGTGAAGACGCCGGGGCGCTCTATCGCAGCAACGACGCCGGCGCGCACTTCGCCAAGGTCAACGACGCCCCCGAGATCGCGCAACGCGGCGACGATCTCATCTCGCTGGCGGTCGATCCGCGCGACCCGCTGACCGTTTACCTAACGAACACGTCGACTTATCGCTCGACCGACGGCGGGAAGACCCTGATTCCGATCAAAGGCGCCCCCGGCGGCGACGATTACCACACCGTCTGGATCAATCCGAACGATCCGCGGATCGTCGCGCTCGCAAGCGATCAAGGCGCAACCATCTCGGTCGACGGCGGCAAGACGTGGAGCTCGTGGTACAACCAGCCGACGGCGCAGATGTACCACGTCAACGCCGACAACCGTTTTCCGTACTGGGTCTGCGGCGGGCAGCAGGAGAGCGGCTCGGCCTGCGTGATCAGCCGCGGTGCCTGGGGCGAGACGACCCAACGCGACTGGCATCCGGCCGGCGCGCAAGAGTACGGCTACGTCGTCCCGGATCCGCTCCGCCCAGGCGTCTTCTACGGCGGAAAGGTCGAGAAGTACGACGAGCGCACCGGACAAGCGCAAGAAGTCTCGCCGATCGCGCTGCCGTCGAAGCAGTTCCGCGTCGTTCGAACCGAACCGCTCGCCTTCGATCCCTTCGACAAGCACCGTCTCTACTTCGGCGCTAACGTCATCTTCGCGACCGAGGACGGCGGCCATAGTTGGCGCGCGATCAGCCCGGATCTGACGCGAGCGCATCCCGGCGTGCCGCCCGTCATCGAAGCCTTCGAGGGCGACGATCCGGCGCAGGGCTCGCACCGCGGCGTCGTCTACGCAATCGCGCCCTCGCGGGTCCGCCAGGGGACGATCTGGGCGGGTACCGACGACGGCTTGATCTGGATCACGCGCGATGGCGGGGCACACTGGACGAACGTCACGCCGCCCGAGCTCACGCCGTGGAGCAAGGTCGCGCAGATCGATGCCTCGCCGTTCGACGAGCAAAGCGCGTTCGTCGCCGTGAACCGCTTCCGGCTGAACGATCTCAAACCGTACGTCTACGTCACGCGCGACGGCGGCCGGCACTGGCAGCTCGCGACGACCGGCTTACCGAATCAGCCGGTCAATGCGGTGCGGCAAGATCCGGTCGAGCCGCGCCTGCTCTACGCTGCAACCGAAAACGGCGTCTACGTCTCGTTCGACGCGGGAAGCAGTTGGCAATCGCTGCAGCTTTCGCTGCCGCATACGTCGGTCCGCGACGTCATCGTGCACGGCAGCGATCTGATCGTCGCGACGCACGGCCGCGGCTTCTGGATTCTCGACGACGTCGAACCGCTGCGCGAGCTCGCGGCCGGAGCCGCCGGGCTCCATCTCTTTACGCCCGCGACGGCCTACCGCGTGCGGCGCAGCACCAACACCGATACGCCGCTGCCGCCCGAGGAGCCGACCGGCGAAAATCCGCCCGACGGCGCGATCGTCGACTACGCGCTGGCCGGGCCGGCGCGCCGCGTCGAGATCTCGATCCTCGACGCCGGCGGCAGCCTCGTGCGGCGCTTCTCCAGCGACGATCGGGCGCCGGCCCCGCTTCCGAACCTGGACAAACCAACCTATTGGGAGCGCGCATTCAGTAGGCCCGCGACCGGCGAGGGGATGCATCGTTTCGTCTGGGATCTACGCGAACCGCCGCCGCGTACGCTCGAGCAAGATCTTCCGATCTCCGCGGTTCCCGACGAAACGCCGCGCATACCCGAAGGCGCGCTCGTCGTGCCCGGCCGCTACACGGTGCGTCTCGACGTCGACGGCCAAACGTTGGAACGGCCGCTCGCGGTCGTCATGGATCCGCGCGTGACGATCTCAGCGCAAGCCCTGGAGGAGCAGTACCAGCTCGCGCACCGGCTCGAAACGGTTCTCGATCGCACGTTTTCCGCAGCGGCCCTAGCGAAAGCCGCCGGCCATGCGAGCGCGGCCGACGCCTACGAGGAACTCAACCTCAGCGCCGCGTTCTTGCTCGACACGATCGATGGTGCCGACGCAGCGCCAACGCAGCAAGCGCTCGACGCGGTGAAGACCCTCGAGAGCCGTTTCGCTGCAGTGCAGGCTGGTAAGGGCTCCAGCTAAAAAGGAGCTTACTCGAAAGGAGTCTCCTATGAAAAACGCTCGAGCGCTGCTCGCTTCATTCGCATTTTTCGCTATCGCATCGGCTCAACTCGCGCCGGCCTTCGCCGCGGACTCGGCAACCGTCAACCTGATGGAACAGAACGGTTCGGGTGAGAGCGGCACCGCAACGCTCACGCAAGTCGGGCCCGACGTGAACGTCGTCATCGCGCTCAAGGGCGCGCCCGCAACCGCGCAGCCCGCACACATTCACAACGGCGTCTGCAGCGACCTCGGCGGCGTCGCATACCCGCTGACCAACGTCGTCGGCGGGAGTTCGACCACCCTGGTCAAAGGCGTGACGGTCGCTTCGTTGACCTCACAATCTCAGCCATTTTCGATCAACGTGCACCTCAGCGCCGCCCAGCTCGACAAGTATGTGGCCTGCGGGCAGCTCTTCCCAAGCTCCATGTAGCGCAGCCGCGCTAGGGCGCGGTGATTAGGTCGGCATAGCGGGCCGGATCGATGTTCCCTCCGGTCACGATCACGCCGACGCGCTTGCCCTCGAGCTCGGGAATGCGATGGTGCAGCAGCGCGGCGAGCGCGGCTGCACCGCTCGGCTCGATCACCAGCTTCAGACGTTCGAATGCGAAGCGCATGGCGTCGCGCAACTGCGCGTCGCTGACGGTCGCGATCGCGCGCACGTGCTCGCGCGCGATCGGAAAGGTGACCTCGCCCGGCGCCGTCGTCTGCAGCCCGTCGGCGATCGTCGCCGGCACCGCGATCGTGAGGCGCGCTCCGCGCGCGAGCGATTGGGCGAAATCGTCCCCCGTCTCCGGTTCGACGCCGTAGATCGCGATGTGCGGATCCATTCCATGCGCGGCGATCGCGCTGCCCGCGAGCAATCCGCCGCCGCCGACCGGCACGACGATCGCGTCCAGCCCGCCCTCGTCTTCCAAGAGTTCGAGCGCCGCGGTTGCGGCG
>JBARBD010000182.1:0-1965 GCA_049792675.1 Vulcanimicrobiaceae bacterium | reverse complement strand
CGCGGCCCAGGGCATCGAGGCGCTCTCCGTCACGTCGGCGCGGCCGCTCGACCGCGACGAGCTGCGGGGCCTGGTCGAGCGGCTCGAACGCATCTACCACAAGAAGTTTAGCGTCGCCGAGCGCGTGGATCCATCGTTGATCGGCGGCGTGCGCGTCATGATGGGCGATCGCCGCATCGACGACACGATCTCGGGCCGCCTCGACGCGCTCGCTAGAGACCTCTTTGCTACGAACTGACAGAAGGCGAACCAATGATAAACGCTGACGAAATCTCCGGTATACTCAAACAGCAGATCGAGCAGTTCAAGACCGAGATCCAGGAAGACGAGGTCGGAACGGTTATCTCGGTCGGCGCGAACCTGGCGCGCGTCTACGGTTTACGAGGCGTTCGCTCGTCGGAGCTCGTGGAATTCGCCAACGGTCTGCAAGGCGTCGCGCTCAACCTCGAGGAGGACAACGTCGGCGTCGTCATCATGGGGCCCGACGTCGAGATCAAAGAGGGCGACAGCGTGCGGCGCACCGGGCGGATCGCCTCCGTCCCCGTCGGCGACGCGCTCCTCGGACGCGTCGTCAACCCGCTCGGTCAAGCGATCGACGGCAAAGGCGAGATCGAGACGTCGCGCTATCGCACGATCGAGAACATCGCGCCGAGCGTTGTGCAGCGCCAGCCCGTCAAGCAGCCGCTGCAGACCGGCATTCGCACGATAGACGCGCTGATCCCAATCGGGAAGGGACAGCGCGAGCTGATCATCGGCGACCGCTCGACCGGAAAGACGGCCATCGCGATCGACACGATCATCAATCAGAAGGGCCGCGGCGTCTACTGCATCTACGTCGCGATCGGCCAAAAGAACTCGACCGTCGCGGCGTTGGCGCAGATCCTCGAACAGAAAGGCGCGATGGCCTACACGACGATCGTCGCGGTCAGCCCTTCCGAGGCGGCCGCCCTTCGCTGGATGGCTCCGTTCGCCGGCTGCGCGATGGCCGAAGAGCTGATGTACTCCGGCAAAGACGTGCTGATCATCTACGACGATCTCACCAAACACGCGCAGTCGTATCGCGAGATGTCGCTCCTGCTGCGGCGTCCGCCGGGGCGCGAAGCCTATCCCGGCGACGTCTTCTATCTACACTCGCGTCTGCTCGAGCGCTCGGCAAAACTCTCCGACGATATGGGCGGCGGTTCGCTGACCGCGCTCCCGGTCATCGAGACGCAGGCGGGCGACTTCTCGGCGTACATCCCGACCAACGTCATATCGATCACCGACGGTCAAATCTATTTGACGCCGCAACTTTTCTTCCAAGGGATTCGGCCGGCCGTCGACATCGGGCTATCGGTCTCGCGCGTGGGCGGCGCCGCACAGACCAAGGCGATGAAGTCGGTCGCGGGCCAGCTGAAGCTCGAACTCGCCCAGTACCGCGACCTCGCCGCGTTCGCGAAACTCTCGAGCGACCTCGACAAGGCGACGCAGAACCAGCTCATGCGCGGCGAGAAGCTGACCGAGCTACTCAAGCAGCCGCAGTATCAGCCGCAGTCGATGGAGGATCAGGTCGCGATTATTTACGCGGCGACCAACGGCTTCGTCAACGACGTGCCGACCGCGCGTCTGCAGAGCTGGGCGAACGGGCTGATCGACTTTTTGCACGCCAAGCATCCCGAGATTCCCAAGGCGATCGCCGAGAGCAGTCAGCTTTCGGACGAGACGAAGCGTCAGCTCGACGCGGCGCTCACCGAGTTCAACCAGAGCTTCTAATGCCGTCGGTTCGAGATCTACGCGACCGGATCCGGTCGCTGCGAAACACCCAGCAGATTACCAAGGCGATGAAGCAAGTCGCCGCGGCGAAGATTCGCCGCGCCGAAGCGGCGCGAAAGCGCGCACGCCCGTACGCCGACGCGCTCGCGGAGATGCTTGGCGATCTGATGGGCGCCGTCTCGTCGGTGGACCATCCCTTCATGAAGCCCGGCG
>JBARBD010000181.1:0-11539 GCA_049792675.1 Vulcanimicrobiaceae bacterium | reverse complement strand
GTGCGGGTTGCGCCGGCGGCCCGCGAGCGCGTCGTCCGCGCGCGCGAGTTCGTCGATCGGCAGTTTGCCGGCGGCGAAGCGATCTACGGGGTAACGACCGGCTTCGGGCGATTCGCCAACGTTCCGGTCGACCCAAAAGACGCCGCGCAGCTCCAACTCAACCTCGTGCGCAGCCACGCGGCCGGAACCGGTGAGCCGCTCGACGCGCGGCTGGTGCGGGCCGCCGGCGTGCTTCGCGCCAACTCGCTCTCCGCCGGTCACTCCGGCATAAAGCCGGAGACGCTCGATTTGATCGTCGCGATGCTCGACCGGGGCGTGACGCCGGTCGTGCCGTGCCAAGGATCGGTCGGCGCAAGCGGCGATCTTGCGCCGCTTGCGCACATGAGCCTGACGTTGATCGGCGAGGGCGAGGCCTTCTATCGCGGCGAGCGGCTTCCGAGCGCCGTCGCGCTCGAGCGTGCCGGGTTGCGACCGATCGAGCTGGGCGCCAAAGAAGGGCTGGCGCTGATCAACGGCACGCAGGTGATGACCGCGACGGCGGCGCTCGGCGTCTTGCGTGCGGAGCGCCTTGCCGCCGCCGCCGACGTGATCGGCGCGATGTCGCTCGAGGCCTACCTCGCCACCGAGCGCGTCTTCGATCGCCGTCTCAACGATCTGCGTCCGCATCCCGGCCAGGAACGCGTCGCGGCGAACCTGCGCCTCCTGCTCGCCGGCTCGGAGATCGTGCAATCGCATGCCGAGTGCGGCCGCGTCCAAGATCCCTACTCGTTCCGCTGCATCCCGGTCGTGCACGGCGCGGTTCGCGACTCCAACGCCCACGTGCGCCGCGTCACCGAGATCGAAGCGAACTCGGTCACCGACAATCCCCTGGTCTTCCCCGAAGACGGCGTCTTTCTCTCGGGCGGGAACTTCCACGGCGAGCCGATCGCGCTCGCGCTCGACTTCCTGAAGATAGCGGTCGCGGAGCTCGCCTCGATCGCGGAGCGCCGCCTCTACCTGCTGCTCAACGCCGAAGATCGCGGGCTGCCGCTCTTTCTGACCCGCCGCCGCGGCTTGGAGTCGGGCTTGATGATCGTGCAGTACACCGCGGCGGCGCTGGTCAACGACAACAAAGGACTCGCCTGGCCTTCGAGCGTCGATTCGATTCCGACGTCGGCCGGGCAAGAAGACCACGTCAGCATGGGCATGACTTCCGCCAACAATCTCGTGCGCGTGCTCGATAACGTCGAGGGCGCGCTCGCCTGCGAGCTTCTCGGAGCGCTGGTCGCGACCGACTTGCGGCGCCCGTTACGCTCCGGCCGCGGCACCCAGGCCGCCCACGACGTTGCGCGCGAGGCCATCGCGCCGTGGACGCACGACCGCGTTCCAGCGCCGGACATCGCGGCGGCCCGCGAGCTGATCGGCTCGCATCGTTTCGTGCGCGCCGCGGAATCGGCGATCGGCCGTCAGCTCACAAGGTGACGTTGAAGAGCAGATAGGCGTTGAACGGATTCGGCAGGACGAACGCGTTCGTATCGGCGTAGCCCGGGGTGTACGATTGGGCGAAGGCCGGATTGAGCGGGACGCCGTTGGCGCCCCGGTCGTTCGGCGAGACGCCGTTGTAGAAGTTCGAAACGTAGTAGAAGTTGTCGACATATCCGCACGTATAGCTGTTGGGCGGGAACTGCTTGGTCCACGGTTCCGAGGATCCCCCAAAGCAGGCGTTGACGAGGTTGGCCGCCAGAAAGGTCGCCTTCACGCGCGGGCTGATTTGGTAGGCCAGCTGTACGCTCAGATTGAGCTGGTTCGGTTGATGGAACGAGCCGAAACTGTCGAAGACGCCGGTCTGCGGGTTTGGAATGAAGAATTCGCCCGAGGCGACGCCGCTCTGCGCCGCCGATAAGCCGCACGTCGTGTAATCGGCCTTCAACGGATTCTTGACGTGGATCGGCGAGTTGACCAAGCCGGCCGAGTTGCTCGTACACGTGCGGGGGTCGATGCCGAGCGTGTCGGCGGGATTTCCGTAGGGCGAACCTTGGTTGAACGTCAGCGCGGGCGTGATCGCGAACTTGTTGTGCCGGTAGTTTACGATCGCGCTCAAGACGCTGGGCGAGAGATAGGGGAAATCGAGGCCGACCGGATACCAGCCGTTGCGGTCGAGCAGCGGTTGCGGCGACATGGAGTAGTACGGATTCGAAATCGGCGGATTGTACCCCGGCCTGAGCTGAACGCACTTGGGATCGGGGAAGACGTTCTTGCCGTTGTTCTCGTAGCATCGCACGCCGCCGCCGGCCCTGGTGAGGCCGTTGAAGTTCGCGATGCTCTGGTTGTACGGATCGATTGGATTGAGCGACGTGCCGGGAAAGTTCGCCCACCGCTCGGCCGCGTTGGTATAGGTATAGGAGATCAGGAACGACAAGCCGTTTTTGCTGAAGTCGCCCTTCGTGAACTCGGTCTCGAAGCCGTCCACGCGCTCGACGCCCGAGTTGAGTCCGCCGGCCAGCCCGAAGGGTAGCCCGATGCTATAGACCTGATTCGTGGCGTAGCGGTAGTAGGGCGTGACCTTGATCGACATGTCGGTGCCCTTGAAGCGCCGTTCGTACGAGGCATCGAAGTTGTCGGAGTACTGCACCAGCGGATTGTGTTTGGGCGTCGTATAGCCGTACTGCCAGAACGCTTGGAAAAGGTCGTAGGCCAGATTGTTGTCTTTGGCGTTGTACTGTACCTGATAGGTCTGCGGCTCTTGGGCGTAGCGGCCGGCCGAAAGACGCAGCACCGTATCGGGGTTCATCGTGTACGTCATGCCGACGCTCGGGGTGAAGGCGTAATCGGTGAGCGAGGGGCTGTAGTTATTGCTGAGCAGCAGGTGGCCGTTCTGACCGTCGGGGTGGACGGTTTGGACCGGGTGGGCCGGAATCGAGTTGTCGACCGGGCAGTTGAATCCGATGAACGGTATCGGCGGCCGGCCGCTCGCCGGCGGCGTGGGAATGAAGTACGGCGCGAGCGTTTGCGGGTTGTAGCAGAACTCGCGCTGGCCGGCTAGAAACCAGAAGTTCTGACCGTTGGTGTTCGTGTTCGCCAGGTTGTACTCGTAGATCTCGCTGCGCAGGCCGAGATTGATGTTCAGTCTGTCGTTAGGATTCCAGAGGTCTTGCAGCGCGAACGAGGTGAAGTTCGGCACGACGTTGTTGACGAAGCCCGAGTTGCCGGTGTAGGTGATCTGCCAGTTCGCGCCGGGCACGGTCGGGCCCGGCTCCGGGTTGACGAACGACCCGCTCGTGAGGTTGCTGTTGCAGGGCGCCGGCTGCCCTTGCTGATAGTGCACGCCGCCGACGTTACCGCTCTCCCACGCGAAGCACTGCTTGCCGTTGGTCAGATTCGTCGCGTTCGTATCGACGAAGTTGTTGAAGTTGGTGTTGTTATAACGGTTCGTCGACGCGGTCGTGTAGTTGGCGTCGAACGTGAGCAGGTGCTTCGAGCTCAACTGGTCGGCGAAGCTGGCGGCCAAACCGCGCGTATGCGATTCGAGCTCGTAGTCGTAGCTGAGCGCGCCGAATCCGTAGAAGGGGGTTCCGTAGCTGAGGGCGCTCGCTTGCAGCCAATCGGAGTAGAACGAATACCCGTAGACCCGAAGGTACGCGGTCGATCCGAAGTTGTGCTGGTACTGCACCTTCGCGATCGACGCGTTGTTCCAGAACGAGTCGCGGTTGTTCGGCGGCACGGCCGAGAACGTGCCGGCCGCGCACTGACCGGCGACCGCGGGCTGCGCAAAGTTATACGGGTTGACGTTCGCGCAGCGGCCGCCCGGCGAGCTCGGGGCGAAGTAGGGAACCGGCGAGACGCCGCTCGGGCTCTGCCCGAAATGCGTGCCGCTCGGCCACGTAACGAAATCGGGCCAGACTTCGGGGACCGCATACTTCGGGCCGAAGAAGAGCTGGCTCAACTGCGTGATGACGTTGGGGCCGAGATCGTTCTGCGAGCTGTAGAACTGGGTCTGCATCGCGGTGACGTTGAAGAGCAGCTGGATATCGTCGCGCCCGCCGTCGCGTTTGTGCGGGATGCCGATGTGGAGGTTGACGACGCTCTCGCGGTCGGCGACGTTGGAGACACCGTAGGCCGAGTAGGCCGGAGTGATCGTCTCGTAACAGCCCGGATCGTTGCCGATATCGTGCCGGTTCAGCGTGTTCGTCGGCAGCGGCAGATAGCCGCGCTGCCCGGGATTGAGCGAGAACGGATTCCAGATCGGCGACGGGTTGGGTCCGTCGAAATAGCCTTGACCGCTCGGCGGATTGAAGCCGCACGTCGGATAGACGCCGGCAAAGTAAAGGTTTGCCGTGTTGAAGGCGATGGCCGGATAGCCCCACACGTCGCCGAGATTCGAGCCGTTGAACTGGTCGAGATAGCGGTAGTCTTGGTTGTAGCCGCCGACGCCGACGTAGTAGGAGAAGAGCCGGTCGGGTGTGGCGCCGCCGGCTTCGACTTGCAGGTTGTGATAGAAGGTTGGGGTGCCGATGCCGCCGCTGGCGTCGGCGTAGCCGGGAAACGTGCCGGTCTTGATGACTTGGTTGATGAAGCCGGCGAGACCGCTCGCGCTCTCTCCCGCGGTTCCGCCGCCGGTGTAAACCTGCAGCTCTTGCTGTCCGAGGGTTCCGGCCGTTCCGCCCGGATAGTTGTCGAACGAGCGATTGACTGGAACGCCGTCGAACTCGTACCCGATCTGGTCGTAGTCGCCGCCGCGAATGTAGACGGTTTGGTTCCAGCCTTGCTGGTTGGGCGGCACGAACGTGCCCGGGACGGCCGAGATAGCCGAGTAGGCGTTGTTCAGGTTTCCACCCCCGCCCATACCGGCTGCCGCCTGCGTAACCGCCGAGTTCACCGAATAAACGTCGGTCGTCGTCCCCGATTTGACGAGGTCCATCGACGAACGCGCGGTCACGCGCGCGATCGTACGCAGCGAGGGTTGGAGGACGATGCGTATGGTCTGCAGCTGATCGGCGAAGACCGAAATGCCGGTGAGCGATGTCGTTTCGTAGCCGCTCTTGGTCGCGGTGATCGTGTAGGTATCGGGAGCGAGCGAGAGCAGCGTAAAACGGCCGGCTGCGTCGGTCGTCACGGTCAGGGTCTGGGAAGGACTTACCGCGACGACGGCCACGCCGGCGATCGGCGTGCCGTTTGCGCCCGCGGCGACGCCGCTGATCGAGCCGGTCGTGCCCGCGAGACCGGCGCTTGCGCTCAGGGCAAGGAGCGCGCTAAGCGTCGAGCCGGCGATGAATGATGGTAAGGAAAGAGAGCGCATGACGGAGTTCCGCATGCTCACCCGTCATTCGCTTAAGACTCGAATCGGCCTTTCGGTAGGTCTTGTCGGGAACCCAAAGAATTCTCTGCAACATGAACGCACTCGCCGGAAGTCACACGGTGCGAGCGCCGCGCGGTTCGGAGATGTCGTGTCTCGGCTGGCCGCAGGAAGCCGCGCTGCGCATGTTGATGAACAACCTCGATCCCGACGTCGCCGAGCGCCCCGACCACCTCGTCGTCTACGGCGGTAACGGCCGGGCGGCGCGATCGTGGGAGGCCTTCGACGCGATCGTGCGCACGCTGCGCCGGTTGAAGAGCGACGAGACGCTGGTCGTGCAGAGTGGCAAGCCGGTTGCGGTCTGGAGGACGCACGCCCGCGCGCCGCGAGTCTTGATCGCCAACGCGAACCTCGTTCCGAAGTGGGCCGACTGGAGCAACTTCCGAGAGCTGGAGGAGCGCGGACTGACGATGTACGGCCAGATGACGGCCGGTTCGTGGATCTACATTGGGACCCAAGGCATCGTGCAGGGTACCTACGAGACGTTCGCGGAGCTTGCTCGCCAGCACTTCGGCGGATCGCTCGCGGGGCGGATCACGTTGACGGCGGGCGTCGGCGGCATGGGAGGCGCTCAGCCGCTCGCGATCGCGATGAACGGCGGCGTTTGCGTCATCGTCGACGTCGACCGCGCGCGCTTGGATCGCCGCCGCGACCTGCGCTACCTAGATCTGGTCGTCGAGTCGCGTGAGGCCGCCTTGCGCGAGGCCGAGCGCGCGAAGCGTGCCGGAGAGGCGCTCTCGGTCGGGTATGAGGGGAATGCGGCGATCGAGTTCCCGGAGCTCTACGATCTCGGCTTCCGCCCGGACGTGGTGACCGATCAAACGTCGGCGCACGATCTCCTGGGCGGCTACGTGCCGGCCGGCGTCTCGCTGCAGGAAGCCGACGAGCTGCGCAAGCGCGATCCGCAAGAGTACGAACGTCGCGCGCTCGAGAGCTGCGGCGCCCACGTCCAGGCGATGGTGCGCTATCTCGATGCCGGCGCGGTCGTCTTCGATTACGGAAACAATATTCGAGCGCAGGCGGAGCGCGCGGGATTTGCGCGGGCCTTCGCCTTTCCGGGCTTCGTGCCGGCCTTTATCCGCCCGCTCTTCTGTCGCGGCTCCGGCCCCTTCCGCTTCGTCGCGCTCTCGGGCGATCCGGCCGATATCGAGCGCTGCGATGCCGAGCTGCTCGAGCTTTTCCCAGCGGATGCTTCGCTCGCGCGCTGGCTCCGCTTGGCGCGCGAGCGCGTCTCGTTCCAGGGACTGCCGGCGCGCATCTGCTGGCTCGGTTACGGCGACCGCGCCACGGCCGGCTTGGCGCTCAACGCGCTCGTGCGCGACGGCGAGTTGAAGGCGCCGATCGTCATAGGCCGCGACCATCTCGATACCGGGAGCGTCGCATCGCCGTACCGCGAGACCGAGGCGATGAAAGACGGGAGCGACGCAATAGCCGACTGGCCGATCCTCAACGCGTTGCTCAACACCGCGGCCGGCGCCCACTGGGTCAGCTTCCATCACGGCGGCGGCGTCGGCATCGGCTATAGTCTCCACGCCGGGATGGTCGTCGTTGCCGATGGTAGCGACGAAGCGCAAGAGCGCCTGCGCTGCGTGCTGACGACCGACCCCGGCATGGGCGTCGTCCGTCACGCCGACGCCGGTTACGATCTCGCGATCGAAACGGCCGACGCCAAGGGTATCGATTGGCGTCTCTGATCGTCCGCGCGAAGACGATCGTCACCTGTGAGACCGACGCCGGGCAGCACGGCATCGACTTTGCGACGCTCGGCCGCATTGACGATGCGGCGCTGGTCGTCGAAGGTGAAACGATTGTCGCGATCGGCCCGGAGCGGGAGGTCCTGAGCCGGGCGGTTCGGAGCAGCAAGGGCGCCGGCGGCGCGCGTGAGCTCGACTTGCGCGAGTGCGTGATCGTTCCCGGCTTGGTCGACGCGCACGCCCATCCGCTCTTCGCCGGTGACCGCGAGCCCGATTTCGCTGCTCGCCTGCGCGGCGAGAAAGCGCCGCTGGGCATGCTCTATACGGTCGAGCGCACGCGCGAAGCGTTGCTCGATCCGGCGACCTTCTACGAGCGGACGATCCGGCCGCGATTGCAGACGATACTCGCACATGGGACGACGACGCTCGAAACCAAGACCGGGTACGCGCTGCACAAGCCCGGCGAAGCCGCGTTGCTCGATATCATCGCGCGGCACCGCGACGATGCGGGGATCCCGCGGCTGGTCGCAACCTTTCTCGGAGCGCACGCGCTCCCGCCGGAGTTTATGTCCGAAGAGCGCTTCGTCGACTACTTGATCGATCAGGTGGTTCCGGCCGCGGCCGCACACGGGGCCGTCTACGCCGACGCGTTCTGCGAGCCGGGATTCTTCTCACCCGAACAGTCGCGCCGGTACCTCGACGCGGCACGGCTGCACGGAATGCGGCTGCGGCTGCATTGCGACGAGATGGCTTTCGGCGGAGCGGCCGAGATGGCGACGCAACTCGAGATCGATGCCGTCGATCATTGCAACTTCATCACCGAGCGCGACGTGCGCGCGATCGCCGAACGCGGGATCGTTACCGTCGCGTGTCCGGCGACGATCGCCTACCTCGACTTGGAGCGGCGCGCCCCGGTTCGCGCCCTACTCGAAGCCGGCGCCCAAGTCGCGCTCGGCAGCGATTACAATCCCGGCACGTCGCCGTGCTTCAATCTGCAGACGGTCGCGTACTTTGGGCGCAAGCTGTTCGGCCTCTCCGCGGCCGAAGCGCTTTATGGCGTCACGCGAGCGGCCGCGCACTCGCTGCGGCGCGACGCGGGGGTGCTGCGCGCCGGTGCCAATGCCGACTTCGTCGCCTTGCAGATCGAGGCGCCCGACGAGTTCGGCTGGCAGTTCGGCGGCAACCTCGCTGCAGCGGTCGTAAGGGGTGGAGTCGCGGCGTGACGAGCGAGCTCGTGCGATGCGCTCGGGCGCTCGTCTCCGGCGAGCTGCGCGTCGACTTTGCCTTTGTGGTGCGCGAGGGTAAGATCGCGACAAGCGGAGACTTCCGCGATGTACGCGACCAAGCGCGCGATCTCGAGGCGCGCTCGTTTCCGGCGGATCGACTCGTCGTACCCGGATTCGTGAACGGGCATAGCCATGCGTATCAGATCCTGCTGCGCGGATGGGCCGACGATTGGCCGTTTGCGAAATGGCGCCGCGACGCGCTCTACCGGGTCGTGCCGCAACTGACGCCCGACGACGTCTACTGGACGTTCGCGGCGGCGTTCTCGGAGATGCTGGCGGCCGGGATCACCAGCGTCGCCGAGTTCTTCTATCTCAACGGCATGGGGAACGAGCACGCCCAGGCCGCGATTCGCGCGGCGCAGCAGACCGGGATTCGCTTGATCTTGGCGCGCACGTGGCTCGACGCCGAGTACGCGCCGCCGGAGTTTCGGGAGACGGCCGAGCTCGCGGCGGAGCGAACGCGCGAGCTCATGGAGAGCAACCCCGGCGTGGATATCTGCGTCGCCCCGCACTCGCTGCACGCGGCGTCGGAGCGAATGATCCGCACGGCAGCCGAGTTCGCGCGCGAACGCGACTGCACCATGCACGTCCACGTTGCGGAAGCGCCTTACGAGGGCGAGGAGACGCTGCAGCGTTTCGGCGCGACGCCGATCGCGCTGCTCGACCGGTTTGGCGCGCTCGACGAGCGCACGGTCGCGATCCACGCGATCTATCTCACCGACGAGGAGAAGGCGTTGCTGGCCGCGCGCGGGGCGAGCGTCATTCACAACCCGATGACCAACCAGTACCTTGGCGACGGGATCTGCGACGTGGTCGGGCTGCGTGCGCTCGGCGTGCCGATCGGGCTTGGAACCGATGCCGACGTCAAGCCGTCGCCGTTCGACGAGATGCGCGCCGCGACGCTCTTGCAGAAGATCCGGCGACTCGACGGTGCGGCGCTCGGCGCGCCGGCTGCCTTCGCGATGGGAACGCGCGAGGGGGCGCGAGCGCTGCGCATCGCCGCCGGCGATCTCGTCGCAGGGTGCTTTGCCGACTACGTCGTGCTCGATGCTTCGAAAGTCGACCCGTGGGGCGTGCCGTTGAACGCCCTGGTCTATCGCGGCGAGGACGCGTGGGTACAAGCCACGTTCGTGGGAGGAAGGCGCGTCTACGTGGGCGAGCCCTCGCCGCTCGCGCGACGCGCCGGGGAGGCGACAGCGGCGGTCGCGAAGCGCGTCATACCGTAACTTCGCGCTACGAAATCGGAGGCATCATGGGCAGACGCGCAATCGTACTCATACCGCTCTTGGCAATCGCGCTCGGACTCGTCGCCTGCGGAGGCAGTAAATCGAGCAACGCCAAATCGGCAACCGCCGGATCGCAATCGGCGGCGACGACCGCCCCGATGGAGGCCGCGACGGGAATGGGTGAGGCGCAGAGCGCCGAGGCTCCGAACTGCGGCGCCGTGCAGGCCGTCTGGGTCAACCTCAACACGAAGGTTTACCACGAGCCGGGCGATCCGATGTACGGCAAGACTAAGCACGGCAAGTATCTATGCCCCGCGCAGGCCAAGGCCCAAGGCTTCCATCCGGCCGGCGGCGCCATGTCCCACCGTCAGAAGAAGTCCGCCTCGCAGATGTAGCGCCGAAGCAGGCAGCTGCGTGCAAGCACTTGCATTCAGAGCACCGGCATGATAGCCTGTGCGTGCAAGTACATACTTGCAACAGTCTGCCCGAGTGAGGCCGTCGACCCAGTATGGAACCCGTCGTCATCGAGTACCGCCCCGAGGCCTTCCCGGCGCTCCAGGGGGCACTTCAAGCCGCCTTGCAGAGCGGGGCCCGCCAGATCGTTCTCAATTTGGACGGCGTCGAGACGCTGGAGAGCCAGGCAATCCGCGAGCTAATCTGGCTGCTGCGCCAAGCGCGCGCGGCCGGCGGGGAGCTGGTGCTGCAGGCCGGCAGCGTGAGCGTGCTGCGGACCCTCTCCGTGACCGGCCTCGACCGGATCTTCCGGGTCGTCGAGACGGAGACCGCATAACGTGAAAGGCTTCTCATTCGCTTCGGCCGCGCTGCTCCTCGCGACGCTTGGCACCGCGCCGGCGACCAACGGGGCCCAGCAGTTGCCGGGCGACGTTCGCACCGTGCTGGAGCGGATGAGCGAGCGCAATCCCTCGCTCGAGTCGTACCGCGCACGCGTCCACGTCGACGTCCGGATGCTCAACTTCCCGTTTCTCGCGCCGAAGCTCGACGGCACGTCGTACTACCGGCGCCCCGACACGTACGTCGTCGTCTTCGACAGCGTCCCGAGTTACGCCCGGGGCTTTCAGCGCCTCTTCGACGACATCGGGAATCCGGACGCGTGGGAGAAGGACGAGAACATCTCGATTGACGGAACCAGCTTGCTCGACGGACGACAGACGATCGTGCTGCGGCTGACCAAGAAGATTCATAGCGATATCCTCGATCACGTTTTGGCCTACGTCGATCCCTCGACGTACGCGCTGGACGAGATGCAATGGTACTACACGAGCGGCGGCAAGATCACGATGTCGCAGGAGTTCCGCCAGCAGGGCGTCTATTCGGTGGTCGCCCAGCAGCGCGCGACGATCGACATTCCGCACGTCCACGCCGTTGCCGAGGCGTCGTACGGCGACTACCAGACCAACCTCGCCGTCGATCCGGCCGCGAGCACCGCGCCATGATCGAAACGCGCAGAGCGGTCGAAGTCGGCCGGTCGGCTTCACCGGAAGAGACGCGCGAGCGGATCCTTACGGCGACGCGCGAGGTGATCGGACGCAAAGGAAAGCGTGGCGCGACCACCCGCGAGATTGCCGACGTGGCCGGCGTTAACGAAGCGACACTCTTCCGTCACTTCGGAACGAAGGAGTCACTGCTCGTCGCCTGCGCGCAGCATTTCTGCGGCCATCTCGAACTGGCCGACGTTGCCTCGCAGCTTACCGGCGAGGTCGCCGACGATCTCCTCGCGATCGCACACGTGATGTTCGCCCGTTTTGAGGCGCTGCAGGATATGATTCGCTGGTCGCTGGTCGAGCAGGAGTACGAGTCCGACATCTTCGCCGCGACGGCCTGGCGTCCGCAGCTGGCGATCCTGACGGTCTTAGCGGCGTTCTTCCAGCGGCGCATCGAAGCCGGCGAGCTGCGCGGCGATTCGCGAAAGCTTGCGATGGTCTTCCTCGGCCTGGTCTTCATGCACGCACTCGGCCGCAAAAAGTTTCCGGACTCCGAGCT
>JBARBD010000180.1:0-29357 GCA_049792675.1 Vulcanimicrobiaceae bacterium | reverse complement strand
GCGCGCTCGCGCACGACGCTCGCGAGTTTCCAGCCGAGGTTCATCGCATCGCCGATGCCGGTGTTCATCCCCTGACCGCCGACCGGACTGTGGACGTGACCGGCATCGCCGAGTAAGAACGCTCGTCCCGCACGAAACCGGTCGGCTACCCGGTGGTGGACGTGATAGGCCGAGAACCAGTTGACCTCCGCAACCGTCACCCCGAGTAACGGCTCGGCATAGCTGCGAACGTCCTCAAAACTCAGATCGGCCTTGCCGCAGAGCTGCGGCGGTACGAGCCCGATCAGTCGCTCCATTCCGCTCGAGCGAACCGGCAGCATCAGGACCAAGACGTCCGAGCCGAGGTTTCCGTACAGATCCGGTTGGATGCTCTCCGCGGTCTTGACGTCGGCGACGAAAAACATCTGATCGTAGGTTCCGCCCGAGAAACCGACTCCCAGCAGCTGCCGCACCGCACTGTGGGCACCGTCGCATCCGCAGACGTAGGCCGCGCGAATCGTTTCGACGTGCCCGTCGCCGTCTGCGACGGTCGCGGTCATGCTTGCGCCGTCTTCCGAAAGGCCGGTCAGTTTCGCGTTGCGCTCGACCTCGATGCCGAGTGCGTGAAGCTTCGCGACCAAGAAGCGCTCGTGATCGTCTTGCGGATAGGAAAGCACGAACGGATACGGGCTCAGCCCGGTGCCGATCTCGTTAAAGTAGACCGTCTGCTCGTGCTCGCCGCGTTCCGCTGCAAGGCCGGTGCGCAGATGGGCCCTCTGAATGACGATCCCTTCGTTAACCACCTCGTCGCCAATGCCGAACTGTTGATAGAACTCGAGCGTGCGGGCTTGGACCGCCATCGCGCGCGAGTGCTCGCCCGGCCCTGCGTTCTCGTCGATGATCCGGAACGGCACCCCACGGTGTACGAGACTCAATGCCAGCGCGAGCCCGCTCGGGCCGGCGCCCGAGATCAGTACGGGCAGGTCGCTCATCCGGCCCCGACGAGCCGCTCGTACTTACGGAAGATCACGATATAGCTCGCCACGATAAAGGTAATGGCAAACGCGAGCAGGCCGTCGCCGACCGTCGCCGTGAGACTACCATGCTGGGGCATCAATAATCGAATCACCGAGCGCAAGCCGAAGGCGGCGAGAAGAATTAGCAACGTAATCCATGAGGAGCCAAGGTACATGACGCCGGGCCGATCGGTCGGACGGACGTCGGTGTGCATGCCGCGCAGAATGCCGAACGGGATGCCGCAGATCGCGCCGGCGAGCAGGCCGAGCGCGATCTCCCACGGCGATGCCGGGTTGACCAGTGCGTTGGCGTAGATCGCAAACCCGGTGAGCCCGCAGAGAATGATCGGCGCGATCCACATGCGGGTCACGCTGATCTTCTGCGGGCGGATGAGGCGAATCGCGAGCAACACGACGACGATTAGCAGCGGAAGGAGCTGCAGCCATCCGGGGCCGCTCGGATTCGCTTGGGGTGTTATTTGATCTCGACCTTAGCGCCGGCTTCCTGGAGCTTCGCCTTGACCTGCTCGGCCTCGTCTTTGGTCACGCCTTCTTTGACCGCCTTGGGCGCGCTCTCGACGAACGCCTTGGCTTCGGTCAGGCCGAGGCTGGTGAGCTCGCGGACCGCCTTGATGACCTTGATCTTCTCGGCGCCAATCTCGGTGAGGACGACGTCGAACTCCGTCTTCTCGGCCTCCGGAGCGGCGGCTCCCGGCGCGGCGGCCATCATCGCCATCGGCGCGGCTGCGGAGACGCCATACTTCTCCTCGAGCTGCTTGACGAGATCCGCCAGCTCCAGGACGGTGAGTTTATCGATCTGTTCGATGAGCTCGAGTACTGCCATGATCTGTTTTCTATCCCCTTAAGCGGTTGCTGCTGCTTTTTGCTCGCGAATGCGCTCCAATACGCGCACGAGTCCGCCTTGATTCCCGGCGAGCACGGTGACGAGTCCGCGCAGCGGACTTACCAGCGTCCCGACGAGCTTGGCGTAGAGTTCTTCTTTCGGTGGAAGTTTTGCGAGCGTCTCAACTTGCCGAGCGTCGACGATCTTACCGTCGATATACGCGGCTTTGATTCCGACCTTCTTCGTCGTATCGCTGAACGTCTTGAGCGCTTTAGCCGGCGCGACCGGGTCGGGGCCGGCAAAGACCACGCCGGTCGGACCGGCGAGGAAGGCTTCGAGCTGCACGGCGAGATCGCCGGCGGCTATACGAAAGAGCGTGTTCTTGACGACCGCGTAGGTGCTTCCGCCCTTGCGAAGCTCGCCGCGGAGCTTCGTGATCTCCGCGACGCTCAGCCCGGCGTAATCGGTAAAGAACAAGTTGTGCGACGCGGCAAGACGTTTTGTCAGCTCTTCGATTGAAGCTTCTTTACGGGCGGTCGGCATGAGTTCGGCCTTCCATTGAATATGCGTGCGACGAAAACGAAAAAAGCGCCCCTCGGGTCGAGGGCGCGCCTAATACAGACGTACGCGTCCTCGGCAGCCCCTTCGCGCGAGGCGAAGGATTAAGGCCTTGCGGCCGGCCACGGTCTTCGGAGCCGTCGGTTAGCCTAGCACAGGAGGGGCGGGGAAGGCAAGGGGCGCGACGAGAAAGCGCCTCGCGGTGGCCGAAATCGGGGTAGCAGGCCCTTGAAAGCAGCCGTAGCGTTCGTCTGCGAGCGGCTCTCGTTGGCGGTCGTCGCGATCGGCACGATCCTCATGGTGCTCGTCTTCGTCGTGATCGAGGACAACGCCACGCACCTCGGCCTCTATCCGGTCGTCTTCGAAGCCAACGCCAACCGAGTCGAGGTCGTCGCCGGGTCGTCCGTCAAGGGGCTGCAGACCGGCGACCAGGTCGACCTGCAGGCGTTGACGCCCTCGCAGCGGTTTGCACTCTTGCGCGGTGCCCCCTCCGGTCAGCAGATCGTGCTAGGCGTGATCGGCACGCGACCCCATAAAACCACGCTGGCGGCCAGTTCGCCCGACCTCTCGGCGCGCGCCAAGCTGACGCGCAACGTCGGTGTCCCGCTCTGTTTCTTCCTCTCGCTCGCCCTGGCAAGCATCCTCTTCCTGATGCGGCCGCGCGCGATGACCCTCGCGTTCTACGTCTACACGATGTTGATGCTCGTGAAGGTCAATCAATCGGCGCTCGACCTTGCGCCGTGGCCGATCAGCCTCGTCAGCGATCTCGCAATTCAAATCGTTTACCCGCTGACGCAGCTGATGATCTTGATCTTCGCGCATCGCCTCTACGGCCGTCCGAGCCGCACGTGGCCGTGGATCTTCGGCGGCGCCGTCTTTCTCTCGCTCCTCGCCTTCATCGCGTGGGTCGACCCGACCGTCTGGATCGTTTTCCAGCGCTACGGATTCCCGGGTCCAACCAACCTCTTCATGAGCCTCTCCGACGTGCTGCTGCTCAGCCTCGTGCTCGCGGGCTTAGCGTATATCGCCTCGGGGGCGACCGCGATCGACCGCGGCCGCGTCACTTGGGTGATCGCGGGGATCGCGCTCGCGCCGATTCTCGACCTCACGTGGGCGATCGCAAACCTGCTCAACACGCTGATCGGCAACACCTCAACGGCGCTGCTGGCGCTCCAGCATTGGACCGATGCACTGCTCCCGTGGTTCGGCTTGGTCGGCTCGATCTTCGTCGTCTACGGGTTTCTCTCGGAGCGCGTCATCGACTTTCGCTTCGCCATCGGTCGCGCCGCCATTTATGGCTCGATCACCGCCCTGTTGCTACTGCTCTTCGGTATTACCGAGTGGTGGGCCGAGCAGATATTTGAGAGCACGCGCCCGGCAATCTACGTCAGCCTCTTCGCCGCGTTGATGATCGGATTCTCGCTGAACGCGCTCCACGGACGCATCGAAACGTTCCTCAACGCCTTCTTGTTTCGCGAGCAGCGGCACGCCGAGGAGGCCTTGCGCCGCGCTTCCGGCGTGCTGGCCAACACGTCGTCCGAGAAGACGCTGCTCACGTTTCTGGTCGACGAGCCGCTGCGCGTACTGGGGCTGACCTCGGCGGCGCTCTTCCTAGCCGACAAGGAGGGGAGCGCGTTCCGGCGCGTCGCCGAACGCGGCTGGGGCGACCGCGAGACCGAGACGATCGATGCGGAGGATCCCCTCATCGCGCAGCTGCGAGCCGACCCGTCGTCGATCGTCCTCGACGGCCATGCCCGCGTGGATACGGCCTTGCCGGGCGGCGTCAAGGCGCCGTCGCTGGTCGTGCCGTTGGTCATGCGCGGCGCGGTCTTCGGGCTAGTGCTCTACGGTTCGCGCAGCAACGGTCTCCCGCTCACGCCCGACGAGCGTGCGCTGATCGAATCGATTTCCAGAAGCGCGGCGGCCGCCTACGACCACATCGACGCCGACCGCTCGCGCACGCGCATCCGTCAACTGGAAAGCCGTTTGCGCGAGATGGGCGCAACGCTCTCCGAGTGACTACGCGGTCGCCTTGACTCGGTTCGGGTCGACCTTGACGCCGGGTCCCATCGTGCTCGCGAGCGTGACGCTGCGCAAGTAGGTGCCTTTTGCCGTGGCCGGCTTGGCGCGCACGATCGCGTCGAGCAGCGTGGTGATGTTTTCGACCAATTGCTGCTCTTCGAAGCTCGCCTTGCCCACGATCGTGTGGATGATCCCGCTCTTGTCGAGGCGGTATTCGACCTTACCGGCCTTGATGTCGCGAATCGCCCCGGCGATGTTCGGCGTGACCGTACCGGCTTTGGGGTTCGGCATCTTCTGCGCCAGGATGCGGCCCAGCTCCTTACCGACCGACGCCATCATGTCGGGCGTCGCGACGGCGACGTCGAACTCGGCGAAGCCGCCTTTGACCTTATCGATCAGGTCCTGATCGCCGACGATGTCGGCGCCGGCCTCTTGCGCGGCTTTCGCGCTGTCGCCTTTTGCGAACGCGATCACCCGGACCGTACGTCCGGTTCCATGCGGCAGGAGCACCGTGCCGCGAACGTTTTGATCGCTCTTCTTCGGGTCGACGCCCAGGCGCACGTGCGCCTCGACGGTTTCGTTGAACTTCGCGTTGGCATTCTTTTTGACGATAGCGATCGCTTCGATTGTCGAGAACATGCGATCGCCGTCGAAGCTCAAGGTCAAGTTCTTGAATCGTTTGCCGTGATGCTGCGCCATGTTTATGCCTCCACGTCCACGCCCATCGAACGGGCCGTGCCGGCTATGATTTTCTTCGCCGCGCCGATATCGTTGGCGTTAATGTCGGGCATCTTGATCTTCGCGATCTCTTCGACTTGCGATTGCGTCAGCTTGCCGACCTTGTTCCGGTTGGGCTCCTTGCTGCCGGACTCGATCTTGAGCGCCTGCTTGATCAGAAACGACGCGGGCGGCGTCTTGGTGATGAACGTAAACGTGCGGTCTTCAAAGACGGTGATCTCAACCGGAATGATCATGCCGGCCTGCGACGCAGTACGCTCGTTGTACTGCTTGCAGAAGTCCATGATATTCAGGGAGTAGGGTCCGAGCGCCGGACCGATCGGCGGGGCCGGAGTTGCCTTGCCCGCCGGAATCTGTAGGCCGATCTTGCCGACGACCTTCTTCGCCATGGTACGTGTCCTTTCGTTCGACTCGGTCAGACCGGTTCGGTCTGCCGTTTCTCCCCCTCCGGTGGTTAGGCCGCGAACGCCGGGGTCTGCGTTCGGCCAAGGCTTGTTTGCCTAGACTTTTTCGACCTGGAAGAACTCGAGCTCGACCGGCGTTTCGCGGCCGAAGATCGAGATGAGCGCGCGCAGGCGCTCTTTCTCCGGCGCGATCTCGTCGACGACGCCGGTGAAATCGAAGAACGGACCCGATGTGACCTTGACGCGATCGCCCTTCGTGAAGTCGATCTTGAGCTTCGGTGCCTCGATGCCCATCTGCTTTAGGATCGTCTTGACTTCCTTATCTTGCAGTGGCACGGGCTTCTCGCCCGGGCCGGGGCTGCCGACGAAGCCGGTAACGCCCTGGGTGTTGCGCACGACATACCAGGACTGGTCGTCCATGATCATCTCGACGAGCACGTAACCGGGGAAGACTTTCTTCGGCGTGATCTTGCGCTTGCCGTCCTTGAACTCGACTTCGTCTTCCATCGGGACGAGCACGCGAAAGATCTTGTCCTGCATCCCCATCGAGTGGATGCGGCGCTCTAGGTTCGCCTTGACCTTATTTTCGTAGCCCGAGTAGGTGTGCACGACAAACCAGTTGCGGTTGTCCTTGGGTTTGGCCGGCTTCGGCTCCGCCTCGACGTCGCTCTCCGGCTCGGTCGCCTCGATACTCTCACCGGCGAGTTCCTCGACGCTCCCCGCGGGATCGCCCATCAGGGTGTCGTCGATGGTGGTCGCTTCTTCGGTCGGCTGCTCGGTAGGTGGCAGCTCTTGAGGATCGATATCGAACATGGCGCCTTGCATCATCCCGTCGTCGGGTGGATCAAGGTGAAGAGCCAGCCGAAGAGCTGGTCGAGGACGAACGTGAAGAGGCCGATGCCGACGACCAGCGCGAGCGTTAGGATGGTCGCCGAGATCCACTCCTCGCGGGTCGGCCAGGTGACGCGCCGAAGCTCCGCGATGACGCCGCGGATGAAATCCCCGCCCGCCAACGACTGGGCCGTCCTCTTTTGCTGTTCGTTCACCAAAGGTTCACTTCCAAAAAACTGGCAGGGCGGACAGGACTCGAACCTGCAACAACTGGTTTTGGAGACCAGGACTCTACCAATTGAGCTACCGCCCTATCTCGTCTCCCGATGAGGCTTGTGACAGCGGCAGAATCGGCAGTACTTGCTGAGTTCCAACCGATCCGTGGTCTTCTGCTTGTTCTTTTGCGTATTGTAGTTCCGGCGCTTGCACTGGGTGCACGCCAAGACCACCATCACGCGCGTTTCTTTCTTTGCCATCAGTAGTCTACCACAACATGAATAAAACGGACCGCGGTCCGTTCCAGTACCCCATGCTAGCATACCGGGAGAGGCTCCGCAACGGCCTTGGACGACCTTCCAGAGCCTAGCGCCCGGCCGATAGCCCTGCTTGGCCCCTCGGAGGTCGGGGGGGCGGCTCGCGATGACCTCTCGCCTGCCGGGTCGAAGCCCTTCGCCGCTGCCGTTGTTACTGAAAGGGAGTCAGCCCATGGTGATTCGCGAGCGTTGTCGCCGTCTTTTTACGCCGGCCGTCCTTCTCATTTTTGCCGGGTGCGGCGGCGGCTTTCCGGCCACTCCGCCGGCCGGACCCGTCACGGCCACTTCGAACACGGTGCTGGTCCAGAACGTTCGTCGCGGTGCCTCGTGGATGGCCAAGGGCGCCACCCAACGCGATCTGCTCTATGTCAGCAATGCCAACGGCACGGTCAGCGTCTACCGCTACTGGCAGCATACGCTGGTCGGCGTCCTCACCGATTTTTCGAACCCCCAGGGTGAGTGTTCCGATAAAGCCGGCAACGTTTATATTACCGATTCCGGCAAAAAGAAGATCTACGAGTATTCGCACGGCGGCAAGAAGCCGATCAGCGTACTTGACGCCGCGCCATACGAGCCATACGGCTGCTCCGTAAACCCTGCGAACGGTGATCTTGCGGTTGCGAACTCAGCCAGCGATGAATACAAGCCGGGCAACCTCTCCATCTATCCGCACGGGAGCGGCACGCCCGCGACGTACCAGGGTCCCTACGACGATCACTTTATCAACTGCGCGTACGACGACCGCGGCGACCTCTTTATGAATAGCCAGATCGTGTATTACTATTCGTTTTTTTACAGTATCGCATTCTACTATCTGCCCAAACACGGGCCCAAATTGATCGCCGAGGACCTTTCCGAACCGTATTTTTCGTCCGGCTGGCCGTACGTTAGCTCAATCGCTTACGACGGTAAGTATTGGATGGTAGACGCGATCAGCGACCTCTACCTCTACGAAATTAACATCAAACCGCAGTATGAAGGTGACCTCACGTTTTCCTCGAGCTACCGTGTCGGGGTGGTAGCGCTTTACCGAAACACCCTCAAGGGCCGCGCAACACAGGTCGTTGGCGCCGCCAGCACCCGCAGCGCCAGCGCCGTCGATTACTGGAAGTACCCTGCACTCGGCAGTCCGATCGGCGGTATCACAAAAGATCTCGACGATCCCGTCGGGCTGACAATAAGCTTTGGGCAACATGCCTAGGAGCAAAGCGATGCGCTCGCGCCTTTCGATAGTCCCGTTGCTCGTGTCGCTCGCCGGCTGCGGCGCGACGATGCCACAGTGGAACGCCGCGCCATCCGACCGCATGACCGCCTCGCTGGCGCGAGGTCCCGCGCTCCAACGCCCGGATCATCGCAGGACGTGGATATCTCCCGAACTTGCAGGGGCGGAGACGCCGCTCCTCTTCGTTTCGGACTCCGGAACCGGCGACGTTTACATCTACAAGGTTCCATCCCTCAAGCTCGTAGCAACGATCACGGGATTCTTTCAGCCGCAGGGTGAGTGCTCGGACGGCAAAGGCAACGTGTGGATCACCGACACCGGTGGGCAGATGGTCTACCAGCTCTCCCACCACGGACAGCTGATCAACGAATTCAGCGACACGTCCTATCCGGTAGCTTGCGCGTGGGATTCGACGACGGGCAATCTCGCCGTCATAAACCTCTTCGGCAGCGGCAGCACGAGCGGTGGCGTGCTGGTCTATCCAAAGGGCACGGGTTCGCCGACGCTCTATCAAAACCCCGACCAATACTACTATGACTTCGCCGACTACGATGGCTCGGGAGACCTCTACTTCGACGGAGGCGATGCCGACGGCAATTTCATGTTATCGGAACTGCCTAAGGGCGCGGCGAGCGCCCGCACCGTCGCGTTGACGGGCGGCACGATTTACTTTCCCGGCATGGTCCAGTGGATCTCGAATAAGAACGCTTTGATCGTCGGCGACCAGTCCTGCGGAAACGCGTACACCAGCTGTCTCTATTCGGTAAAGATTTCCAGGAGCGGAGGTACGATCGGCGCGCAAACAAAGCTTCAGACGGACGCCGGCGGACAGATCTGTGATTTGGTACAGGGCGTCGTATTTGGCGGCCGCCTCGCCGGATCGGATTTTAACTTCTGCGGCTCGGCTTCGAGCGCGACCTATCTCTGGCGCTATCCGGGCGGAGGCAAGCCTACCAACCACAACGGCTCGGTCGTGTCGGCACCTATCGGTGCGGCAATCAGTAAATGAACGAGAACCAGATGAAACTATTTCGACCCTTCACGATCGCCGCGATGATGGCCCTCGTGGCCGGCTGCGGGCAAGCGGTCCAACCCCCTGCGGCCTCGAGCTTTCTGCCGCAGACCCGACCGGAGGCCAACCACGCGTCGCCTCACGACTCATGGATGAGCGGTGACGCGAAGAGCGAGGATCTGCTGTACGTATCGAACGGCAACGCGGAAGTGACCGTTTATGAGTACTGGCGGCACAAGCTGCTGGGCGTGCTGACCAGTCTTAGTCAGCCCAAGGGAATCTGCGTCGACAAGAGTCAAAACGTTTACATCGCCGACTACGCCGGTCAGCAGATCGTGGAATTTGCCCACGGCGGAACCAAGCCTATTGCGAAGTTTGACGACGCCCCCGATTCACCGTACTCTTGCTGGGTCGATCCCACCAGCGGAAATCTGGCGGTTGCGAACTACGACAGCTCGCAGTCTGGAAATATCGCGATCTGGAGCAACGGAAACCGCGTGACCTATGGCGATTCCAAGATCGGTGGTTTTCAATTCTGCGCCTACGACGATCACGGCACGCTGCTCGCTACCAACGGTTACGCGCAGTATCCCTATACATCGTCCTTTGCCTGGCTTCCGAAGAACGGCACCAAGCTCGTCGACGTCAACCTTCCGGGACCGTATGGCTGGACCTGGGGAGAGCTCGAGGGCTTAGACTGGGACGGGCTGTATTTCGTTTTGGATACCGGCGATCGGCTCTATCGCGAGAGCCTCAGCCACGGGCAAGCCTATTACGTAGGCTACACGAGTACCTCGGCTTCGGACTGGTATCAGAGCGGCCCCCATGGATTCTACACCCCAGCGGGCGCCAGCCGGGCGACTCAAGTCTTTGAGGGTATGAGGTTCGAGGGATCGGGCGCGTATGAAGTCGCGTTTTGGAAGTATCCGGCCGGCGGCAGTAGCCCCATCGCAACGCTCAAGCACGGCCTCGACGCACCGTTTGGAGTCGCCGTTAGCCTCAAACACTAAGGTTGGTGCGCCCGGCCAGAATCGAACTGGCAACCTTGGGCTTAGGAGTCCCCTGCTCTATCCAGTTTGAGCTACGGGCGCGCATGTGCCGCCTTTCCGATTCTCGTAGGCCGCAAGCCTGGCCTGGGCTGCAGTTACCTCGTCACCGACCCGCCGCACGCTAGGCAAGGGCGGATTCGGCCCGCCGTACCGTACGGGGCGCCCTTTCCCGATCGACGAAACTTTCGAGCATGAGCCAAACCGAGATCGGATTAGCACGCGTTATCGCGCAGGTTGCCCACGGAGCCATAGGACAAACGCGCGCCGATCATGTGACGCCTTACTTTACGCATCCGGCTCGCGTTGCAGAACTTACTCGCGCATGGGGCGTGGGGCTACCCTATGCTGACCAAGCTGTCGCTGCGGCCTACTTGCACGACGTTGTCGAAGACACGAAGGTGACGAGCAGGGATCTGATCGATGCCGGCGTCAGCAGCGGTGTGGTCGATATCGTTGAGCTGCTCACAAAGAGCGCAGGCGATCCGGACCTACTAGAATACTACGAGGGCATCACCCAGTGCGACGCCGCACTACTAGTGAAATGCGCGGACCGTTGTGCAAATCTGGAAGACGCGCTGGGCGAAGTGCTCTCGAAACGCGATTCTGCGCGATGGGCAAAGTATGCGGGTAAGACCCGGACGGACGTGCTGCCGATGTACGCTTTGCTCCCTCGACTCCAACACCACCTCGAAGAGCGCTTGCAGCTCCTCGAAGAAGCGCTCGCCGGAGATTGACCGCGCAAAACCTAGCGGGTGAGACCGCCGTGCTAGCAGGTCGTGGTGGACTGTTGGTTGGGGTAGACCTCGAGTAGAATCGTGTAAGGTCCGGCGAAGCTCTGTCCCTTGAGCACCGATGCGAGGTGCCCGAGGACGCCGCCGTACTTGCCGGGCGTCGCGGTCGTGTAGCAGGACGATCCCGCGTACCAAAATCCGTACTTGAAATACGACAGGAAGACGGTATAGTCGGCCTTTGACTTGATCTGCTTTCCGGTCAGTCCAGAACCGGCGTGCAGCGTCTTGCCAAATGACGTGGCGGCCGGCAGCGCAATCTCCATATAAAACACCGCCGTCCCAGTGCCTGGGTAGGGGAAGCCGTTGTCGATCGTCGTCGACGTCACCGTCACTTTCCCGGACGGTTTCGCACCCGGGTACTCGAGCGTGCCCCCTAACCCATGGAACGACGGAATGCAGAGGGCTCCGTCTTTGTTCGATAGCGTCTCTACCGCCGAGGAATAGGTCTTCGTGTTCTTCTGCCCTTTGCACGCCGGTGGTCCCGCTTGCGGCAGAACGATCGAGCTCGGAGCGTTGAGTTGCGGCATCGTGGCATTTGACTGCGATGCACAGCCCGAAACGGCAATTGCGGCGAGCGTCGCGCTAAAAATGCGCGCGCGAGCAAAAGACTTCATACGACCTCTCCTTGCAGTTGGTGCTGCCGGACCTTTCAGCCGATCATTCGAAGGCCGTCCGGGCCCTCCTGGGCCGTCAGAAGGTGACGACGATCGCCACCGCGCCGGCGATCGCGATGAGATCCTCGACGATGGCTGCAGGGGTGCTGCCGATTAGCGCGATCGTGCGCAGCCTCGCAGCCAGGCCGCCATATGCGCCGACGAGGGCGCCGGCAACGCCCAGCGCCACGGCGATCGGGATCGAGCTCCCCGCCGCGGCGGCCAAAGCTCCGCCGCAGAATCCGCCGCTCACCAGCCTCGCAACGAGGCCTGGGGGCGAGGTTCGGCACGGCGTTCGCGGGTAGAGGTCGCCGGCAAACTCCAGCAGCGCAAGCACTCCCAGGACGTAGGCCGCCGGTCCGCGGTGGCGCATCAACCAGAGCACGGCCGGGGCGGTGAACGTGCGCAACCCGGCGACGATGCCGAGAAGGAATGCGGCCAGATAAGAATCGAGCATCCGTTCGGCGGAGTTTCACCGCCGGCCGGGTTGCAGCCCGTCGGCAACCGTTTCGAAACCGCATGCGTCTTGGCGGTTATGCAAAACGTAACCGAAGTAGAACGCCACGCGGCGCCCGCCGGGCATCCGCAGCCCCTCGCTTTTTACGAAGGCTCGCTCTGGGCCGGCGCGTGGGATACCGACCACATCTACGCAATCGATACGAAGACGTGGTCGGTCGTTAACGACGTCGCAGCTCCGGGGAAGCCCTACGGCCTCGCGCGCCTCGACGGGCACCTCGCCGCCGTCGTATCGCTCGGAGAGGACGACGATCGCTACCTCTATCGCTTCGATGCGGCGAGCGGTTTCGACCCCGCCAGTAAGGCCGCGTGCCCGGACTTTACGGGATCGCACCTCGCCATCAACGGCGAGACGCTGTATCTCTGCCAGCTGGGCAAGCGCCGCATCCTCGTTCTCGACACCGCGGGGAAGATCGCGCGCACGATCGCTCTACCGACGCGCCTCGCAGGCCTCGGCTTCGGCCCCGGCGGAGCGAGCTACATGATCTCGGCCGACGAAGAGTGGGAGAACCTCGCTTTGGCGCGCGTCGACTTGAGCAAAGACGAAGCGGTGGTCGAGCCGGTTGCGGCGATCCCGTTCGACGCGCGAGCGCTCGCGTTCGACGGCACGAGGTGGTGGACGAGCCATCGCGATGCGAACGAGATCGTCGCCTTCACGGAATGATTCGCTAGCCCGCGCGCGCCTCGGCCGGCTCGCCGGCGACGACCTCATACTTGTTGCCCTCGCCATCTTCAAAGAAAACGGCGTAGTACTCGCCATACTCGGGGTGAAGGCCCGGGCCTTCGATAGCTCGGGCACCACGCGAGCGCGCGATCTCGGCGACGGCGTCGACCTGCCGGCGCGATTCCACCAAGAAGGCTAACCGCATCGAGCCAGCCTGATGCTGCGGGTCGAGAATCAGTCCGATCCGCGGCCGCCCTCCCCCGGTCGTTTCGTAACCCGCGAAATCGGGCTCCTCGTCGGCGCGCCTGCGGTAGCCAATCGCTTCGGCGAGCCCATCGAAGAGAGCGCTGGCGGCGGAGAGGTCGCGCACGTGAACGTCGATGTGGTGGAGCATATGCGACGATTTTGCTTCGATGGTACTATTCTCCGGTGGAGCATGCAGAACGCCGGCGCGTCTCGCTCGGCGCGCTCGCGTGGTACTTCCTCCGACTCGGCCTGACCGGCTTCGGCGGCCCCGTCGCGCTCGCGAACTACATGCGCCGCGACCTCGCCGAGAGCCGCGGCTGGATCGACGCCCGCGAGTACGACGAAGGGCTCGCGATCGCCACGGCCTGCCCGGGCCCGCTCGCCTTCCAACTCGGCGTCTACTGCGGCTATATCACGCACGGCCTCGGCGGGGCGCTGGCCGTCGCGGTCGCCTTCGCCGCCGCCCCGTTTGCGATCGTCGTCGGCGTCGCGGCGCTCTACGTGCACTTTGGATCGACGTGGCAGCTGGAAGCTATCTTCTATGGGGTCGGACCGGTCGTCATCGCCATCATCATTCGGTCGTGCTGGGATTTGGGGCGCAAGACGCTGCGCGGCGAGTGGCTCGCATATCTCTTCGCCGGCGTTGCGTGCGCGATCACGATCGTCGTTCAGCGGGAGCTCGTCGCCCTTTTTCTTATTGCGGGGGCGTTGGGCATCGTGCTCTTCAACCGGCCGACCCCACCAGACAGCTCGCAAGCTCCACCGCCCGCAGCGCCGCCGCCCGTGCAGCTCTCGGCGATCGCGTCGGTCGCCGCGGGGGCTTATCACACCGTCGCGCTACCGCAGCTGTTCTGGTTCTTCTTCAAGACAGGATTGCTCGTCTTCGGAAGCGGCCTCGTAATCGTACCCTTCCTCAAAACCTATGCTGTCGACCAGTATCACTGGATATCGAATCGCGCGTTCTTGGACGCGGTCGCGGTCGGCATCGCCTCGCCCGGCCCGGTCGTCATCACGGCCACGTTCGTCGGCTACCTCACCAACCGGTTCGCCGGAGCCGTCGCAGCGACGGTCGGCATCTTCACGCCGTCGGTCATCTTCGTGCTTCTCGGCACGCCGATCTTGCGACGCTACCGCCAGAACGGGCGCGTGCAAGGCTTCGTGCGCGGCATTACCGTGGCCGTGGTCGGCGTGCTTCTCGGCACGTCCTACCTCGTCGCAAGGAGCACGATCCACGATGCATTCGGCGCCCTCGTGCTCGCTGCGGCTGTGGTGGCGCTCTATGCGAAGTGGCGTATCCCCGAGCCACTGCTCGTTGGAGCGGGCGCGGCGCTGGGCTTGATTGACGTTCTCGTCAGAGGGGCGCACTGAAGGCGGATGCGAACGATAGCGAGCGATGACTGAACCGGGCGCCCAACGGCAGATCGACACGGCGACGAGGCTCGCTTTCGATCGGACCTGGTTGGCACAAGAACGCACGCTCTTGTCTTGGGTGCGGACCGCAACGTCGCTCATAGGCTTTGGCTTCGCGGTCTTCAGTTTCTTCGGACCCACGGGACCGGGGCGTAGCCTCGCAAACGAGGGCGCGGCCGAACTCTTCGCGGTGAGCTTGATCTCAATCGGCCTATTTGCGTTGGTCGCAGCGGCCGTTCAACGCCGTCGCGCGGTCCTCGCGTTAAAATCGATCGACCCGGACATGGTCGTACCGTCAATGAGCGGTGTCGTCGGAATCCTCGTGGCCTGCGTCGGTCTGTTTGCCCTCGTAATGGTGATGCTGAGGCGCTAACGGCTCACGACGGCGTCTGCACGCAGGGGCCGCGCTCTTGCAAATTCCCGATCGGGACGACGTGGAAATTATACCCCGGACCGATCGTGATATTCGATCCTTTGATCGCTTCGTCGAGCGCGAAGCCCAGGCCAGGCACGGGAATCGCCCCGGCGCCGACGCCGACGATCGACGGGTCGTGGGAAAGGATCGAAGCATCGCGCGGATCGCCGGCGATTTGCACTTGCTGTCCGTCAACGATGAGGAATCGGGGCTCGAGCACGACGATGCCGTTGCGAGCGCGATTGCTGGCCGGTATCGCGCTGAGCACGACGCCGTAGCCCATCGATCCGGCCGGCACAGTGAGGCCGTTGCTCGAGGTCGTCTCGGTCGTCTTGAAGCTGAAGACTTGCCCCGAGAAGCCGCCCGCCGAGGCGACCGTCGAGAGCATCGTCGCTGGAATCAGCGGGTAACACGAAAGGCTTTCGGCGCGGGCCGATGCCCCCGCGGACGCGAGGGCCAATATAGCGAAAACCGCGGCGGCGTACGAACGTTTCGTCATGGCCGCCACCTTCGAACTCGGTGACGGCAGGCCCCTTTTCTACAGACCCGACTTACGAATGATTCTGCCCGACTTGACCACTTCGAAAGCGGTGTTGGGAACGCTCTTGAGCTGGTCGAGGTCGTTGTCGCTCCAGCACGACGACGCACGCCCGCCCTCGCCTTGAAAGTACCAGTTCGAGCCGTTGTCGGCGACGAACATGCCGTAGGTCTTCATCGCAACCGCTATCACGTACGATTGCCCCGTGATGTGCGAGATGTCGTACGACGCCTTCATGCGGATGCGCAAACCCATCGGCGGAAGCGTGGGCTTTCGGCTGTCGCTCGCATAGTGGGTAGCGGGATGGATGTAGCCTTGTTGCGTCTCGTTGAAGGTGACGCGCAACGCATGATTGATGACGCCGGCCTCGACTTCGGCGCACTTCACGAGTGCCGGTAGAATCGGTAAGCCGGCTGCGTCGGCCGAGGTCCAGCCGTTGGGGCGCAGCTTGTTGGTGTCGAGCGGAAAGATCGCACCGGAGCCCGCTCGCCAGCTGGTGCCGCCGTCAACCGGGTAGGCATCCCACATTTCGTAGAGTTTGCATTTCTCGCGCTGCAAGACGAGCACGTGGCGATCGCCGGTGGCATGACGCCCGCCTTCGATCTGCGCGTTGGGTGGTATCGGATACGGCCCCGGATCGCTCTGCGACCCGTAACGGAAGCTCACCGGAACCTTCTTCTGATCCCTCGGCACGATGTTGAACGGAATGCCATAATGCGGATCCTGTCCGAAGTCCGGGTGAAGATTTCCCGGCAGCGCGGCGATGTACGCGTCCGATCGCTTATCGACCGGGTAGCTCGAGATGTCGGTGTTCCACCAGTTGTTCGCCGGGAATATCTGACAGCCGCCGACGACCGGGACGTCGAGCGGCGCGTTACGCCCCGCAGCCGCCGGCGCGATGCCACCAGGGGCATTGAAGAGATTGCTCCCGCTGCACGAGCAGAGGAATGAGGCTGCAAGAATGAGCATCGGGACGCGGCGCATGGCGGACCTCCTGGCTGCGACAACTCCGCACTTCCCACGTCCGGCGAAAGGCCCCTCTCGCGTTGGGTAATAACCAAGGCCTCCATGCTGTACCTCGCGCTTTCACTGGCGCTGTCGGGCGCGACGCCCCCGCCAACCTGCTCGGTCACCGCCTTTCCGCGCTACGGAACGTACGTCGCCGCCCAACATCTTCACGGGCCCGGCCTCCTGCTCGACGGCGGTGGCGCGGAGGACGCGCCCAACTCGTCGCTGGCCTGGCTGCACCGGCGCCTCCTCGGAGAGAACGCGCCGCGCGGCGGCAACCTCGTCATCTTGCGCGCCTACGGCGCCAACGTTAACGACAAGAACTTCTACACCTACGCGAAGCTCGCGTCGGTCCAAACCGTGTTGATTCCGCCCTGCGCTTCCCGGGCGGAGGTCGATGCCGTCGCTCCGATCGTGGATCGGGCCGATGCGCTCTTCTTCTCCGGCGGCGACCAGGCCAACTATGTTGCCTGGAAGGGCAGTGCGCTCATCGCGGCTGCAAAGCGCGTCTACGCGCGCGGCGGCGTGGTCGGCGGAGGAAGCGCGGGTTTGGCGATTCAAGGCGCGGTCGTTTACGATTCGGTTGCGGGCGACCGCCTCGATAAGGTGACACACACGAAAGACGCGGTTGCCGACCCGTTCGAACCCACCATCAGCTTTACCACCGGCCTCTTCGCGTGGCCCGCCTTGGCCGATACGATCACCGATACGCATCTCGTTGTGCGCGATCGCCTCGGACGGATGGTCGTTTTTCTCGCGCGCATCCTGCACGACCATCTTCTTCCCGGCGCGACGACGGTCTACGGCCTCGGCATCGACGAGGCGAGTTCGGTCGGCGTCGACCCCGACGGCATGGCAACGCTCTTCAACGGTGCAGGTGGGCGCGGCGCCTTCCTCGTTCGAGCCGACTCCCCGCCACAGCTCGCTGCGGGCGAGCCGCTGAAGTACTCGGTCTCGGTTTCGCACGTAGCGCGCGACGGAGCACGCTTCGATCTGCTGCACAGGCGTACGTCCGAACCGTGGTTCACACTGACGATCGATGGGACGCGACAGCCGACCTATAGTCCGAACCCCTACCATCGGTGAGCGTCTCGTACGACTTGCTCGAACGCCAAGTCCGCGAACTGCTCGCCGGGGAGAGCGATTTCGTGGCAAACGCCGGGAATTTCGCGGCTCTGCTCTATTACGAGCTGCCCGAAATCAACTGGGCCGGTTTCTATCTGCCCGCTCCATCGGGCGAGCTTCTGCTTGGGCCGTTTTGCGGACGGCCGGCGTGCGCGCGGCTGCCATCAGGCCGCGGACTATGCGGGGCCGCGGCTGCGGCGCGAAAGACGTTGGTGGTCGGCGACGTGAACGCGTTTGCCGACCACATCATCTGCGACGCCGCGTCGCGTTCCGAGATAGTAGTCCCGTTTTTCGTCGGCGGCACGTTCGCGGGGGTCGTGGATCTCGACAGCCCGCACGTCGAACGCTTCACGGAGAACGACCGCATCGGGATCGAGCGGCTCGTCAGCGCCTTTAGTGCGTCGCTGCGCGAGCCGCCGGTCGTCCCGCTTTACGGTTGAGGCGGTGGGGCGCCGTCCATGTGCATCATCATGGCCGGCCCCATCGCGTGGAAGCCCATTCCCATGAGCGGATGCGGGGAGAGCGCCAACAACAGCGCGGTTCCCGCGTCAAGCTGACGCGGCGCCTGGCGCGCCTCCATCCCGGGGTGCCCGCCCATGAATGGCGCATGGGCGCCCGCCGGCATGTCGTTCTGAATTTCCGTCCGCATCTGCTCGTGAAGTTGACGGCTCTGCGACTGGAAGGTCGACTGCGCGTTCAGAATTCGCTGGCGCTCGCCAGCCGAGAGCTCCGCGTCGAGTCGCTTGGCGACGGCTTGCGGATCGGGGCTCGGGGCGATGGCCAGTTGCCCGATCTCGGCGGCGACGGCACGGCGGCTAACCGGGGAGAGGGAGGACAGGATCTGCATGCGCATCTGCTCGTGCAGCTGCCGTTCTTGCTCGGCAAAGCGTTGGAGCGTTTGAGACATTGCCTGCCGTTGCGCGGCCGTGGGCGGACTCGGTGGGTTCGGCGGACTCGCGTTCTGGTCGGCGAGCGCGGAAACCGGAAGCACGCTAAGCGCAAGGGCTAGCGAGAGAAAGCCTTTATTCATATCGCAATTGTAGGGCCGCCTTCCGTAGATTTCACTGAGAAAACGCTTGCTAGCCGCCGTAGCAGGGCTTCTTTCCCTAGCCGACCAGGTCGTGCCAGCTCCTCGCTCGCATGGCAATGCCGTAGTAGATGGCCGCCGCTTTGATATTGGCGAAGGCCTGAGCGCGGTCGTTATCGGTGACGTTCCCGACGTCCGCGAAGCGCGCGATCGCGCTGCGCACGTGGCCCGCGTCGGTTAGGGGTTCCTTGCGTTCGTCCGGGAAGGCGAACGCGCTATCCGGCAACTCCGCGCGCGAACGATGCGCGCCGTCTCGCACCGGTCTCCAGGTGATCTCCATCGTGCAAGGGTAGGCGCTCGTGGCAACCTGGGCAATGCCGCGACGTTATCGCGAGATTATCCCTGGAGGTCGCGCAGAACGGCCGCCGCGGCGCGCTTCCCCGGAAAGCCGCTCACGCAGCCGCCGGGATGAGCGCCCGATCCGCACAGGTAGAGGCCGCGCACCGGCGTGCGCGTCGCGAAGCGTCTCTCGTAGATCTGTCCGGGCAGCAGTTCGCCGTGGAAAATATGTCCGCCGACGAGCCCGAAGCGCGTCTCGAGGTCGGGCGGCGCCAAAACCTGACGATGCTCGATTGCGTTTGGGAGATTCGGCGCGTAGCGAGCGAGGATTCCGACGATCTTGTCGGCGGCGGCGTCACGCTTCGCCGGCGACCAACCATCGGGGCGGTCGTAGGGGAAGTATTGCGCGAAGATCGAGAGGATGTGCTTGCCGGCCGGCGCGAGCGACGGATCCGTCGGCGTCTGCAGAAAGCATTCGATCAGCGGCTCCTCGCTCTCGCCGGTTCGGCGCGCGTCATCAAAGGCCGTTTGCAGATATTCGACCGAGGGCGCGACATGAATCGTCGCGCGATGGTGCGGCTGGGCTTCGCGCCCCGGGCGGCAGACGAAATCCGGAAGCTCGCCGAGTGCGAGGTTGAGCTTGAGCGACGGACCAATGCTCTTCCATCCCTCGACCGTCGCAACGAACTCGCGATCCAGCAACGAAGGGTCGAGCAAGTCGAGGAAGGTCGTGCGCGGGTGCGCGTTGGAAACGACGGCGCGCGCGCGGACGGTCGCGGGTTGCTCCCCAGCAATCTCCACGCCGCACGCGCCGCTCCCTTCGACCACGATCGCGGCGACGGCCGAATCCGCGAAGATCTCGGCGCCGTGCGCTCTCGCAGCCGAGGCGAGCGCTTGCGAAACCGACCCCATACCACCGCGTACGAACGCCCACGAGCCCTGCACGCCGAGCAGACGTCCCGCAAGGTGATGCGCGAGCACGTATCCGGTGCCGGGATCGCGCGGGCCCAGATTCGTGCCGATCAGGCCGTCGTTAACGAGCTCGGCTTGCAATACCGGGGTCGAAACGTAACGCTCGACGAGGTCGGCGGCCGGCCCGCGCAGCAACTCCTGCGTTTCGTCGTCGAACCGCTCGAAGCGAGGCTCGGCATCCGAGAACGTATCAAAGAGCGCTCGCCCCAAGCGGTCGGTCCGCTCGAGGTAGGCGTCGAAGCCCGCGACGTCGGCCCGATCGAAGGCCTCGATCTCGCGCGCGTTACGCTCGCGATCGCTGCCGAGCAGCAGCGACCGCCCGTCGAGCAGCGGCGTGAACGCGTACGGATCCTTGCGGTAAAAGGAGAGGCCGTGCGCGTGCAGGTCGAGTTCGTCGACCAACCACGGATCGAGCAGGCTGCAAACGTAGGAGGCCGTCGAGAGCGTGTACCCGGGCCAGACGCCGGTTTCACTAACCGCGGCGCCGCCGATCCACGCGCGGCGCTCGAAGACCGCGACCGAACGCCCGGCCTTTGCAAGCAATGCCGCGCAGGCCAAACCATTATGGCCGCCGCCGATAACGACGGCGTCGTACTGTTTATGCCGCGCTGGCTCGTACCGGCTCAGCGATAGGAGGGTCGCGAAGCGAAGCAGTCCCGGCAGTAGACCGGCTTATCGCCGCGCGGATTGAACGGGACCTCGGCTACGCCGCCGCACTTGCTGCACGTCGCCGTAAACATCTCGCGGGGCCGCCCCGTACGTTCTCCGCCTCCGCCCCCATTAGAACGCATTTGCTTGCGTGCCTGGCGACAATCCGGGCAGCGATTGGGTTTGTTTTGGAATCCTTTTTGCTCATAAAACTGTTGTTCGCCCGAACTGAAGATAAACTGCCGTCCGCAGTCGACACAGTTGAGCATTTCATCTACGTACACGAAACGAGAAACTCCCCTTAAGACTCTGCCGACCGTGCGGACTTCGAAACCGAGAAACCGAGAATCCAACCAGGTGACGAGAGCAGTATTTTGACCCGCTTCTGCGACCTTCGCGTTGCCGGTCCCTGCCGGCTCGCCGGCGAACCTCCGGCACCGTGGCCGAAACGATTCCCGAGGTAGTCGACCCCGCTTCCCTGGCCGACTACCTCGAGGTGATGACGCGAGCCGTCTTCCAGGCCGGCGTGAGCTGGAAGCAGATCGCGGAGCATTGGGAGGCCTACGCAACCGCATTCGCGCGCTTCGATCCGAACCGCGTCGCCGCGTACGACGAGATCGACCTCGTGCGCGTGCTCGAAACGCCCGGCATCCTGCGCATGCCGCGCAAGATTCGGGCGACGATTCGCAACGCCGCGGCGCTGCTCGAAGCCGATCGCGCCTACGGCGGCTTCGCTAACTATCTGCGTTCCTTCGCGTCCTATGCTGCATTAGCCAAGGACTTCAAGAAGCGCTTCGCGTTTATGGGCGAGATGAACGTGTGGTACTTCCTCTTCCGCGTCGGGGAGCCGGTGCCGCCCTTCGAATCGTGGGTGCAGATGATTCCTGGCGAGCATCCCCGGATGCGCGAGATGGTCGAACGCGCCCGCGCCGTGGGCCGCTCGCGCGAGGCGTCAGGGTGACGGCGCGGGCGACGGTGAGGGCGACGCGCCGGCGCGGTTGTTGTTCGGACGGATGAAGTAGAGGCCGAGCGGCGCCGCATAGTTAAGCTCGGGCGCAACGACGCCGGAGAATCCGCGCTGGGTGAGGTCGTCGGCCGTCGCCGCCGCGATGCGTCCGCAGACGATCAGCGCAGGAATGACGGTTGGATCGCCGGGTTCGAGCTCGTACCACGTGCCGCTCTTGGCCGTGTGCGGCGTGATCGTCCAACTTGGCGTCTTTGCGTGGTTTGCGAAGTAGCCTTGCAGTTCGGCCAGCGACTGCGTCGCAAGGTTGCGCACCTGCCCGGCGCACGTCGCCGACGCGCGCACTTCGAAGGGCGTCTTCGGCGCTGCGGTCGGCAGTTTGTAGAAGCGGAACGTCTCTTGGCCGGCCTGCGGCTGACGCGCGACGACGTACAGGCCCACGGCCGGCATGAAGTTCAGTTGCGGCACGAAGAAGAGCGGACTCGACGGCGCGTAAAGCTTGCGCTGGGTTACGTCGTCCGCGCGCGCGATGTGCAGCGTCATGCAGCCGGCAACCCGCCGCAGCACGCCGGTGCCCTTCGGCGTGACGGCTAGGGCGTAGGTTTGCCCGAGACCGTGATAGGTAATCGTCGCATCGAGCAGCACCGGCGTCTGCATCGTCTCCGGATAGCCCGTGGGCGTGCGCGCCTGCTCGATTTGTGCGGTGAATGCCTTGAGTTCGGCGGAGAGTTGACGCGCCTTCGCGCCGTCGTCGGCGTTGCACGTTTGCGGATTTGCACCGACGGCGAACGGATCGGCCGGCGGCGTCTGCGGCAACGGCGTGAAGAGCGCGCCTAACCCGCGCCCGCCCCCCGCAGCGCCGGGAGCGCCCCCCGGACCACCCGGGCCGCCGCCGAAGAAGCCTCCTCCTCCCGAGGGGCCTCCGGGCCCGCCACCCGCGCCGCCGCTCGTGCCGCGCGCGCGAAATGCCGTCGCCGTCTGCGATGTGACCGCCCCGGGACCGAAGCGCGCCGAGTACGTCAGCGAGTAGGTGCGAGGCTGTAAGGGGCGCGCGATGTTCGGAATGACGTATCCGCCCACGGTGGTGAATGCCACGGCATTCGCGGGGCCGGCAAACACGCCGCCAAAGGTGTTGGTGATGTTGCTAGCCGCAAAGGTCAGCGTTCCGCGTGTGAGCTGGGCCGTTACGCCGGCATCGAAGGTCGTATAGGGCGGAAGGTTGTTCGGATTGTTCGTGCCGACGTGCTGCGCGTCGGCGAGCCATTCGAACATCGAGTGCGGCGCCTTGTAATCGAACACGATCCCAGCTCGCTGCAGTGGAACGTTGGGCAGCTGCTCGCCGGGAATCGTAATCGACCACGGATTATCGAAGAGGTAGCTCGACGAGCTTGCCTGCGCGCCGGTCAGATTGTAGTAAGGCTGGATCACCAAATCGCCGAGCGTCGCGTACCCGGTGATCGTTGCGCCTTGATAGAGCCGCTGCACGCCGGAGACAGGGGTCGTGAAGTAGAGCTGCTGGGCTAAAAACGGCGTCGTGATCGGGGTGCTGCAGCCAGCCGGTGAGTTGTATATCTGCGCAACCTCTGAGAGGTAACCCGGAGGAAGCTGACCCAGCCCCTCAAGCACCGAGCCGTTGACGTAGATCGGCAATAAGACTCCATCCTGCACCTGCCGGTAGAGCGTCAAGGCCACGTTGCCGCCGTGAAATGAGTGCGAGTAGCTCACGCGCGCCGACGTCGAGTTGCTGTGCTGCGGCTCGTCGCCCGGAGCGCTGCCATATGCAACCCTGCCGTTACAGTCGAAGCGCAGGGAGGCAGGATCCGAGAGAATCTGGAGGCGCCCCTGGCTCGCAGCCGCGCCGCCCAGCGCGAACGAGGCCGCGTACGTGTCGTGGGGGTTCGCGCGCCATGTCGCGCCGACGCTGGCGATCGCCGAAAGGCCGGCGTTTCCGGTCGCGCTACTGATGCCGGCGGATCCCGCCAGCGTCAGCTTATCGCTGGAGTGAATCGTATCGGTCGCTTGGAGCACGTCATACGTCGTGCTATCCGATCCGCTGTAATATTGCGTGACCTCGGGAACGAGCGGCGTCGTGTCGAACTGCGACGAGCTTCCATAGGCCTGGAACGAGATCGTGTGGCGCTGCTGCGCCGGCAAGGTCGCGTTAAGGACGTATCCGGTCGATGTCGTTTGCGTCGAGAACCCGCTCGGCGAGGGGGTCGCGTTCACGTAGCGGGCGAGCTGATTGAGGACGCCGCTGCTCGTGGTCGAGTACACCGAGGCCTGCAGCTGCGTCGCGCCGATGAGCGCGTTGTCGGTAAGCGAGTAGAGCTGAACGTTGCTGCTGTTTGAGTTATCCGGTCCGTAGCCGCATGGAAGCGTGGTCTGCGGGTCGCCGCTGTAACGAAGGCAGACGAGGTTAGTGTTGCGCGTCGAGTTCATGAACGTGCCGGTCAACGAGTTGGAGTCGCCGAACTCATAACGCGCAGTGATGAGATTTCCTGAGATCCAGCTGTCGCCGTCGTGGACGTAGCTGAGGCCGCTCGCATCCTGGTAGAAGTCGCCGTCGACCAGGCTCGGATAAAGCCGGCTCACCGTCTGGACGGCGATGCCGAGCTTCCCAAGCGACCCGGTCTCCGCTAGCGAGTAGTTGTAACGGCCGTTGCTGCCGGTCGAGAGCTGCACTTGCGAGGCCCAGCTCAGCGTTGGCGAAAGGGTGCTGAAGTTGACCGAGCCGCCAAGCCCGCCGAGCGAGGGCCCCATGTGCACCGAGGCGCCCTGGAAGAGATCGGTGGCAAAGCTGCCGAGGTTGCCGGCCGACCCGGGAGCGTTGAGGGGAATTCCGTCGAGGGTCAGCTGGGTCTGGGTCGGGTCGTGTCCCTCCAACGAAATCGTTTGGGTCGCATCGCTATCATCGCTCGACGTCGAGACGGTGACGCCGGAAAGCTTATTAAGCGCGTTGGCCAGATCGGTCGAAAGGCGTCGCTGCGCCGAGTTCTGATCGATGCTCGTCGCCGAGATCGTGGCCGAGGCTTTGGCGGTCACCTCGCCGATGACTTTGAGACCGCCCGTATCTTCGGCCAACGCAAAGTTGACCGTAACCAGGCGACCGTCGAGGACCTCGAACGACGCAGACGTCAGACTCTGATAACCGCGCCTGACGATGCGCGCGCGGTAAATGCCATCTGGGACGTCGGTGAACGTGACCTTACCGTTCTTACTGGTCAGCTCGGCGGTGATGACCGGGCCGTCCAGGAGCACGCGTGCCAATTCGAGCGGTTGCTTGGTGGCCACGTCGACGACGACGATGTCGATCTCTCCCGAATCGGATTGCGCTCGAACCTGCGGCGTCAGACCCGCAAGAAATAGAACCAGACAGACCGCCAGCGCAGCGCCTCGTCTCGCCATATCTCGCCGATTATAAAAGATCGGGCCGGGCTTAGTGCTTGAACGTAGCTGTGAATCCGCTAAATCGTGATCGTGACGGCGGTTCCGTGGCCGGGCGCGCTGTCGATCGCGATCGCGCCGCCGGCGCGCTCGACCGCGCGCTTAGCAATCGCCAAGCCAAGGCCGGTGCCGGCGATCTCCCCGCGCTGGTCGCCGCGATAGAACCGCTCGAACGCATGCAAGCGCTCCGCTTCCGACATGCCCGGACCCTCGTCCCGCACGACGATCTGCGAGTGACCGTTGTTGCGCGTCGCGCGGAGGTGGATCGGCGCCTCGGGCGCATACTTGAGCGCGTTTTCGATGACGTTCCAAACGGCTTCCGAGAGTTCGCCGCGGTCGGCATGGACCGTCTTGACGCCGTCTACGCTATAGTCGATGAGCCGCCGATCGTCGAGCCGGCGCGCCGCATCGCATTGGGTGCGCAGGAGCTCGGCAACGTCGATCTCCTCGATCAGGGGCTGTGCCTCGGAGTCAAGCCGGGCCAAGCGCATCAGACGGTCGATCAAGCCGCGCATGTGCTCTTTCTCGAGCGACATCGTCGCGAGAATCTGGCGGGCGATTTTCGGCTCCTCGATCGCGCCGCGGCGCAGCACGTCGATATAGCCGGCGATGACGGTTAGAGGCGTTCGAAGCTCGTGTGACGCGTCCGCCGCGAACTGCCGCATACGCTCCTCGGCGTGACGCCGGTCGTCGATCGCCGTGGCGACGCTGGCGGTCGCATCGTTGAACGCGGCGGTCAGGGATGCAACCTCGTCGCCGCCGGCCATCACGAAGCGGCGTTGGGTGTAATCGCCGTCGGCGAGCGCCCGCAACGAGTCGCTTACCTCGTTGATCGGCCGCAGCGATTGTTGCGCGAAGAGGCGCCCGACGAGCCAGGAGAGCAGCATCGCCGCGGCGCCGATCGTGAGGACGATGCGCCAATACGGAATCAGCGAGACGAGGAGGAGCGGAAAGGACGGTTCGAAGCCGACGTATCCGCCTTCGACGTAGGTCAGCGAGAGCGGCTCGAGCCGCGTCGGATCCGGCGGCCCCGGCGGAAACGGGCCCCGATAACTGTAGACGTGCACCGTTCCGTGCGCGGAGCGATAGGTGAGCACTTGCGGAATGCGTAGCGAGGGCGGGATGAAGTGCTGCATGCCCCCGGCTGCCAGCACCGCGGCGAGGGGACGCGGGCGCAGGGTCTTATCGCCGGCCACGTAGCGCCCCTTGAGATCGAAGACCGTGACGCGCAGCCCGATGCCGCTGAGCGCGTCGACGATCTTAGGCGCCGCTGCCGTCAGCGTCATGCCCTCGCGGCGATATTGATCGACCAGAATACGCGCTTCCTCGTGCTTGGCGACCATCACGTCGCCGGAGAAGCGCCACAGCTCGAAGACGAGCGCGATCGACGATGCCAGGATAACGATCAGCACCGTCACGCCCAGGAGCACCGCATAGAGTGCGGAGAGCCGCGCCGCCAGTTTCACGTGAGAAGCACGTCGCTATTGCGAAAGGCCGTAACCGACCCCGCGGACAGTCCGAATAAACGAGCCAGGCTCGCCGGGGCGATCGATCTTCGCTCGTAGATACGAGATGTACGTCTCGACGATATTGGGTCCGCCTTCGAAGTCGTGACCCCACACGATCTCGAGGAGGTGATCTTTGCTAAAAACGCGTCGCGGCTCGCGCATGAAGACTTCCAGTAGATCGAACTCGCGCTGAGTGAACTCAAGCGGTTCCTTTCCGCGCCAAGCCTCGTGCGTCCCCGGATTAATCGAGATATCTCGCCACCGCAACACGTTCTCTTCGATCAGCTGCGGCCTGCGTAGCTTTGCGTGCAAGCGTGCTATTAGTTCTTCGAAGACGAACGGTTTGACGAGGTAGTCATCGGCGCCGGAGCTCAAGGAACGAACCTTGTCCTCGGTTCCCCCCTTAGCCGTCAGCATCAGGATTGGGGCTTGGGTAATTTCACGAAGTCGCGGGAGCAGCGTCACCCCGTCGATCTTCGGCATCATGATGTCGAGCACGATGACCTCGGGGTCGAAGACCTTGACGAGCTCGAGCGCTGCGAGGCCGTCCGTGGCCGTCCGCACCTCGTAGCCTTCGCGGGAGAGTCCCAGTTCTAACATCTCCCGGACCATGCGGTCGTCGTCGATGACCGCAACGCGGGCGTTCGGCATGATAGGCATGTCTACGCTGCATCGTGCTGTCTCACCCTTGGAGGGACCTGAACGCCGCTCGCTAGGCGGCGCGGAACGGGGCCCGCCAGCGCTCCAGCCGCTGGCCGGAGACCAGCGCGACCTGGCCGATCGCCTCGAGCGGGTGCTCGAGAATCCTCACGCCGCGCTCCCGCAGCTCCGCGGCAGTCGCGGCGTCGAGCTGCCAACGGGCGAAAACGTGCACCTCCGGCACCCCCTTCGCACCCGCGAGCGTCGCGATGACGTCGGCGAGGGAGCACGCTTGCCTCGAGAGCAGTTGGCGCGAGACCTCCGCTCGGAAGCGCGCGCTCGTCCACCCGGCGGCCACGATGAGAAGGCGCGAAATCTCGCTTGGCCGAGCGGCTTCGAAGTCGATGAGCGCCGCCTCGATCCGACCGGCCAAGGTTTCCCCGGTCTGGGCGTGGAGCGTCGCCGGGGTAATCGAGGCCGCCGAACCCGCCGTCAGGAGAGCCCCGGCCCCGATAAAGTACTCGTCCATGCCGCAATCTTGGCATGGACGAGTGCCATCTGGGTGGCGCACAAAGCGCCGCCTGATCGTTCTAAAGCGGATCGGGCGGCGTAACCGCGAGAGCCACTAAAAGGCCTATTAGCAAACTTAGCATCAGGGGTGCCTCCTTATCTCTGTAGCAGCCGCCCAAAGCATATCGTAGACGTGTCGTAGCACCCCTAGTCAAAGTTGCCTAGGACGTTTCGGACGGGCTTCTTCCGCTCAGATTAGACCCAGTCGGCGGGCTTCGCGAATAGCCTCAAAGCGCCCATGGCACTCGAGCTTTGCGATCGCATTCGCTATGTGCGCTCTGATTGTGTAAACGCTCCGCCCGTCTCTCGCAGCGATCTCTTTCGGGATCAGCCCCTCCGCTAGCAGACGTAAGACGTCGATCTCTGAATCCGTAAGATTTATGCTTCCGGTGAGTTCTGGATATGAATTGCATAAAACGCGGTCAACCGCACTAAGCATTCGCGCGACATCGGCGTAGTCGAGTTTCCTCAATCCTTCAACACCTTCTGCTACCTTGTCCGCCGCGCTCTCACCACGATTACGTAGCCGCCACACAATGCTTTCAACGGTACGAACTGTAAGTGCGATAACTTTGTCGTCGCCTATATGCACTCCCCGCAAAGCACGTTCCGAAAGAGTCATCCTTCCGTTGATGGCCTCTGTCAATGCACACAGCGCTCTAGCGGTGGCAAGTGATCGCACCCGAAAGAGCCCCGTTACTTCAGCCGATTCAAGCGCACTTAGAATCTCCGTTGACAGTTCGATTGACGGTTCTCGCTGCCCATCGATCGCCAAGAAGAGCGCATACTCTCCGCCAGTAAGCAGCCGGTCAAAATCAAAGGGCATGTGGCTCCAGCACGATGACACAAGACGTTGCGCCTCACCAAATCTGCCCTCCCAGGCGAGGCGGACGGCGCGGAACAGAGTTAGGTAACGCAGCCCAAGCTCGGCCGTTCGCATTGCTACGAGCCGTTCTTCTACGGCGATGCTACGCTCAACGTCACCTTGCCGCATGCGGGCGCTGAGCATTTGCAGCAATGCCGTTTGGAGGGCAAACGTGTCACCGGCCTTGGTAGCGGTCGAGGCCGCGAGCTCCGCGTAGCGCAGCTGCCCATCTACGTCGTCTTCTTCGTGAAGTACTAGGTTGGATAGGACCGCGTTCGCACGACTCGCCACACCGTACAGATGGAGCTCAGCCGCCAAATCGGCCGATTGGGTGAGGACGGTGGACGCTCGTTCCGCCTCGCCAAGGTGATGAAATGCGATCCCAACGTAGTGTAGCGCCTTTGCACGAACAGCATCCGAGTCAACGTCGTCCAGAATAGCCTCAAGTCTCGACACCGCCGCTCGAGCCTCCATGAAATCGCCAGCGACAGCACGCTGCCCAGCGATTAGCGAGAGTGCCTCCGCGCGATGCGCTGAGCTCTGCTCGGGGTCATCGCCAACGACGCGGAGTAGTTCGGCGGCATTACCACCCTGGTTGGCGACGACCGATGCCAGGCGGAGACTAGCTGTGGCGATTAGCTCGCGGTCATTTCCGGCGCGCGCGAGCGAGCGGCGCAGAAGCGACTCGGCTCGGGCAAACTTTCCGGCAATCGCTTGCAGAGAGCCGTGCAGCGCCAGAACGGTGGCGTTAGTGCGGCGTGTCTCATCATTCAGGGCTTCAATGGCCCGGGCGACGACGTCGCCGCG
>JBARBD010000179.1:0-29898 GCA_049792675.1 Vulcanimicrobiaceae bacterium | reverse complement strand
CTCGCGGCGCCGAGCGCGAACCCGTTCGGCTACCTCTCGCCGACCCGCGCGCAGCACGTTGCCGACGCCCTCGGCGAGAAGGTCGACGTCATCCTGGATGCCGGGCCGAGCGATTGCGGGATCGAGTCGACGATTGTGGCCTTCGAGCCGGTTCCGACGCTGCTGCGCCCCGGCGCCGTCGCTCGCGAGGAGATCGAGGCGGCGATCGGTCCGCTCGCTTCGGCTCCGGCCGGCGGTCCAGTCCTGGCGCCCGGGCATCTTCCCTTCCACTATGCTCCGCGCACGCCGCTGCGCATCGTGCGCTTTGCAGAGGTCGCAATGGCAGGTCGCGCGCGCGCCGGGGCGCTGGCCTTGAGTGCCTCGATCGAGGGGTATGCGGCCGCGCGCCGGCTCTCGGCGGCCGGCGATTTGCGAGAGGCCGCAGCGAATCTCTTCGAGGCGCTCCACGAACTCGACGCGCTCGGGCTCGAACGCATCGACGCCGAGCCTATCCCCGAGCGCGGACTCGGCCTGGCGATCGTGGATCGGCTTCGGCGGGCGGCTGCTCGTTGAAACAGCCGGAGGCCGCCATGCGTTTTGGCGGTAGGGAACGAAGAAAGGAAATCATGCCGAGAACTCACGTCATTGGGCGCGCCCTTGCAGCATGCGCGTTGATCGTACTCTTCACCGCCGGAAGAACGCCGGCCGATACCGCGCTGCCCTATCAAGTCGCCGGCGACGTCGCAGAGAGTTATCGATTGCTGACGACGACCTATTACGAAACGGTCGATTCGCAAGCGCTGCTCGCCGCCGCGAGCGATGCACTCGCCGGCGCAGCGAAGAAGCGCGGCGTCACGATTCCGCCGCCGGCCTTACGCGTCGACGCCGATCGCGATGCGACGCTGGCCGCGCTCGACGGCGCGATCGCCACGAGCGCGCGTGCCGCGCACGCGTCGCCGAGCGACTTTGCATACGTTGCGATCGACGCAATGGCCAAAGCCGTGAACGATCGCTACACGCAGTTCTTTACACCGGCCGAGTTCAAGGCGTTCAACGACGCGCTCGATCCCAAGCGGATCGGCGGCATCGGCGTGATGATCCAGCCCGACCAGAGCAGCGGGTCGATCCGCGTTTCGTACGTTCTGCCCGGAACGCCGGCCGAGCGCGCCGGCTTGCAGGTCGGCGACGTCGTGGCCGCGGTCGACGGATCGCCGACCAAGGGACTTACCGTCGAAGCCGTGAGCAGTATGCTGCGCGGCAAAGCCGGTACCGTGGTTGCCGTGACCGTGCAGCGTACCGGTCCGCCGACGGTGCTCTCGATCACGCGCGAGGACGTGCAGCCGCCGACGGTCGTCTACAAGATGTTGCCCGGTGCGATCGGATACGTCTGGGTCATCGCCTTTGGGCGAGCGACGCCCGCCGAGTTCGACGCGGCGATCCAGCGGCTTAACGATCAAGGCGCGCGCGCGTTGGTCCTCGACCTGCGCAACGACGGCGGCGGCTACGTGAACTCGGCGCTCGACATCAGCTCGCGCTTCATCGCGAACAAGGCCTTGGTGACGGTCGAAGAGCGGGGCCATCACGCGACGACGATCGACGCCGACGACGATCCTTCGATCGGTCTGCCGTTGACCGTGCTCGTTAACCAATACACGGCATCCGCGTCGGAGATCACCGCCGGGGCGCTCCAGGACGACGGCGTTGGGATGCTGGTCGGCACGAAGACCTTCGGCAAGGGCGTGATGCAGACGCTGACGCCGCTGCCCGACGGCGCAGCGATCAAGATCACCACCGCGCACTATCTCACGCCGAACCGGCGCGACATCAATCTGCGCGGAATCGATCCCGACGTCCGCGTCGACGAGAATCACGACGCGAGGTTTGGAGACGTCGACTCCGATGCTCAGCTGCGCGCCGCATTGACGCTGCTGCAGAAGAAGATCGCTGCGGCGAAGATCTGACCGGGCGCGGCCTCAGGCGCCCTGGCTCTCGGGCGCCGGATGACGGCGCACGAGCCGAACGACCGTTCCATTGCGGTCGAAAGTGACGTCGTCCATCAAGCGTCGCATGAGGAAGATGCCGAAACCGCGTCCGCGATGGTCGGGCTCGACGTAAGCCCGTTCGCAGGGCGTCGGAAAGCCGTGACCGCGGTCCCGTATCTCGATCGTCAGCTCGCCGCGGTCGTACTTGCAGGCGACGTTGAAGCCGGGCGAGTGTACCGTTCGGCCATGCTCGACCGCGTTGCTCAACGCTTCGCCGGCCGCGAGCCGAATGTCGGCGACCTCGGCCTCGTCGAACCCGCAATCGACGGCGAATGCGGCAATGCCCTTGCGCGCGAGCGCAACGTTTCGGATCTCACTCGTATAAGCCGCGCGGTAGTATCTGCTCACAAATCGGCTGTTCCGCTCTAACCTTCCCGATTCAGACGCCCCCTTAAACATAGGGCACCGGCGACGGGCGGGGAGGCGGCCGGCGCGAAGAGAGTCTGCGTCTTCGGGCGATTAGCTCAGTTGGGAGAGCGCCTCCCTTACAAGGAGGATGTCGGCGGTTCGAGCCCGTCATCGCCCAAATCTCAACCCTTGGACGCAGACGGCGAGCCTTCGCTTGCCCGCTCCCGCAGGCTCGCCGTACCGGCGGCGCAGAACGGAATCCGCGACAGATGAAGAGCCTTCTCACCTACACCCACATCCGCATCGAGCGCGACGGCGAGGTCGCGATACTGACGATGAACCGCCCAGAGCGGCGTAACGCGCTCTCGCTGGAGATGATGCGCGAGCTCGACGCCGCGCTCGCCGGGATCGCCGAGGACCGCGCCGCCCGTGCGGTGATCGTGCGCGGCGAGGGGCCGGCGTTCAGCGCCGGCCACGATTTACGCGAGCTGCTGGATCGCGACGCCGAAACCTATCGGGCGATCTTCACCGCCTGCGTCGATTTGATGGCGAGGATCCTGGCGGTGCCTCAGCCGGTCATCGCCGAGGTCGATAAGGTCGCAACCGCCGCCGGCTGTCAGCTCGTCGCCGCGTGCGACCTCGCGGTCGCCTCGACGCAGGCGACCTTCGCGACGCCGGGCGTGCGCATCGGACTCTTCTGCAGCACGCCGATGGTGGCGCTCTCGCGTGCGATCGGGCGCAAGCGCGCCATGGAAATGCTCCTCACCGGGGAGCCGATCGGCGCCCCGACGGCGCTCGCGTGGGGTCTGGTCAATCGAGTGGTGGAGCCGGCGCGGCTGCACGACGAGGCACTCGCGCTCGCGAGAACGATCGCGTCGGCGAGTCCGGCGGTCGTCGCCACCGGCAAGGCGGCATTCTACCGGCAGATCGATCTCGAACAGCCCGAGGCATACGCGTATACCAAGGAGGTGATGACCTCCAACGCGCTCGCCGCCGACGCGCACGAAGGCATCAGCTCCTTTCTCGAAAAGCGCCCGCCCCGCTTCCCAACGAGCCGATAATTTGCTACCGTTGAAGCCCGAGAAACCGCGCCGCTCGATGCGTGGGCTGCGAGCGTTCGCGAAGCTGGAAAGAGCGTCGCCCACACCCGGTATGCGGGACCTGACAAAAAAGGGACCCTCGCATACGCGACGGCAGGGGGGCTCGCCTACGGCGAGCCCTTCTGTGATGTGGCGCCGGCAGCAAAAACGGAGACTCGGTCGAATGAGAGGCGTTTCGTGAGCGTCTTTACTGCGCGTACGCGCTACGCCGCCATCGTCTTGATCGTTGCCCTAATCGCTTCACTGGCGGTCGCGTTCTACCGCGTCCGGGTCGAATCGCACGCCCGGCGCGTCGAGCTGGCCATGGACTATACTGACTTCGACGCGCTCGCGCGTTCCTACGACTATAACCCGGCGGCCTTCCTGATCGCCCTGCGGCGCGCCGGACTGACCTCGCTCGCGCTAACCGAGGAACTCGGCGCGAATATCGGCGACAACGGCCAGGCCGACGCGACCACCGGCGCGGCGCTCGTCAACCAGGCGCGACTCGCCCCGATCGCCGATCCGCTGCTCGCGAAGCTCGTGGCGGAGCGGCGCATCGTGCCCGGCGCGATCTACGTCCTGGTCTCCGATCCGGCCGCCTACCATCGCTATCTCACGCAGCTAGCGCTGCGCTTCGGCGCGCGTTCGGTTCGAGTGCTGCGAGCGACGAAGCCATGGCTGATCCAGGTGCGCACGCAGGTGGATTACTTCAACGCGCTTGCGTTTGGCATCCCGACCGATCAGATCGAGCTTGCCCATCGCCTGGGCCTGCTCGTCGTGCCGCGCTTTCAGAACGACGAACGCTTCACCGCGCCGCAGATCGACGCGCTCTTCGACGACGTGCTGCGCTACGATCCGAAGGTCTCGACGGTGATCTTCTTCGGGCTGGGCAATGCGGTCGTTGGATATCCCGACCATCTGCAGGATACGGCCGACGCGTTCGGGCGCCACGTTTTCAACTTCGGCTCGATCGAGACGTACGATCAGAGCCAGGTTCAAAAAGGCAACGATACGCTCGCGCGCCTGATCCCCGGGCGGACCGTCCGCGTGCAGGCGATCGCCAAGACCGAGCTCGACAAGCTCAAGCTCGACGAGGTCGTCGCGCGCTACGTGCTCGGCGCGCGGGAGCGCAACGTCAGGGTCATCTATCTGCGGCCGTGGCTGCATCAAGACGGCGACCTCTCGATCGAGGCGACCAACGTCGAGATGGTCAAAGCGATCGCCGACGAGCTGCGTGCCGACGGCTTCAAGCTGGGGCGCGCGACGCCGATCCCGCAGTACCACGGCAACAACCGCGTGCTGGTCGGGATCGCCGCGCTGGCAGTGCCGTCGATCTTCGTCTTATTACTCGAATCGTTCGGATGGTACCGGCGACGCTTCGCGGTCGCCGCCTACGCCTTGACCGTACTGCTCTATCTCGCCGGCGTGCTGTCGCATCACGACGTTTTCGTCCGCTCCGCGATCGCTCTCGCCGGCGCGCTGCTCTTCGCCACCGCGGCGCTCCTTAGCTTGATCCCGGCCTGGAACGAGATTCCCGCCGCGCGGTCGGGGGCGCAGCTCGTTCGCAGCTTGGGATGGCTCCTCTTTGCCGTCGGCGTCGCGCTGCTCGGCGCCCTCGTCGTCGTCGGCGTGATGAGCTCGCCGCTCGCGATGGAAGAGATCGAGCGCTTTCGGGGCGTGAAGCTCGTGCTCGTCGTTCCGCCGCTGATCGCGTTGGTGCTCTACCTCTTCGACAAACGCTTCGGCTCGGGGATCGATCGCCCGAAGGACGTCTGGCTCTCGCCGGTGCTCGCCTATCAACTCGTCGCGGGCATCGTCATCGTCGCGGCCGCGGCGCTGCTCGTCATTCGAAGCGGAAACGAGGGCGACGTCTCGCCGAGCCAGATCGAGCTCTCGCTGCGCCACGTGCTGACCAACGTCCTCAGCGTGCGTCCGCGCTTCAAGGAGTTCCTGATCGGATTTCCCTGCATCATGCTCGTCCCGGCCCTGCTCCCGGCCCACCGGCGCGCGATCGGCTGGCTGCTGGCGCTGGGCATCGGCGTTGGGCTCGGGGACGTGATAGACACCTTCTCGCATCTGCACACGCCGATCGAAGTCTCGGTGCTGCGCATCGTCAACGGCTTGATACTGGGCGCAATCGTCGGCGCGCTGGTGATTTGGATCTACCGGCGCATTCCATCGACCTCCGGGTAATGGCGCGCGTGTTGCTCAGCGGTTACTACGGCTTCGGAAATCTCGGCGACGAGGCGCTGCTCGAGGTTATCGTCGGGCGCATGCGCCGCCGCTTTGCGGATGCCCAGCTCGAAGTGCTTTCGGCGACGCCGGTCCAGACGTCCGCGGACCACGGCGTCGAGGCGACGCAGCGCTGGGACTGGCGCGCGGTGCGCGCGGCGATCGCGCGCGCCGACGTCGTGCTCTCCGGCGGCGGCGGACTCTTGCAGAGCGCGACCAGCCTGCGCAGCCTGCTCTACTATGCGGCGATCCTGCGGGAAGCGAATCGCGCGAAGCGCAAAACGATGGTCTTCGCACAGTCGATCGGGCCGCTCGACCTCTGGGGCCGTCTGGTCGTCGGGCAGTTCTGCAAGGGTCTCGACCGTGCGACCGTGCGCGACGAGCGCTCCCGCAGCTTGCTGCAATCGCTCCTCCCGAAAACGCCCGTCGAGCGCACCGCCGATCCGGTCTTCCTGTACGATCCGCCCGAGGGCGGCGTCGATCTCTCGGCGCAAGGACTTGGTCCCGAGAGCGGCCCGTACGCGGTCGTCAGCGTACGCAAAGCGTCGGCGCTGCGCGAAGGCGCGGCGATCCTCGGTCGCGCGGTCGACCGGCTCGCGCAGCGCCATGACGTGCGTGCCGCGTTCCTCCCGCTCGGCGGCGCAGCCGACGCGGCCGTTTCGGCCGACGTCATACGCGCGTGCAAATCCGATCCCGTCCTGCTGCCGGAGTGCTCGCTCGCGAGCGCGGCGGCGATACTGGGAGGGGCGCGCGTCGTGATCGGCATGCGACTGCACGCACTGATCCTCGCGGCCCGCTTCGCCGTGCCGTTCCTGGCGATCGCGTACGATCCAAAGGTGACGTCGCTCTGCGAGGAGCTGGAGTATCCCCTCGAGCCGCTCTGGAGGCCGGGCGGTCAGCGCCTCGCCGACGACGCGATCGATGCACTCGTCGACCGGCTGGTCGCAACGCGCGACGAGATCTCGGCGCGGCTTTCCGCGCGGGGAGAGCTCGTTCGCGCCGCCGCCGAGCGAAACTTCGACGTGCTCGGCGAGCTCCTAGGTAAGGAGTGAGCGTGGATTACCGAGCGACCCTGAACCTGCCGAAAACCGAGTTTCCGATGAAGGCGGAGCTTCCCAAGCGCGAGCCCGATCGGATCGCGTGGTGGCGCGAGCACCGAACGTACGAGCGGCGTTTGGAGCGCAACGAGCCGAACGGTCCCTGGATACTGCACGACGGGCCGCCCTACGCCAACGGCGAGCTGCACATGGGTCATTTCCTGAACATGGTGCTCAAGGACATGTTCGTGAAGATCGCGCTGCTCGACGACAAGTACGCCAAGTTCGTCCCGGGCTGGGATATGCACGGGCTGCCGATCGAGTACGAGACCCTGAAGTTTCTGGGAATAACCGACTTCCACTCGATCGATCCGATCGACCTGCGCGAAAAGTGCAAGGCCCGCGCGCTGTACTGGCTAGATCGTCAGCGCCTGCAGCGCCTCCGCATGGGCAACTTCGGCCTCTTCGACCACCCATACCGTACGATCGATCCGTCGTTTGAAGCGACGATCGTCGATGCGCTAGCCGACCTGGCCGAGCGCCAGCAGATCTACAAGGGTCTGCGCTCGACGCTTTGGTGCATTCACGACGAGACCGCACTCGCCGAAGCCGAGATCGAGTACGAGCAGCGGATCTCACCCTCGATCTACGTGCGCTTTGCCGCCGACGAAGAGCAGCGCAAACGGCTGAACGTGATGATGAAGGCGTCGTTCGACGGCCCGATCTCGGTCCTGATCTGGACGACCACGCCCTGGACGCTCCCCGCCAACGCCGCCGTCGCTTTGCGCGCGGACGCGAGCTACGGGCTCTATCAGGTCGGCGACGAGGCGGTGATCGTCGCCGAGGCGCTCGCCGAGCGAGCGCTCGGGGAGCGCTTCGAAAGCGCGAAGCAGATCGGGCGCGCCCGGGGCGAGCAGCTCGACGACCTCGCCGTGCGCCATCCGTTCATGGATCGCGATTCGGTGATCGTGTTGGCCGAGTACGTGGATCTTCAGACCGGCACCGGCGCGGTGCATACCGCTCCGGGGCACGGCGCCGACGACTTCGACACCGGCATGAAGTACGGTCTGCCGATTCTCAATCCGGTCGACGCGGCCGGCCGCTTCACCGCCGAAGCCGGGCCGTACGCCGGGATGCAGATATTCGATGCGAACGCCAAGATCGTCGCCGACCTCGCCGCGCGCGGCGCGCTTTGGAGCGCCGGCGAGTACGAACACTCCTACCCGCACTGCTGGCGCTGTCACAATCCGGTGATCTTTCGCGCGACCGCGCAGTGGTTTCTCGCGATGGACCAGAACCTACTGCGCGCCCACGCGATCGACGCGATCGACGCGGTCAGCTACACGCCGGAGTGGGGAGGCTCGCGACAGCGCCAAATGATCGAGACCCACCCCGAGTGGTGTCTCTCGCGTCAGCGCACCTGGGGAACGCCGATCCCGTCGGTGGTCTGTCTGACGTGCAACGAAGCGCTGCTCGATCCGCGCGTCGCGCGCCTGGCCGCAAAACGCTTTGCCGCGGTCGGCGCGAGCGCGTGGTGGAGCGATCCGGTCGAGACCTATCTCCCCGCCGGATTCACGTGTCCCGCCTGCGGCGGCGCGCGCTTCGAGAAGGAGAAGAACATCGTCGACATCTGGTTCGAGTCGGGCGTCACGCACTTGGCGGTCTTGGGCCGCGACGGGATGCCCTGGCCGAGCGACCTCGTCATCGAGGGCGGCGACCAGTATCGCGGCTGGTTTCGCAGCTCGCTGATTACCGGCGTCGCGATCAAAGGACGCGCGCCCTACCGCCACGTGATGAAGAACGGTTGGGTGAACGACGAAGAGGGGCGCGCGATGTCCAAGTCGCGCGGAACCGGAATCGACGCGGCGGACGCAATGAACCGTTGGGGTGCCGACGTCCTGCGATTGTGGGCCGCTTCGGTCGAGCCGATCGACGACGTGCGTTTTGGGCCGAACGTGGTCGAGCAGGTCGGCCGCGTCTACCGCAACCTCCGCAACCGGATGCGCTTCATGCTCTCGAACCTAGACGGGTTCACCGCGGCCGACGTGATCGCCCGCGACGCGATGGAGCCGATCGACCGTCTCGCTTGCGCCGTGACCGACGCCTTCGTCAACGACGTCAAAGCGGCGTACCAGCGGCATGAGATCCACGATGCCTATCTGCGGATCGTCGATTTCGAGAGCGGGATATCGAGCCTCTACTTCGACGCGCTCAAAGATCCGCTCTACTCGCGCGCGGCCGCCGACCCTCGCCGGCGCAGCGCGCAATCGGCGCTGCTTTACGTCTTGACGCGCTTTCTCACCGCGGTCGCGCCGGTGCTCTCGTTTACCGCCGAGGAAGCGTGGCAATCGCTGGGAGCGTCGCTGCGGGGTGATGCCGAGAGCGTCTTCGATACGTCGTTTGCCGCCGGCCACCAGCGCGCCGCGGCGCACGAGCCCGACCTGCAGCTCTGGCAGCTGCTGCGCGCCCTGCGCGCTCGGGTTGCGGCCTCTGCGGCCCCGCGCGACTTCGAAGCGCAGCTGCGGTTGACGGTGACGTCCAAGCTCTACCGGCAGCTGCACGCGCTCGGCGACAATCTGCGCGAGGCCTTCGTCGTCTCGAATCTCGAGCTGCGCCAGGAGGAGCGCGGCGACGGCGTCGTCGGCGACGACGTCGTCTCGTTCGAGCTACTGCCGGCCGACGGCGAGAAGTGCGTCCGATGCTGGAAGTACCGGCAGCTCGGCATCGACCCCGACCATCCCCAAATCTGCGCCGAGTGCGCCGAGGTCGTGCGCGCGCTCCAAGCGACCAGCTAGTCGCGCGGCGCTCGCGAGAGCCACCGATCGCGGAACGACACCCAGCGCGTTGCTTCGATCGCCTCGCGCGCCTCGTGCATCAGCGCGTTGACGAGGTAGACGTTGTGGTAGGAGAGGAGGCGCGGGCCGAGCATCTCCTTGGCGCGGAAGAGATGCGCGAGATAGGCGCGGGTAAACCGCTTGCAGGTATCGCACGCGCAGTCGGGATCGACCGGTGAAAAGTCGCGCGTGAAGGCGGCATTGAAGAGATTGAGCTCGCCGTCGCGCGTCATCGCGCGGCCGTTGCGCCCGCAGCGCGTCGGATAAACGCAGTCAAAGAGATCGAGCCCGCAATCGATCGCAGCGACGAGATCGCGCACCGTGCCGACGCCCATCAGGTAACGCGGCTTCGTTTCGGGAAGCAGCGATGCGGTGCTGCGGGCGGTGGCGTACAGTTCCTCGCGCGTCTCGCCGACCGAGAGACCGCCGATCGCATAGCCCGCAAAGTCGAGCGCGACGATCTCGCGCGCACTGCGCTCGCGCAGCGCCGGATCGAGGCCGCCCTGGACGATGCCGAAAAGGATCGTCTGCTCCAAGCCGCGCGCGCGCGACGAGCGAGTGGCCCACGCAGTGGTCAGGCGCACCGACTCTTCGAGCGCCTCGCGCGCCGACGGAAGCTTAACGCAGACGTCGAGCAGCATCGCAACGTCGCTGCCGATCGCTTCTTGAAAGGCAACGACCCCCTCGGGCGTAAAGCGGTGCCGGCTGCCGTCGAGGTGCGAGCGGAAGGTTACGCCCTGGTCGTCGACGTCGCGCCGGCTCTCGAGGCTGAAGACCTGAAAACCGCCCGAGTCGGTCAGGATCGGGCCGCTCCAGCCCATGAACCGATGGAGCCCGCCGGCATCCACGATCGTCTCGCGTCCCGGGCGCAGCCAGAGATGGTAGGTGTTGGCGAGGACGATCTGCGTGCGCGCGTCGAGCAACTCGGCCGGCGCGAGTCCCTTAACCGTCGCCGCGGTGCCGACCGGCATGAACGACGGCGTTTCGACCGTTCCGTGCGCGAGCCGCAATCGTCCGCGCCGGGCGCCGCCGTCGCGCGCGGCGAGGGCGAAGGCGCCGTTCACGTCAGACGGTCCCGAGGATCGCGCGCGCTCGCGCGTACTCCGGCGGCGGCTCGACCTCGAACGAGAGGGTTTCGCCGGTGCGCGGATGCGCGAAGCGCAGACGCCAGGCGTGGAGCGCCTGGCCGGGCAGGTCGAAGCGCGCCTCGGCATGCCCGTAGAGCGGATCGTTGAGCAGCGGATGCCCGATCGCGGCGAGGTGCACGCGGATCTGATGCGTCCGTCCCGTCTCCAGACGAAAGAGCAGTTCTGCGTGCTTGGGAAACTGCTCGCGCACTTCGTAATGCGTGATCGCCGGCTTGCCTTCGGCGACGATCGCAAATCGCAAGCGGTTGCGCGGATCGCGCCCGATCGGACCCTCGATCGTGCCGAGCCGGTGCTCGGGCACGCCGCGGACCAATCCGAGATACTCGCGCTCGATGCGCCGCGCTTTCATTGCCAGGCCGAGCGCGCGCAGGGCATCGTCTCGCTTGGCGACGACGAGCAGACCCGACGTGTCGCGGTCGAGACGATGGACGAGCCCCGGGCGTATCGCGTCGCCAGGCAGCGCGCCGACGTGCGCGAGCACGGCGTTGACGAGCGTGCCGCTCGTCGCCGAATGCGCCGGGTGCGTGACCATGCCGGCCGGCTTGTGCACGACCAGCAGATCATCGTCCTCGTAGACGACGTCGAGCTCGATGCGTTCGGGCTCCGCGACCAGCGGCGGCTCGGGCGCGATCTCGAACTCGACGCGATCGCCCTCTTCCAGGGCAAGGCTCGCCTTGGCCGGCGAGCCGTTGACGAGCACGCCGCCGAGTTTCAGGTTGCGCGCGACCAGCGAACGCGAGACGCCGGCAAGCGATGCGATTAAGACGTCGGTGCGGGTTCCCGCCTGCTCAGCGGTGACGACGTGAAACAAGGCTCGAGAGGATGAGCAGGCCGACGGCGGTCGTGATACACGCATCTCCAACGTTGAAGATGTTCGGCCAGATGCGATAGAAGTCGATGAAGTCGATCACGTACCCGTGGTGTACGCGATCGACGATATTGCCGATCGCGCCGCCGACGATCATCCCATAGGCGATGCGTACCATCAGCGACCGGGCGGCGGCTTCGCGAAAGCTGAACCAAAAGAGGACCAGCACGACGATCGCCATGCCGATCAGCATGACGGCGCTGCTCCCGAAAAGCCCGAACGCACCGTGGTAGTTGCGTTCGTAGGTCCACTTCAGGAGATGGGGGATGACGTAACGGCTCTCCCCCGGCATAAAGTTCGTCACGATCAAGTGCTTGGTGAACTGGTCGGCCCAGAGCACCAGGATCGCGACGGCCGCGATGACGAGGGTGTTGACTAAGCTAGAGACTTGGCTGCGGGACAAATTGATAAAACCATCCTGCGACGTTGAGAAATGCATTGTTGACGAGCACCAACCCGACCACGACCAGGAACGCGCCGGAGGCGAACTCGATCGCCGGCAGGGCGGGCTTGATGCGATTGAGCAGCGGCAAGACGACGCCGATCGCGAGCGCCGTCGCCAGGAACGGAAGCGCCAGGCCGAGCGAGTAGAAGGCGAGCAAGAGCCCGGCTTGGGCGCTGTGTTGTTGCGAAGCGATCGCCAGAATCCCGGCCAGAATCGGCCCGATGCAGGGCGACCAGCCGGCGGCGAACGCGATTCCGACGAGCGCCGAAGTCCAGAAGGACCGGCGATCCGATTGCATATGGACGCGCTTGTCCATCATCAGAAACGGGATGCGGAGCATCCCCATCATTTGAAGTCCGAGAATGACGACCAGTACGCCGCCGATCTGCGCGATCAGCACGCGATTCGCATCGAGCACCCCGCCGATCGCGCTGGCGCTCAGCCCCAGCGCGATGAAGATCAGGCTGAAGCCCGACACGAACGCGACCGCATGCGCGAGCGTCTGGGCGCGCGCGCTCGCCGTGCTCTCCGCCTTGAGATCCTCGAGGCTCTCCCCCGTAAGCAGGGAGAGGTAGGCCGGCACGAGCGGAAGGACGCACGGCGATACGAAGGAAACGAGGCCCGCAAGGAAGGCGATGCCGACGGTGATATGTGTCGTCGCGGTCATGCGCCATAGATGGTTTCGAATGCAGCACTGGTTTACCTATCCGACAAACATCGACCCCGTCGCGATCCATCTCGGGCCGCTCAAAGTGCACTGGTACGGCATCGCCTATCTGGTTGCTTTCCTCTGCGTCTACCTTTGGATGAGCCGCCCGGCCGGGCGCCGGCGCCTCGGGCTGACCAAGGAGCAGATCCAGGACTTCCTCTTTTACGCGCTGATCGGCGTGCTGGTGGGCGGACGCACCTTCTTCGTGATCAACGACATCATCAGCAAGCACGATGCGTCGTTTTACCTTTCAAATCCGATCAACTTCATCGCCGTATGGAACGGCGGTATGGCATTCCACGGCGGTCTGATCGGCGTCTTGATCGCAATCTGGCTCTTCATACGCAAGCATCCGGGATTGAAGTACACGGTGATCGGCGACGAGGTCGTGATGATGCTGCCCGTCGGGATCACGCTCGTGCGCCTGGTCAACTTCATCAACGACGAGCTATGGGGCGACGTCTGCGTTCCCGACCGCCCCTGGTGCATGCGCTTCCCGAGCGCTCCCGATCAGGGAACGCTCTACCGGCATCCCTCCCAGCTTTACGAAGCGATTCTCGACATCCTCACCTTGCCGATTTTGCTGATCGTCTATCGCCTCAAACCGAAGGACGGCGTCGTCGCGTGGACGTGGTTCACCCTGTACGGCATTACGCGGACCATCGCCGAGCTTTGGCGCCAGGCCGACTTTACGTTCGCGGGCATGACCGGCGGCCAGCTCTACGCCATACCCATGATCGCCGCCGGCGTCATCGGGATCGTCTACTGCGCGATGCGGCCGCGCACCGAGGTCAAGGCAGCCGCCGCCCGTTGAGCGAGGGAGTCGAAGCGCGCTATCGGGCCCTTCGACGCGCCATCGACGAGGAGTTGCTCGGCTGCGGCCGCGCCGCTGGGAGCGTCACGCTGGTCGGGATCGGTAAGGGTCAGCGTAGCGAGGATCTTGCGGCCGCGATCGGTGCCGGGCTGACCGACCTTGGCGAAAACTACCTCCGGGAGGCGTTGGGGGCGTTTGCATCGCTCCCTCCGGTGCGCAAACACTTCGTCGGGCGCGTGCAGACCAATAAAGCCAAAGCGATCGCCGGCGCGTTCGACGTGGTGCAGAGCGTCGATCGCAGCGATGCCGCGGTCGCGCTCTCCAAGGGCGCCGTCGGGATTGGGAAGGTCCTTCCGGTGCTGCTGCAGCTCAACGTTTCGCCGGCCGAGCGCTTCGGCGCACGACCCGAGGAGGCCGAGCGACTCGCCGAGGTCGTCAGAGCCCAACCCGGCTTGCGCCTCGAAGGCGTCATGGCAATCGGACCTTTGACGCACGAGCGCGACGCGATCTTGCGCGCTTTCGAGGTAGCCGCCAAGACGTTGGACCGCGTAGGTGGAAGTACGCTCTCAATCGGCATGTCGGGAGATTGGCGCGAGGCGCTGCTGGCCGGCTCGACCATGGTGCGGATCGGAGAGGGGCTTTTCGGTTCGCGACCCGCAAAGGGAGGCTCTCGTGAGCATGTTTAGCAAGATCGGATCGTTCTTCTCAATCCGCGACGACGAGGAAGAGTACTACGACGAAGAAGCCGGGCCGAGCGCCCGCGTCGTACCGCTGTCAAACGCGCGGCGGGGCGGGTTCCAAGTGAGCGTCTACTCGCCGCGGAGCTACCAAGACGTCGTGGAGATCGCCGACTCGCTGCGGAGCCGTCAGGTCGTTATCGTCAACCTCCAGAACGCCGACCGCACGCTCTTGCAGCGCGTCGTCGACTTTACCTCGGGGGTCGCCTATACGATCGACGGAAAGATCCAGAAGCTCGCCGAGTCGATCTATCTCATCGTTCCGGCCGGCATCACCGTCAACGCGGCCGGCTTGCGGGACTCGATGATCGCCGACGGTACCTTCGATTTCATGGCGAATAGGACGTAAAGGATGCAGAAGATCACACCAGTCGACATCCAGCACAAGACGTTCAAGAAGGCGCTGCAGGGCTACGACCGCGGCGACGTCGACCAGTTCCTCGACGAGGTCATCGAGACGCTCGAAGACGAAGCGCAACACCGTGCCGCGCTCGATGCGGAAGTCGCCGACCTCAAAGAGCGCATCAGCCATTTCAAAGCGATGGAAGAGTCGCTGCAGAACACGCTCGTGCTCGCGCAGCGGACCGCCGACGAGGTGAAAGCCTCCGCGCATAAAGAGGCGGACCTGATTCGCGAACAGGCGCGCATGGCCGGCGATCGTGAGATCGCGGGCTACAACGACGCGATCGCCGACGTGCGCCGCGAGCATCAGCGCGCCGTGGAGGCGGCGGAGAAGGCGCGCAGCGAGCTGCGCAGCCTGCTCATGACGCACCTCGCGCTCCTGGAGCGAGCCGACGGCAGCGGCAACGGGGAGAAGCCGAGCGCGCCCGCAGTCCAGAGCGAACCGCCGAAGGAAGCGCCGTCTAAGGACGACACGACCCGTATCACGGTCTACTGACGCTCCCACCGTCGCGGTCTTAGCCGGCGACGGCATCGGTCCGGAGGTTACGCGGGCGGCGGTCGCCGTCTTGGAGCGCGTGCGGCCCGACGTCGGGTGCATTGCGGCGCCGGCCGGGGGCGCGGCGCTGCGACAAGGTCTGCCGCCGCTTCCCGATGCGACGCGCGATCTGTGCGACCGCAGCGACGCGATTCTCTTCGGCAGCGTCGGTCTGCCCGAATATGAGGGAAAGCCGTTGCCGGAGCGCCCCGAGTTCGCGCTCTTCGTGTTACGCCAAGCCTACGAGCTCTACGCCAACCTGCGACCGGTCCGCGTCTTCAGCGGGCTCGAAGAGGCTTCGTCGCTGCGCGCCGAGCTGGTGCGCGGCCTCGACTTGCTCGTCGTGCGCGAGCTAACCGGCGGCATCTACTACGGAAAACCCAAAGAGCAGCGCCGCGTCGACGGCGTCGACGAAGCCGTCGACACGATGATCTACCGCGCGCCGGAGATCGAGCGGATCGCGCGCGTCGCGTTCGACCTGGCGCGCGCTCGCCGCAAGCGCCTCACGTCGGTAGACAAACAGAACATCTTGGAGACCTCGCGGCTATGGCGGCGCGTCGTCAACGAAGTGGCGCGCGAGTACGCCGACGTGCAGCTCGAGCACCTGCTCGTGGACAATGCCGCGATGCAGCTCGTCCGGCGTCCGGGCGAGTTCGACGTGATCGTCACCGAAAATATGTTCGGCGACATCCTCTCTGACGAGGCGGCGATGCTTACCGGATCGATCGGAACGCTCCCAAGCGCGAGCCTCGGCACGCGGGGATCGCCCGGCCGCCGGTTCGGCCTCTACGAGCCGATCGGCGGCACTGCGCCCGATATCGCCGGACGCGATCTCGCCAACCCGACCGCCGCAATTCTCTCGGCCGCGATGCTGCTGCGCCACTCGCTCGGCGACGAGGCCGGCGCCGCCGCGATCGAGCGTGCCGTCGAGCGCGCGTACGGTGACGGGCTGCGCACGGCCGAACTCGCGCGCGGCGCGAGCAAAACGCTCTCGACGCGGGCGTTCACCGAAGCGGTTATCGCGAGGCTCTAACGTCCGCCCACTTAGGTGGGCTTGGCGTACTCCTCATAGCCGCCGAAGTCGACGACGACGCAGCGTTCCTCTCCAACGACCCATGCATCGTGGCCCGGCGGGAGTAGCATCGCATCCCCCGGACCGAACTCGATCTCTTGTCCGTCGTCCATGACGGCTTTCATGCGGCCTGCGACTACGTAACCGAGGTGAGGCGCAAGGCACGATTGTGTTCCTGCGATCGGCTTGACGCACTCGGACCATTTCCAGCCGGGTTCGAACGTGCCGCGACCAATGCTCGTCGTACCGATCGAAACGACGTCGAGGCTGCCCTTGGGGAATGGGCGTCTCTCGTCAGGCGAGTTCAAGCTTTTGCGTTCCGCAGCGGTGCTCTTGGTTGCCATCGTGTAAGCCCTCCTTTGGCATTGCCGAGGGAGCACGATTATAGCACGCTGCAGGCCGGCCACGGCGTGGAAACGACCCGTTCACGCCGGTCCCCTACGATACGCCGATGGACGGCGTTGCATGGGCGGCGAGCGCGATGGTTGCGGCGCGAACCCGGCTCGATATCGCAACCGAGAACTTGGCGAACGTCTCGACCGACGGTTTCCGGCGCGTCGACGCGCGTGGCTTTCTCAGCCGGCTGGGCGTCGAGATTGCCCGGCAACCCTCGCGCGAGCACGGCGCGTTGCGCCAGACGGGACGCGATCTCGACCTCGCGATTCTCGGTGACGGCGCGTTCGCCGTCCGCGACGCGACCGGACGCTTTGCGCGCACGAGAGCCGGCGCCTTCGTCCGGCGCCTCGACGGCACGCTCTGCGATGCGGCGGGACGCGCGCTGCTCGGCCGGCACGGCGCGGTTCGCCTCTCAGCGAGCGCACGCATCGACGAGCGCGGGCGCATTCTCGAGGGCGGGCGAGTCGTCGACGAACTCGGGCTTCCACCCAGCGCACGCGTGCGCACCGGTTTCCTCGAGAGCGCCGGCGTCGACGCGATCGCCGAGATGATCGAGGTGTTGCGGGCCGAGCGATCCTTCGAAAGCGCCCAGAAAGTCGTCGCGGCGATCGACGCGACGCGACAGAAATCCGCCGAGGCGGCGCGCTTCAAATAAGGGAGGACGAAGAAGATGGATCGGGCGCTCTTCGCAGCGGCGAGCGGGATGGCCGCGCAGCAGCGCAACCTCGACACGATCGCCGACAACCTCGCAAACGCAAGCGTCGTCGGCTTCAAGGGATCGGCGCAGCGTTTTGCCGAGCTCGTCGCGCCAGGCGAGGGCGGCGTCGGAACCGTCGCGCTCGGTGGGCGCACGCTCTTCGGGCAAGGCCGGCTCGCGCGCAGCGCCGGTCCGTTCGATTTGGCGATCGACGGTCCGGGTTTCTTCTGCGTCGTCGACGAGCGAGGCCGGCGCCTCTTTACGCGCGACGGCGAGTTCTCGCGCGATGGCGGCGGGCGCCTGCGCAACGCCGCCGGCTTGCAGCTCTGCGGCGTGCTCATCCCGGCCGACGCGCTCTCGGCAAGCGTCGCCGACGACGGAACGGTGCGCGCCACGTTCGCGAGCGGCCCACGCACCATCGGCAAGATCCGCATCGCCGAGTTTGCCGCGCCCGATCGTCTTCGCAGCCTAGGCGGTGCCGTCTTCGAAGCGACGCCCGAATCCGGCCGGCCGCACCCGATCGCTCCCGGTTCCGACAACGGACCAAAGCTGCATTTTGGCATGCTCGAAGAATCGAACGTTACGATCGTCGAGGCGATGATGCAGATACTCACGGCGCAGCGAGCCTACGAAGCCAATGCCAAAGGCGTCCAAGCAGCGGATGAAATGCTGCGCATCGCGAACAACTTGCAACGTGGGTAGCGCAGACAATGCGATGGCGGAAAGGCGGGCTGGCGCCAATATGCTGCCTCATTCGCTTCGCATCGTCCCATCTGACTAAAGCATGCTTAGGATTGCAGCACTCGTATTATGCGAAGCCGCCTTTTTTGCGTTAGCGATACCGGCTCGGGCCCAGCTCGTGACCGGCGACTTTGCCGGCCTCGTTGACATTGGCGACCATCGTAAAATCTATCTCGAATGCAGCGGACAGGGATCGCCGACCGTTGTTCTCATCTCAGGCAAAGGCAATCGCGCCGACACTTGGAGCACGGCGGCGCCGGATGTACCCGGTCCAACCGTGTTCCCGACGATAGCGAAGTTCACGAGGGTTTGCGCTTATGACCGGCCGGGAACCGTCGGCGCGCTAGCTTCCGAGCCTAGCCGAAGCGATCCGGTGCCGCTACCCGTTACGGCGGGCGCCGGTGCAGCGGATCTACAAGCCCTTTTGACCGCGGCCAAGGTGCCCGGTCCCTACGTCCTGGTCGGGCATTCGATGGGCGGGATGATCGCTAGGCTCGTCGCCAGTGAGCACGGCGACGAAGTCGCGGGCCTCGTCCTCGAGGATGCGCTCTCTGAAGACCTCTACAGCGGCTTGACGGCCCATCAGCGAGCGGTGTTCGAGAAACTCAACGGCGCGCCCGAAAACTACGACAATGTGAAGAGCTTCGAGGAGATTCGGGCTGCCTCACCGGTGCGGCCGATGCCGGTCGTCGTGCTCACTGCGGGCCTGCCACAACTCACGCCGGAGGTCATCGCTTCGGGACGGCTACCGCCTGAGGTAACGCAGTCGTTTGCCGATGCGCTCTGGGCGACGCAGATGGAGGCCCAAGACCATCTTGCCGCTCTCTTTCCTGGTGGCAGGCACATCATGGTCGCGAACAGCACGCACTACATCCACGTCGATCAGCCGCAGGTGGTGATCGACGCAATCCGCGACGTGGTCGACGCCGTGAGGGCGGCTGTTTTTCCACCGTAACGCAGGGATGACGTCTCGGTAACAATCGAGCGATAGCATACCGGCATGGATCGGATGATTACCGTACGTCCCGCCGACGAGATACTGCGAATCGCCAACAACCTGCAGCGTGGCTAGCTCGGCCGGCATGCGCGCCGCGGAGATGCTCGAGGCGATCTTGATCGCGCCGATCTTGCGCCCGATGATCGCCGGAGCCGATATGCTCGGCGAGTACGAGCTCGATCTCTTGGCGCGCGAGATCGCCGCAACCGACGGCTCCCGCTTCGCTGCGCTGGTCGCCGGCGCGATCCGGCCGGTTCGATGACCGAGAGCGCGGAACGCGAGGAACACGTGAGGGCGCTGCTGCCGCTGGTCAAGCGGCTGGCGCGCCGGCTCAAACGCCTCGTACCGAGCCTCGATACCGACGATCTCGTCGGCGACGGCTGCGTCGGACTGATTCGCGCCGTCGATTCGTTCGATCCCTATCGCGGTCCCGGACTGGCCGAGTATGCGCGCAGGCTGATCGTCGGCGCGATGCTCAACGGCGTCCGGCGGATGGATCCGGTCTCCGAGCGCGCGCGCCGCATCGTGCGCGTCGGCGAGACCGAGCGCTATACCATCGCGGCCTCACGCGGTGAAATTCCTAGCCTCAAAGAGATGGAAGAGCGCTGCCCCGGTTACCGGCGCGCCCTGGCTGCCGCCCATTGGGGACAGCCGCTCTCGCTCGACGCGCCGCTGCCCAGGGGCGAAGCGCTCGGATTCGATTGGGGCGAGGACCCCGCGAGAATCGTCGAGCGGCGCTGCGAGCGCGCGCTACTCGCCGCGCAGATCGCGAGCCTGCCGAAACGACACCGCGAGATCGTGCTGCTGCACTATTTTGGGGAGCGATCGTTGCGATCGGTTGGTCGAAGCCTGGCGATTTCGCCGCAGCGCGCATCGCAGCTCCACTTGAGCGCGCTCGACCGGCTCAAACGCCAAGCTCATGCTGCGCCGTATTGAGGTCGAGGAGCCGGCAGCCTCGCTGCCGCTTCAAATCGGTGCGAGCCGTTCGGAAGCGGTCGTTCCGGCGGTCGCGGAGGCCGAGCTCGAGACCAGCCTCCTCCCCCAGGAGCATCCGCGCTGGGTCAAGGATGCGATTGCCGTCTCGCAGCGAGCCCGCGAGATCGTCGCGAGGCTCAAACCCGTGGCGATCTTCGTCCTCTCGTTTTGGGATCACCGCGTGCGCGCGATCGCGATCGGGGAGCGGTGCGTGCACGTCGATCCGAGCGGCTGCTATCGTGCCGATACGTGAGGGTGCTCGTCGCCTCATGGCAAGTGGGTCGCGATGGCGATCAGCACGGTCGCCGTGCCGACGAATACGAAGTAGATCAGGCCTTCGGCAAACTTGAGAACGTCGTGGATTTCGTGGATACCGTTTTGCATCGACAATCTCTCCTCTCGAGATGCCGATACCATCTCACACGAACCTGATAGGCAACGTAAGCGTGGCTGTGATTTCTATGAATTCGCCGGCGTGAAGAGGTTCTTGCCGGTCATGCGTTCTGCGATCGGCAGACCCATGATCGAGAGCAGCGTCGGAGCGACGTCGCCCAGCTTGCCCCCGCTCGCAAGGGTCCCGTGCAGGCCTTTGGCGACGAGCACGAGGGGTACCGGGTTGGTTGTATGCGCGGTGACGGGATTGCCGCCGGCGTCGATCTCCTCTTCGGCGTTTCCGTGATCGGCGGTGATTGCGAGCAGGCCGCCGGCGCGCAGCGTCGCATCGACGAGGCGCGGAAAGCACGCGTCGACGACCTCGACGCCCGCGATCGTCGGTTCCCATCGCCCGGTGTGCCCGAGCATATCGGCGTTCGCGTAGTTCATGACGATCGCGTCGTAACGCCCGCTCTCGATCGCCTCGACCGCGGCATCGGTGATCTCGCGCGCCCGCATTGCCGGCGCGAGATCGTAGGTGGCGACCGAGCGGTCGGAGGGGATTAGCTCGCGATCCTCACCCTCGAACTGCTCTTCGCGCCCACCGTTGAAGAAGTAGGTGACGTGCGCGTACTTCTCGGTCTCAGCGAGCCGAAGCTGGCGAAGCCCTTCGCGCGCCAGCGTTTCGCCGAACGTGTCGTACTGCGGCCGCGGCCCGAAAAGCACCGGATTGGTATAGCTCTCGTCATACTTGGTCATCGTCGCGAAGAACGGATCGCGATAGCGTTTTAGCTCAAAGACGCCGAAGCCATCGTCGTAGTAGATCGCCGTGCCCGCATCGAAGGCGGTCGTTAGCTGGCGCGCGCGGTCCGGCCGGAAGTTGAAGAAGACGAACGCGTCGCCGTCCTCGATCGGACGCGGTTCTCCCACGATCGTCGGCAGGACGAACTCGTCGTCCTCGCCACGAGCGTAGGCCGCCTCGACGGCGGAGAGCGCGTCGCTCGCGCGGTGCTCGGCCGCGCCGTTGGCGAGCAATGCGTAGGCGCGTTGCGTTCGCTCCCAGCGCCGGTCGCGGTCCATCGCGTAGAAGCGTCCGGTTACGCTCGCGATCGCTCCGGGTCTTCCGACTGCGGCGAGCTTCTCCTCAAGCTGCGCGACGAAGCCGAGCGCCGAGCGCGGCGGCGTATCGCGCCCGTCGAGAAAGGCGTGCACGGCGAGCGGGGCGCCGGCCGCGACCGCGCCGTCGATCAAGGCAAAGAGGTGGACGATCGAGCTGTGCACTTGCCCGTCGGAAAGCAACCCCATTAAGTGCAGCGTGCGTCCGCTGCGCGCGACGTGCGCGAAGGCGCGCCGCAGCGTCTCGTTCTCGCCGAAGCCTCCCGACGCGATCGAGGCATCGATGATCGTAACGCCTTGCGGAACGACGCGACCGCTGCCAAGGTTCATGTGGCCGACCTCGCTATTGCCCATGACGCCTTTGGGCAGCCCGACCGCCTCCCCCGAAGCTTCGAGCGTCGTCCACGGATAGCGCTCCAGGAGCGCGCGCCAGTGCGGGAGCGCAGCGGCAGCGATCGCGTTGCCGTGCGGCTCGTCTCGACAACCCCATCCGTCGAGCACGGCGAGGACGACCGGCCGGTACGTCACGTGGCGGCGTTGGCGATCAGCGTTGCGAAACCGTCGGGGTCGAGAGAGGCGCCGCCGACGAGGCCGCCGTTGATATTCGACCGTTCGATATACGAAGCGACGTTGGCCGCGTTCATCGATCCGCCATAGAGAATCGGCGTCGTTTGGAGACCGTCGAGGCAGTCGCGGATCGCGCCCATCACGCGGTCGGCCTCGGCGGGCTCGCAGTTGCGTCCGGTGCCGATCGCCCAAATTGGCTCGTACGCGATCACGACGCCCGCGAGCCGCTCGCGTGCGACGCCGTCGAACGCGGCGCGCGTCTGCGCGACGACGCGCTCGTCGGTCTTACCCGCATCGCGTTCTTCGAGGCTCTCGCCGACGGCGACGATCGGCACGAGACCTTGCTCCAATGCGGTCTTGACCTTCAGGTTCACGGCGCGATCGCTCTCGCCGTCGTAGGCCCGCCGCTCGGAGTGGCCGAGGATGACGTGCGTCACGCCGAACTCGAGCAGCATCGGCGCGCTCACTTCGCCGGTATACGCGCCCTGCAGCGCCCAGTGCATGTTCTGCGCGCCGAGCGCGACGCGGCTGCCGCGCAGCCGCAGCGAGGCCGATGGGATCGAGGTGAACGGTGGTGCGACGACGATCTCGATCTGGGCCGGCAAGAGCGCCGACTTTGGAAGGAAGGCGTCGAGAAACGCGGCCGTTTCCGCCGCCGTCTTGTGCATCTTCCAGTTGCCCGCGACGATCGTGCGGGGAGCCGGTGCGCTACCGCGCAAGAGCGGCGACTCCCGGCAGTACCTTGCCCTCCAGATACTCGAGCGTCGCGCCGCCGCCGGTCGAGACGTGCGTCACCTTCGAGGCGAAACCGAGCATGTGGGCCGCGGCGGCCGCATCGCCACCGCCGACGACGCTGACGGCGCCGTTGGCGGTCGCCGCAGCGATCGCCTCGCCGACCACCGCGGTGCCGTGCCGGTAGGCCGGCTTTTCGTAGACGCCCATCGGCCCGTTGAAGACGATCGTCTTCGCCGCTTCGATGCGGGCGGCGTACGCCTGCGCGGTTGCCGGTCCGATGTCGAGAATCATTTCGTCGCCGACGCTCTCGATCGCAACGACGTGCGCCCGGTCGTCGGCGTCGAACGCGGGTGCTACGACGGCATCGAACGGCAGCTCGAGATCGACGCCCCGCTCCGCGGCAAGCGCGAGCACGCGTCGCGCCGGACCCAGATCGTCGTCGCGCAGCGACGTCCCCACCGCGACCCCCGAGGCCGCCAGCAGCGTATTCGCCATGCCGCCGCCGATACAGAACGCGTCGACGAGTTCCATCAATCGCGTAAAGACGCCGATCTTGTCTTTGACCTTTGCGCCGCCGATCGCGCAGACGAACGGCTTGGCCGGCCGGTCCGTCAAGCGCGAGAGCGCCGAGAGTTCCGATTCCATCAGCAAGCCGGCGGCGTTGGGCAGGAGCCGGGCGACGCCCTCGGTCGATGCATGCGCGCGGTGCGCCGTCCCGAATGCGTCGTTCACGTAGAGATCGGCAAGCGCCGCGAGGCGCGCCGCGAATGCGGGATCGTTGCGCTCCTCTTCGGGGTGGAAGCGCACGTTTTCGAGCAGCACCACGTCGCCGTCGCGCAGCGCGCCGGCCGCCCGTTCGGCCACCTCGCCGACGCTCTCCGGGACGAATGCGACCGGTACGCCGAGACGCTCGGTCAGCGCCCTCGCAACCGGGCGCAACGAGAGTCGCGGATCCGGTTTCCCGTCGGGGCGCCCGAGGTGCGAGAGGACGATCGTGCGCGCGCCGCTTTCGTGCAGCCGGCGCAAGGTTGGAATCGCTGCGTCGACGCGCGCGTAGTCGGCAATCGTGGCGGTGCCGGCGGAGTCGAAAGCGAGCGGGACGTTCAAGTCCTCCCGAACCAAGACGCGCTTGCCTCGTACGTCGAGGTCGGTCAGCCTGCGAAAGCCCACGGAAGCGTCGAAGGCTACGTTGGTACCGGAATCGAGGCCAGCACCTTCGCCGTGAGCTCGGCGAGCCGGCATGAATATCCCCACTCGTTATCGTACCAGGCGCCGATCTGCACGAGATCGCCGTTCGCATTGGTGAGCTTGGCATCGACGATCGAGCTGCTGGGATTCTTCTTGAAATCGCTCGAGACCAGCTCGTCCTCAGTGTAAGCGACGTACTTCTTGAGCGGTCCTTCGGCGGCCCGGCGCAGGATCGCGTTCAGCTCGTCTTTCGTCGTCGGCTTCTTGGTTTGCGCGACTAGGTAGATCATCGAGACCGTCGGCGTCGGAACGCGCAGCGAGAATCCATCGAACGTTCCTTCGACCTCCGGAATCGTTAGGTAGAGCGCCTTGGCCGCGCCGGTCGAGGTCGGGATGATGTTGGTCGCGGCGTTGCGGGCGCGCCGAAGATCGCGATGCGGCCCGTCGAGCACGTTCTGATCGTTCGTATACGAGTGGATCGTCGTCATGAACCCCTTCACCCAGCCCAGTTCGTCGACGATCGGTTTAACCGCGGTTGCGAGGCAGTTGGTGGTGCAGGAGGCGTTCGAGATGATGTGATGCGTGGCCGGATCGTAGCGGTCGTCGTTGACGCCGAGCACGATCGTGATGTCTTCGCCCTTGGCGGGCGCGGAGATCAAGACTTTCTTCGCTCCGCCGCCGTCCATATGAGCCCGGGCCTTTGCGGCATCGGTGAAGAGGCCGGTCGACTCGATCACGACGTCGACGCCGAGGTCGCGCCATGGGAGCTTGGCGGGATCTCGCTCGGAGAAGACGCGGATGCGTTGGCGGTCGATCGCGAGCGTGGCGTCCTGCGCCGAGACCTCTCCCGCGTACATGCCGTAGTTGCTGTCGTACTTGAAGAGGTGGGCACACTCGCGAGCGTCGATGAGGTCGTTGACCGCCGCGATCTCGATCTCGGGATGGCGTTCGACCAGGGCTTTGGTGAAGTTGCGGCCGATACGGCCAAAACCGTTGATTCCGATGCGCATGAGCCGCGTTTACCGGGCCGCTTTCAAGCTCCCCTGCCCGCCGTGGAGGTTCTCGGCCAGCCGGGCGAGCGCCGCCAGGCGGCTGCTCACCGTCGGTTTGGGAATTGGCGGATTGCAGCGCCGGCCGAGCTCCGCGAGCGACTCGTCGGGGTGCGCCAGCCGAAGGTCGGCGACTTCTCGCAGTGCGGGCGTCAGGCGAGCGAGGCCGTAGGCGCTGCGGAGATACTCGATGACCCGGCGCTGCGTGGCGGCCGCCTGTGCGACGCGCTCTAAGTTCGCCGCTTCGGTATTGACGAGCCGGTGAATGCGGTTCTTCGTCTCGCGCAGCGCGCGCACGTCCTCGAGACGCAGCACCGCGCCGAACGCGCCGATGCGCGTCAGCAGTTCTGCGATCGCCTCGAAGTCCTTGAGGTAGAGCACGATGCGCCCTTTGCGGCGCGTCTCTTTCACGGGAATGCCGGCGCTGCCGAGCATCCATTGCAGGCGCTCGGCGATTGCACGCTCGCGCACGACGAACTCGAGGTGGTATCCGTGCGTGCCCGCCGCCAGCGAGCCGCAGGCTAAGAATGCGGCGCGCACCTCGAGCAGGCGGTCGCACTTGCGCGCGGGCTTGGGCGGCGTCGTGCGCAGCACCTCCGGAAGCGCGATCGCAAAGGTCGGCAAGCGCTGCAGGCGCGTCGTCGCGCGGGTCTCGATCGGATGCGATTTGCGATCGTCCAGCAACGACCAGAAGAGGCGAGCGACGGCGTTACGGTGCGTGACGAACTCCCTGCCGCCGCGGTCGCTCCCGTAGAGCGCGAGACCGGCGACCAGCGCGTGGCGGCAATGCGGCGCGTCGGGGAGATCGCGCGTGAGCGCATCTTTGGTATCGGCCGAGATCAGAGCCACTCGGCGTCGTCGCCCCGCGTCTGGAGCACTTCGTAGAGATCCGCGGGCTTGACGCCCGGGGTGACGCGCAGCGGTACCTCGAGCACCCGCACCGTGACGAACTTCGTCGCGTAGTGGATCTCGAGCGTATCGCCGGGCTTCACGCGGTATCCGGGTTTGAGCGCCTTGCCGTCCTTCGTGATGCGCCCGTGCTCGAGCGCTTCGTGGGCCTCGCCGCGCCGCTTGGCGAGGCGCGAGACCTTCATGAACTTATCGAGCCGCACGAGCGGGAGTTCGACGCCGATTGCCCGGTCGCTTGACAGTATCTCGATATATCGTTTATTATCGCGATGCATTTAGTTAAGAAGGGCCATCGTATGCACATGGGTTTCTGGCAGGATCCGCACTCGGCGTGGTGGGTTGCGCGCGGGCGCGCCTTTCGGCAGCACCGCCGGCGGCGGATGCGCCGCGGAATTCTGAAGTTCGTCGTCCTCAAGCTCCTCGCCGATCTGCCTCGTCACGGCTACGACCTGATTCGAGAGGCTCGCGAAAAGGGTTGGGGCGGCGGCGCCGGGTCGGTCTATCCGCTGCTGGCCGCCCTTGAAGCGGCCGGGCTGATCGCCGGGCGCGAGGAGGGCGACCGCCGCACCTACGAGATTACCGATAAGGGTCGAAAGCTGCTCGAGGAGCACGCAGCCGAGCTCGGACGCTTCTTCGGAGACGATGACGAAGAGGACGAGGCCGTGGATGGGCCGGCCGACCGCCTGCGGGAGTCGGCCGGCCGATTGATGCAGGCGATCTCGCAAGTCGGCCCCTCGTCGAAGGTTGAAACGCTTGGGCGCGTGAGCGAGTTGCTTGATGAAGCTCGTAAGGGGATCTACGAACTGCTAGCCGAGGAGTAAGGATTCGCCGCATGGCGCAAGCGCAAGCAACGCGACGCAGAGGGGTCAACATCTTCGAGGAGGGCAAGCCGATGTGGCAGATCCTCCTCGTCTTTCTCATACCCCTGGTGCTCAGCAACGCGCTGCAATCCGCCTCGCAGACGATCGCCAGCATCTGGATTGGGCGGCTCATCTCGACGCAGGCCCTCGGCGCGATCTCGGCCGTCTTTCCGATCGTCTTCTTGCTCTTCTCATTTATGCTCGGCCTCTCGAGCGGCAGCAGCGTGCTGATCGGACAGGCCTTCGGCGCACGCGACCACCACAAGGTGAAGAAGGTCGCCGGCACGGTCATCGGAGCGGCGCTCTATCTCGGCATCATCGTCGCGGTTTTGGGCTCGATAGGTTCGCCGACGATACTCGGCTGGCTCGGCACGCCGCCCGACATCTTGCCGCAATCCGACGCCTATGCACGCGTGGTCTTTCTCGTGATGCCGGTCTTTTTCGTCTATTTCGTCTACACGACGATCTTGCGCGGCACCGGCGACTCCACGACGCCCTTCTACGCGCTGATCGTTTCGAGCACGCTGGCGATCGTCCTAACGCCGCTCTTCATCTTGGGGGTCTTCGGATTGCCGAAGCTCGGTGTCGTGAGCGCGGCGGTGGCCGGATTGATCGCCAACTCGTCGGCTCTGATCTGGCTGCTGCTCTACCTCAGGCGCCGGGACCACCCGCTGCAGTTCGACCGCGAGACGCTCGCCGACATGCGCATCGACTGGAAGATACTCGGCTCGGTCGTGCGCATCGGCGTACCGACCGGCTTGCAAGTGATGATGGTCTCGCTCGCCGAGATCGCCGTCATCTCGTTCGTCAACCGGTTCGGGTCGAGCGCGACGGCAGCCTACGGTGCGGTCAATCAAGTCATCGGCTACGTGCAGTTTCCGGCGATCTCGATCGGCATCTCGGCCTCGATCTTCGGCGCGCAGTGCATCGGGGCTCGGCGCGAAGACAAGCTCGGCAGCGTGATCCGTTCAGCGGTCGGATTGAACTACGCGATCGGCGGGCTGATCATCGCCGTCTCCTACATCTTCGCCTGGCCCATCCTCGGTTGGTTCATCACCGACCCGAACACGCTGCGGATCGCTCACCAGCTGCTGATGATCACGCTGTGGAGCTACGCGATCTTCGGCAACTCGGCGGTCTTGAGCGGACTCATGCGCGGGAGCGGGACGGTTCTCTGGCCGACCGCGATCGGAATTTTCGCGATCTGGGGGGTCGAGGTGCCGGCCGCCTATATCTTGATGCAGCGCATCGGGCTGGACGGCGTCTGGCTTGGCTATCCGATCGCGTACTGCGTCGGACTCGCGCTACAGTTCACGTACTACGAGTTCGTCTGGAAGCGCAAAACGCACCAACGATTGGTATAGGTGCTCGGGCCGAACTAGATCAACCTTTTGGTGGGCTGACGACTTGACCGTAGGGTGCTTTCGGAGCGATCGCCGATGGTTCCGAACGCTTTGGATTGCCGCCGTCGGCGTAGCTGAAGAAGTTTTGGCGGTTGGGGCAGTTGAGGTTGCCTGCGGCAACCGCGCCTCCTCTGCGCGGGCCCCCGACGAAGGGCTGCACCGCGACCATCCAATCGTAGTTCGGATAGCAGTCGTCGGTTAGATTGGTCTTGCCCACGATGGTTACCGCCGAGCCCGAGACCGTCAAGCGATAGATCATCGTCGTGTAGCCGTACTGGTAATCCTGATCGGTCGCCGTGATGTAGGAACCGTCCCACCCGACGCTTCCCGGAAATGCGATGGTCAACCCGGAGAGCATGTCGAACGTGCCGCTGCCCTTGCGAAGCTCGGCGAAATAGTCATTTCCGGAGTAGTCGGTTCCCTGAACGAAGAGGTCTCCGTGCGGATCGTATCCCGGCGGATAGAGATGGTAGAGAAGTGAGTTCGTGTAGTTGGTTTGGCTGCCGTCGAGCCCCCCTGCAAAGACGACGAGCCCGCCCGGGCCGCTCGACGCGCCATTAAAGTTGGCCACCGCAACGTCGCCGTTGGTCGGATCGACCGAGCATCCGATCGGATTTCCGTACGCGTCGCTTGCCGTCGCGATCGGCGTCGTTCCGCCGTGGGCGAACTCGTAGATCTTCGCCGTTTCGTTGTCGACGACGTAAACGTTGCCGCCGCGGTCGAGGCACTGACCGTACGGAAAGCTCAAGCCGGTAATCTGACCGTAGAGCTTTCCGACCCTCACCCGATAGTTGTAGATGTCGATCGTACCGGTGGCGCCGTCGGAGACGTAGAGCAGCCACTGCTTTCCGGCGTCGGGGCGAATCCAGGATTTGCCGCGGTTGAGCTGCCGCACCGGTACCGTGCCGAGCGGCGTGGTCATCGCGAGCATGCGCGCTTGCCCGGTCTCCAACGTTGCTCCGGGAATTGCGTTCGCCGATTGGGAGCTTGCGGAGCCGCAGCCGGCCAAAAGCGCTGCCGCAGAAAGCATTCCGCAGCCTGTTAGAAGATGTCGTAACGAGCGCACGTATCGTTCCTTTCTGTTTAGCGGCGCTTCTTCGCTTTGGGAGTCACGCACGTGCCGCTGGCGCGGCAGACGACGACCGGCGGATCGAGAACGTCGGCGGCGCTCTCGCCGATCTCCGGGCGCGCCGCGATGATCTTACGCGCCTCGAACTCCATGCGGCGCGAAGCGCGGCCGACGGCGACGATGCGCCCCTGCGCTTCGATATAGTCGCCGGCATAGACCGGCGCCAGAAACTCGACGCTGTCGTAGGAGGCGAAGAGCCCTTCGTCGCCGTCGAGACGAATCAGCAGCTCGGTGGCGACGTCCCCGAAGAGCGCCAGCATGCGCGCGCCGTCGACGAGCGAGCCGCCGTAGTGCGCGTCGTGCGTGCCCATGCGCACGCGGAGGAGCGACGTCAAGCCTTCGCCAGTTGCCACAGTTCCTCGAGTTCGTTAGCGTCGAGATCGGAGAGCGCCTTGCCGTCGGCGCCGGCACGCTCCTCCATGAAGGTGAAGCGCCGATAGAACTTCTCGTTGGCCTCGCGCATCGTCGTCTCGGCGTCGA
>JBARBD010000178.1:0-8251 GCA_049792675.1 Vulcanimicrobiaceae bacterium | reverse complement strand
CGGCGGTCCCGAGCCCACGCACGAAGTCGCGGCGTCTCACCTACAGCGTTTCCGTCAGATCTTTATGCTGAGGTCGGCGAAGAATCCGAACGGCTGGCGCACCGACGAGATCCCGACTTCGGTGATGTTGTAGAAGGTTCCGTACGGGTAACGCAGCTGCGCCGGCGGGTTCTTTACGAAGTTACCGGCCGGGGCGAGAATGTTCGACGGAAGGTTCGAGTAGACACACGTCACCGAATTGTCCCACGCGTAACCGCGCTGGAAGCATTGGTTGTAGAGGTTGACCGCTTGCACCGTGAGCGTGAGGCGCGACGAAAGCTGATAACTGGTTTGGAGATTGAGCGTGAGCTCCGACGGCTGGACGAACGCGCCGAGGTTGTCGAAGTTCCCGCTATAGGGATTCGGCAGGAAGACCGCACCGGCCGCGCCGCCTGGGCAGCTCTTGCCGGGCGTGAGCGGCGTGAGGCTCGGGAGCTTCGAGCAGGATTGCGGCACGTAGCCCGGCCAGACCAGCGGCGATCCGTAGTTCGCGCCGTCGGAGAAGTGCAGCGACGGCGTGATGGCCCATTTGGCCTTGCGATAGTTCACGATCAGCGACGCGACGTCGGGCACTTCGTAGCCGTTGGCGGCGTTGAAGGGGCTCGGGATCACGTCGTACGGCGTATACCAGCCGTTGACATCGAAGAGCGGCTGCAGCGCCCCGTGGTAGTACGGGTTGGGAATCTGCAGCTTCCCTTGGTCGGGCGTGCCGGATTGATTGTTGGCGAGCGCCGCTGCGGCGTTCCCCGGGTAGGCCCCGCTGCCGCAGGCCTGCCAGTTCGCGGAACTCTTGGTGACGTGCGCGCAGGCCGCCGTGTACGAGTTGTAGAGCTCGATCTGCGTGTTGAGCGCGTCGATCACGCTGACGCCGTTGATCGGACTGAAGCGGATCTGGTTCTGCGTGTGCGTATACGAGAGCATGCCCGACCATCCGTCGCGGCTGAAATCGCCATACTGTAGCGAGAACTCGACGCCGTACGACTCTTGCGTCCCCACGTTCAGTCCGGCGAGCGTGCCCTGCACCGGGTTGATCGCCTGGAACTGCAGCTCGTTGGACGTATTGCGATAGAAGGGTGTGACTTTGTACGAGAGCAGCGTCCCCTTCACGTGCTTCTCGAGCGAGAGGTCGAAGTTGTTCGACGTGTCGGGATAGATCGCGTGGTCGGGCGTGTGGTAGCCGTAGATGTAAAACTGCGAGATGAACGAGGCCAGGTTCTGCTGGAAGGTGTTGTACTGGTAGTACGACGAGCCTTCGGCCCGCGCGTAGCGCCCAGCCGAGCCGCGAATCACGGTGTCGGGGTTGATCGTGTACGTAAACGAAAGGCGCGGTTCGAAGACGTTCGAGACGTTGAAGCCGGCGCCGACGTTGTAGAGGCCGTTGCCGGGCTGCGTCAGCGGCGCGAGGCCGGGCGCGCACGGCGTGAAGCTGCCGGTCGCATTGCTCCACGTCCACTGCGGGTTTTTGCCGGGCGAGCCGCAATGCTCGTCGTTGTACGCGTCGAACCAGAACTGCCGCGCCGGATAGCCGCTCTCGAGGTCGTTGGTCGCATAGGCGAAGTGGTCGAAGCGCGCGCCGAGATTGACGACCAGATGATCGTTGGGCTGGTAGAGGTCGGTGAGCGCGTACGAGCTGAAGTAGGGCGTCACGTTGTCGACTTGGGCGCTCACGCCGTTCTCGGTGACGATCCAGCTCGCGCCGGCTTTGGCGGCCGGCGAGCCCGCGGGCGCGTATCCCGGCGTCATGTTGAAGTTGAACGAGCCTTCGCCCGGATAACATCCAAAGGCGGTGAGACATCCGCCTTGACTGCCCGCGTCGAAACAGCTCCAGGGCTGGCCCGTCTTATAATTGTAGCAATGGCCGTTCGGGGTCGCATAGCTGGTGAGAATCGTGCCGAGCCCGGTCGGCGACAGGCTGGTGGTGCTCGGGTCGGTCGAGCTAAAACCGGCGTTGTACGTCTGCAGCCGCTGACTGTTGTACGACGCTTCGGCGGTGATCAAGTGCTGGCTGGATAGCTGGTTCGAGTAGATGAGCCCGGCACCGTAGCCGTGCTCGAGCACTTCGTAGTCGGCCGGATCCGAACCGAAGACCAGCTGCGCGCTGTTGGGGCCGTTGATGAACCAATCGGAGTACTCGCCGTAGACGAGACCGCGCAGATACGAGTGCTGATCGAGATTCTTCTGGTACTGCGCCTTCACGATCGAGTAGCCGTTCCAGTTCCCGTCGCGGTTGCTCGGATCGATCGGGCCGCCGATCGCGCGGTCGGTCGGACTGCTCGGGAAGAGCCCGACGGTCAGCGCCTTCGGATTGGGCGCCTGCATGACCGCGCCAGTATAGTAGAGCGAATCCAGGTACGGCATCGGGTAGCCGATGCCGGTCTTCTTGCCGACTTCCGGCGTGTACCAAACGTCGTTCGCGGAACTATAGAACTGCGCGGCGATGCCGCCGGTAACGTAGAGCAGTTGAATGTCGTCGCGCAGCGGCGAGTTGCGGTGCGGGATGCCGAGGTGCAAGTTGACGACGTTTTCGCGATCGAAATCGGCCGCCTGGGCGTAGCTGTTGCCGGGCGACGCGATGAAGCCGTACGACGGCGCTTTGCCCGCCGAGCCGTCGAGGATATTGTAGACGTTATTGTTGGTCGGCACGTTGAGCGGATAGAAGTAGAGCGGCTCGCTGACGCCGTTGAACTGATCGCCGTACCGGAAGGTTTGGTTCGTCCCCGAGAAGCCGATGTAGTACGAGAAGTTGCGGTCGGGCGTCGCCCCGCCCGCTTCGACCGTCGCCTGATGGTAGAAAGCCGGGCCGCCGATCCCGAGATCGGCGTTGGCATACCCCGGAAAGGTGCCGCTCTTGATTACTTGATTGATGTAGCCGGCGAGGCCCGAGGAGTTCGACGTGGCGGGCGTGCCGCCGGTGTAAACCTGCACCTCCTGGTTGCCGAGCGACGTGAGCGTCGCGATCGGCGCGAGGTCCGATTGCCGCGTCGTCGGCAAGCCGTCGAACTCGTAGGCGACTTGATCGACGTCGCCGCCGCGGACGTAGACGCTCTGATACCAGCCTTGCTGGTTCGATGGAACGCTGACGCCGGGCGCGCTCGCGATCGCGCCGTAGGCCTGCGTCAGCGATCCCGAGCCCGAGAGTGTCGAGGCGGCCTTCTGGCCGGCCGAGTTGATCGAGTACACGTCGCTCGTCACGCCCGAGTGAACCAGCGTCTGCGCCGAACGCGAGGTCGTCCGCGCGATCGTCTTCAGAGAGCTCTGCAGCGCCAGGTTGACGCTGGCGGATTGGTCGGCCACGATCGTGATGCCGGGCTCCGATTGCGGCTCGTAGCCTGGCTTGCTTGCATTGACCGTGTACGTGTCGGGCTGGAGGGAGATGAACGAGAACGTACCGGCGGCGTCCGAGGTGGCGGTCGCGGTCTGCGACGGCGAGACGGCCGTTACTACCGCGCCGGCGATAGGCGCGTGCGACGCCGCGTCCACCACGCGGCCGCGCAGCGTTCCGGTCGTTCCGGCCCACGCCCGGAAGGGGTTCGCGACGAGCACGAGCACGACGAGTGCGGCGATCCGCTTTCCCACGTAGCACACCTCGCTAGAATCGGGCCTAAAACCGCCCTAAAGAAGAGCGCCTTTAAACTTGCCGAATACGACTTCCTCGCCATCATGAGAGAAAGCTTGAGCACGGTCACCGAATCATCGCTCGCCGAGCTCCGCCACGAAAACGTCGCGCGCGGCGTTTCCACGGCACATCCGATCTGGATCGAGCGCGGAAGCGGCGCGATCCTGTGGGACGCGGAGGGTCGGCGCTACCTCGATTTCGTCGGCGGTATCGGCACGCTCAACGCCGGTCACGCGCATCCCAAGGTCGTCGCGGCGATCGCCGAGCAAGCCGGCAAACTGACGCATACGTGCTTTCAAGTCGCGGAGTACGAACCGTACTTGCGCGTCGCCGAAGCGCTCAATCGCCGCGCTCCGGGCGATTCGCCGAAGAAGACGCTGCTGCTCTCGACCGGTGCCGAAGCGACCGAGAACGCGGTGAAGATCGCACGCGAGTATACGCGCCGGCCGGCCGTGATCGCGTTCGCGCACGGCTATCACGGCCGCACGCTGCTGGCGCTCTCGATGACCGGCAAGAACGTTCCGTACAAGCAGCACTTCGGGCCGTACTGCAGCGAAATCTACCACGCGCCGTTTCCGTACCAGCACCGCGGCCTGACCGCGGAGCGCGCGCTCGACGCGCTCGAGGAACTCTTCGAAGCGACGGTGACGCCCGATCGCGTGGCCGCGATCATCATCGAGCCGGTGCTCGGTGAGGGCGGATTCATTCCAGCGCCGCCGGCGTTCTTGCGCGAGCTGCGGCAGATCGCCACGACGCACGGCATCGTGCTGATCGCCGACGAAATTCAAACCGGCTTCGGCCGCACCGGAACGCTCTTCGCCTGCGAGCAGTACGGCATCGAGCCGGATCTGCTCTGCGTCGCCAAATCGCTCGGCGGCGGACTTCCCCTCGCCGCGGTCGTCGGCAAGGCCGAGATCATGGACGCGCCGACGCCGGGCGGCCTGGGCGGCACGTTCGCCGGCAATCCGGTCGCATGCGCGGCGGCGCTGGCGATTCTCGAGATCATGGACGAGCCGTTTCTCGCCCGCGCCCGCGCCGTCGGCGACCGCATCGGCCGCGAGCTGCGCGCGCTCCAATCGGCGTTCCCGCAGGTCGAAGAGGTGCGGGGACTCGGCGCGATGATGGCGATGGAACTCGCTTCGGGCGCGCCGGCGGTCGCCGAGGCGGCGCGCGAGCGCGGCTTGCTGCTGCTGCTTGCGGGCAAGCGCAACGTCATTCGGATTTTAGTTCCGCTGGTCGTCAGCGACGCGGAGCTCGACGAAGGGTTCGCGATCCTGCGAGCCGCAATGCACGACGTCTTTACGAGGTGATCGAAAATTAGTGGTGAGAAAGAACGTAACGTCTACGAGTACACGCAGCACGTCTTAGACCTGATCGAAAAGCCCGAGGTAACGCCCTCGGAGGCGGAGTGGATCACGCGCGAGACGGTCGAGTGCTTCCGCAATCACGTCAATCCCGGCTTCCTCGAGTACCGCAAGGCGACCGATCCGAACGGCGCCGGCGCGGTGGTCGAGTGGTCCGACGCCGACTTGAACCATTACCGCGACGTCACCGGCCGCAAGTACCTCGACTGCCTCGGCGGGTTCGGCATCTTCAACGTCGGGCATCGCAATCCGAAGGTCGTCAAGGCCGTCACCGCACAGCTGCGCCGTCAGCCGCTGCATAGCCAAGATCTCCTCGATCCGCTGCGCGCGATGCTCGCCAAGACGCTCTCGATGATCGCGCCGGCCGGCCTCGAGTTCAGCTTCTTCTGCAATAGCGGCACCGAGGCGGTCGAAGGAGCGCTCAAGCTCGCGCGCGCCTACGATCCCTTCAAACAGACGATCGTCGCGGCGACCAAAGGCTTCCACGGTAAGAGCTACGGCGCGCTCTCGGCAAGCGCCAAGGCCGAGTTCCGGCGCCCGTTTGGCCCGATGCTGCCGAACATCGAACACGTGCCGTTTAACGACTTGCCCGCGCTGCGCGACATGATGACCTCGTGCAAAGCGGTCGGCGAAGACGTCGGCGCGGTGCTGCTCGAGCCGATCCAGGGCGAGGGCGGCGTCAACATTCCCGGCGACGATTACCTGCCGGGCGTGCGCGCGCTCTGCGACGAGTTCGGCTCGCTCTTGATCCTCGACGAAGTGCAGACCGGGATGGGGCGAACCGGGAAGATGTTCTGCTGCGAGCATTACGGCATCGCACCGGATTTGATGTGTCTTGCGAAGGCGTTCGGCGGCGGCGTCGTGCCGGCCGGCGCGGTCCTCGGGCGGCGCGACGTCTTTTCACGGCTCTTCGACAATCCGTTCTTGCACACGTCGACGTTCGGCGGCAACCCGCTGGCCTGCGCTGCGGCACTCGCCACGATCAACGTGCTGATCGAGGATAAGCTGCCGCAACGCGCGGCCGTCCTGGGCGCGCGGATGCTGGCCGGCCTGCGCGAAGCCGTCGCGGGCCACGAGGACGTCGTCGCCGACGTTCGCGGCAAGGGACTGCTGATGGCGCTCGAGTTCCACGATCACGCGACCGGCTTCGAGTTCGCGAAGCGCATGCTGGAACGCGGCATCCTCGTCTCGGGCACGCTCGTGAACGCGCGCACGATCCGCGTCGAGCCGCCGCTGACGATTACCGAAGAGGAAGCCGATTACGTCTGCGACTCGGCCCGCCAGATCTTCGCGACCAGCCTTACCCACGCGTCACGCTGAGCTTCTTTTAGAAAGCCCAAGGAGCCGATCCACAATGCAAACCGATTCACCCGCAACCGTTAACGCGGAGCAGATTCTCGGCAAGCTTCCTCGCATCGGCGGCATCGTTCCGATGTTCGTTGGCGGAACCTGGAAGCTCGCGTCCGATGGCGGCACGCGCGAGTTGATCAATCCGGCCAACGGCCGGGCGATCGCGACGATCGCCGAGGCCACGGTAGAGGACGCCAACGCCGCGATTGCGGCCGCGCGCAACGCCTTCGACGCGGGACCGTGGGGTTCGACAAGCGCGACCGAGCGCGCCGCGCTGCTCTTCCGCGTCGCCGACGCGATCGACGCCAACCGCGACGAGTTCATGCGCATCGACACGCTCAACAACGGCAAGCCGTTGCGTGAAACCGAGTACGACGCGATCGACGCGGCCAATTGCTTCCGCTACTACGCCGGCCTCGCGACGAAGCCGCACGGCCAGACCTTCGACGTTCCGGCGCCCTCGCAAACCTTCACCGTGCGCGAGCCGATCGGCGTCTGCGGGCAGATCGTTCCGTGGAACTACCCACTGCTGATGGCGGTCTGGAAGCTCGCGCCGGCGCTCGCCGCCGGAAACGTCTGCGTGCTCAAGCCTGCGGAACTGACGCCGCTCTCGGCGATTCGGTTGGCGAGCATCTTTCAGGAACTCGGCTTCCCGCCGGGCGTCGTCAACGTCGTCACCGGCGCCGGCGCGACGGTCGGACACGCGATCGCTGTCAGCGAGCAGGTCGACAAGATCGCGTTCACCGGCGGCACCAAGACCGGGCGCAGCATCATGCACGACGCGACGTCGAATCTGAAGAAGATCTCACTCGAGCTCGGCGGCAAGTCGCCGAACGTCGTCTTTGCCGACGCCGATTTCGATACGGCCATCGACTACGCGCTCTTCGGCATCTTTGCCAACGCCGGACAGGTCTGTTCGGCGGGATCGCGGCTGATTTTAGAGCGCAGCATTCACGATCGCTTCCTCGATCGGCTCGTCGAGCGCGCGCAGAAGATTCGCGTCGGCGACGGCTTCGATCCGGCCAGCGAAATGGGCCCGATCATCTCGCCGGTCCATCGCGAGCGCGTCGAGGCCTACATCCGCGCCGGTAAAGAAGAGGGCGCGCAACTGCTCTGCGGCGGGGAACGCCTGGGCGGCGCGCTCGCCGACGGGAACTTCATCGCTCCGACGATCTTCGCCAAGACGAACCCGTCGATGCGCATCGTGCAAGAAGAGATCTTCGGGCCGGTGCTCGTCGTGCAGACCTTCGACGACGAAGCCGGCGCGATCGCGCTCGCCAACGACACGATCTACGGCCTGGCAGGCGCGGTCTTCACGCAAGATATCGCCAAGGCCCATCGCGTGATCCGCAAGATGCGCGCCGGCATCACCTGGATCAACACCTACCATCCGACCTACAACGAAGCGCCGTGGGGCGGCTACAAACAATCCGGCATCGGCCGCGAGCTCGGCACCTACGGCTACGACGCCTATACCGAAGTCAAACAAATTAGCGTCAACCTCGACGTCACACCCAGCGGCTGGTTCAGCGAGTAACGCTCTGCAGGCAAACCGAGCTCGCAAAGCCTTGTCATCCTGAGCGCAGGTGCGAAGCACCGGAGTCGAAGGACGGGGAGTGCTGTTGCCATCCCTGAGCGGAGCGAAGCGGAGTCGAAGGGTGGCAACGCTTTTCTCTAGCGCCGCCCTTCGACTCGCTGCGCTCGCTCAGGGCTCACGAGACTAACCGGTCCTTCGACTACGCGCCTTCGGCGCTTCGCTCAGGATGACAGGCGCTGTTATCCTGACAGCGCGGCGATCACCGCTGCGTCGTCGTCGGGAGCGATCGTGCGCAGGTCGAGCACCAAACGCCGGTCTTCGATGCGCGCGACGATCGGCGGATTC
>JBARBD010000177.1:0-2369 GCA_049792675.1 Vulcanimicrobiaceae bacterium | reverse complement strand
CCACCGCCGTCGCGTGCGTCGCAGCGCTCTGGCTCTTGGGATCCGGGCGCATCGCGACCGAGTTCTCGCCGCCGGTGAGCGCCGGCCACGCATCGGTCTCGCTCACCTTTGCGCCGGGCACGCCGCTCGACCGCACGCAGCGCCGCGCCGCCGCACTCGCCGATCGTCTACTCGACGATAGCGGCGTGCGTCACGTGGTGGTCACCACGGGCCTGGCGTTCAACGGTGTCACCGACGTCTTCGCCAGCAACGTCGCGCAGGTCGACGCGATGCTGGCCGATCCAAGCGCCTCGAGCGACGCGATGACCGAGCGCATGAAGGCGCTGCAGAGCGCGGTTCCGGAGGCGACGATCGCCGGTGCAGGACGCGGCATGGGCGGAACCGCTCCGATCAGCTACAGCGTCGGCGGCGAGCGCGGCGCTATCGACGTCGCCGCCGCCCGCATCGCCGCCGAGCTCCGCTCGAACCCAAACGCGACCGACGTGCGTTCGAGCGATGCCGGCGTCGGTCCGCGCCTCGACGTGACGATCGATCCCGCAAAAGCGATGCTGCTGGGGGTCGCCGCCGACGATGCGGCGCAGACCGCGCGTCTCGCAACCGGCGGCGCGATCGCCGCGAAGGTGCGCATGCCGTCGGGCCTCACCAACGTCGTGGTGCGCTCGGATGCCGCCGAGAACGGCGACCTCGACGCGGTGCTGCGCGTGCCGGTTCGCGCGAGCGATGGGCGCCTCGTTCCGCTCGCCGACCTCGCCTCGATCTCGAAGACGGCGGAACCGAGCATCGTCGAGCGCGAGAACGGCGAGCGCATCGTAACCGTCACGGCGAACGCGGCCGGCTCGACGCCGATCGGGCTGGTGACCGGGCCGCTCGGGCGCAAGCTTCGCGACCCGAACTTTCTGCCTGCCGGCGCGCGCGTCCAACCGCGCGGCGACGTCGAGCAGTTCCTGGAGACGGCCGCAAAGATTCTAGCGACCCTCGCGCTCTCGATCGTGATCGTCTACGTGATCCTTGCGATTCTCTATCGCAGCTACGCGCTTCCGTTTGCGATCATGCTAACGGTACCGCTCGCTTCGGTCGGCGCCTTCGGCTCGCTCTACGTGACGAATCAACCGCTGAACCTCTACTCGATGCTCGGCATCGTGATGCTGATCGGCCTGGTCACCAAAAACGGGATCCTGCTGGTCGAGTACGCGGAGCGCGAGATCCGGCGCGGCGCGAGCGCCTACGACGCGATGATCGGCGCGGCTCGCCGCCGCTTCCGCCCGATCGTGATGACGACGCTCGCCATGATCGCCGGCATGCTGCCGCTCGCGCTCGGTCACACAACCGGCGCGCAATACCGCCAAGCACTCGGCATCGTCGTGATCGGCGGGCTCTCGAGCTCGCTCTTGCTCACGCTCTTCGTCGTGCCGATCGCATATATCAGGTATCGTGGAGCGGCGATTTACCGAGCCCGCTCCAACGCCGCGCGGTCCCAGCCCGCCAGATCCGCCGCGGCTTCGTAAGTGGAAGTGAAAAAGTCGAGCACGTCGCGATCGGGATTCTTCGAGGAGCGCACCGTCTCGTAGGGCAGCACGAACTCTCGCATCGTCCCGTTCCAGGCGGCCGCCGCCGGCGCGACGACGGCTTGTCCGTAACTCTTCGGCTCCGGATACGCGTACGCGTAGAAGGCGGCCTCGATGCCGGGGCCGCCCGGCCAGAAGCCGACGCTCTGCTCTTCGTGCGAGTAGGCTTCGCGCGTCACCCAATCGGGCAGGTTTGGAATGCCGCCCGGGTGCGGCGGCGCCAGCCGCCCCGAGAAGCGCGTCTCGGCTAGATCGAAGCTGCCCCAGAAGAAATGCACCGGGCTCGCTTTGCCGAGAAACGAGGAGCGAAAGGCTTTGCAGAGACGATCGGCCTGCAGCAACGCGTAGAAGAATCGCTCGACGTACGCGCGGTCGTACGACGCGTGGAGCGTGTCGCGCTCGAACGGCACCGCATCGGGGATCTCGTTGGGCATCGTATTGATCTTTACAGCGAAGTCGAGCGCCTCGAGCTCGTGCATTATCCGGCGGTAGAACTCGGCGACGCTCATCGGCTCGAGCGCGAACCCGGCGCGCTCGCCGTCGCAGCCGCGAATCTTCAACGCATGGCCGAGAAAGTCGAAGTCGATCGCGAAGGAACGTCCGTCGCCATACGGCATCGCCGAGGTCGTGAAGCCTCGCGGCGTCACGTAGAGCGTCACGTTCCACCAATGGTTGATCATGGGCGTCAGCCGCAGGCGGATCTTGCCGACGATCTGCGTCCAGAGGTGCAGGGTCGCGAGCGTATCCTTCCACTCGGCGTATCGAAGCTCGGGCCAACGATCCATGCGCGCTTCTACGCTCCTG
>JBARBD010000176.1:0-4158 GCA_049792675.1 Vulcanimicrobiaceae bacterium | reverse complement strand
GCCTTGGCGAATCTGGGCGGCGGCCTCGCCGACGAGGTGCGCGGGCTGCGCAAGTCGCTCGCGGTCGTCCTAGAAGAGCTCGCGGGCGCGATCGACTTCCCCGAGGAGGTCCCCGAGCCCGACCGGGCGCGTCTGGCGGACCGGCTCCAACCGATCCGCACCCGCCTCGAAGAGCTGCGCCGCGACGGCGAGCTCGGGCGGCTCGTTCGCGAGGGGCTCGCGGTCGCGATCGTCGGACCGCCCAACGCCGGCAAATCCTCGCTGCTCAACGCCCTGCTCGGCACCGAGCGCGCCATCGTCTCGGAAGAACCGGGAACGACGCGCGACACCATCGAGGAGACGCTGGCGATAGACGGCGTCCCCGTGCGCCTGGTCGACACGGCCGGCATCCGGGCCCACGCCGACCGGATCGAAGCCTTCGGCATCGAGCGCACGGAGCGCGCCCTAGAACGGGTTCGCATCGCGCTGGTCGTGCTCGACGGCTCGGTGCCGCTGCATTCGGAGGCGCACGCGCTGCTGGAGCGCACCCGCGGCCGCGAGCGGATCCTCTTCCTCAACAAAGCCGACCTCGGGAGCCGCGGCGCTCGCGAGGTGGAGGATCCGGCGGCGATCGCCGGCAGCGTCCGGGATCCGAAGACGGTCGAGCGACTGCGCCGGGCCATCGCCGAGCTTGGCTGGGGCGGAGAGCGTTTTGACCTCGAACGCCCGCATATCGCCTCGTTGCGCGAGTTCGAAGGCGTCAACGCCGCGCTCGACGCGCTCGGCCTCGCGCTGCGGGCGCTCGAATCGAATCAGCCGGTGGACTTCGCCGCAACCGACCTCCAGCGCGCATTTTCGGCGTTGGGGCATGTAAGCGAGCCGGTCGCCGCCGAAGAGGTGCTCGACGGAGTCTTCTCTCGGTTTTGTATCGGAAAATAAGGAGGCAGCAACTTCATGAGACGTCCGCTCCTAGCCCTCACGGCCCTGCTCGCACTCGCCATACCAGCCGCGGCGCAGGCGCGCGTCGTGTCGGCGTTCGGCATCAACATCGTCAGCTGCGTCATCAACTCGAACGGAAATAATCAAACCAACGGCATCAACGTGGTCTATTTCAACACGCACGACTCGCCTGCAACGCAGGTCGATTTTCTCGTCAACTATCACGGCCGTAAGTTCATTCTCATCAACAAGGGCACGTTCTCAAGAGGCTCGCAAATCAACGCCAATCTGAACAACGCGCTGACCGGCCAGGCGTGGGACGGATCGAAACCCAAGCTCTGCACCGTGCAGCGCGTCTATTTGCAAGACGGTACCGTCTTACAATAACGAGGAGTACATCGGATGGTTCAAGTTCTCGCGCGCAACTGGTGGGCAGTTCTGATCCGCGGCATCGTCGCGGTGATCTTCGGCATTCTGGCGTTTGTCTGGCCCGGCGCGACGATTCTGGCGATCGGAATCCTGTTCGGCGCGTACGCGCTCGTCGACGGGATTTTTGCGATCATTGCGACGATCCGCGCCGCTTCGGGAAACGAGACCTGGTGGCCGTTTTTGCTCGAAGGCATCGTCGGAATCGTGATCGCCGCGATCACCTTCTACGACATTCGCATCACGCTGCTGGCGCTCTACCTCACGATCGCCGCGTGGGCGTTCATCACCGGGATCTTTGAGATCGTCGCCGCGATCCAACTGCGCAAGCACATCTCTAACGAGTTCTGGCTGATCCTCGGCGGCATCGCATCGATCGTCTTCGGCATCTTGATGGTGTGGTTTCCGCTGGCCGGCGCGCTAGCGCTCATCTGGCTGATCGCCGCGTACGCGATCGTCTTTGGGTTCATCATGATCGCCTTCTCGTTCCGTCTCAGGGCGCACGCGCAGCAGCCGCCGGCGGCTACAGCGACGGCCTGACCTTCCCAATGCGCGGCGACGACGCCGGTGCGATCGTCGTCGGCGGCGGTCATGCCGGCCTCGAAGCCGCGCTCGCGTCGGCGCGCTTGGGCGTGCCGACGCTGCTCGTCACCGGCGAACCGGAGCGGATTTGCACGCTCCCGTGCAACCCGTCGATCGGGGGTAGCGCCAAGGGCCAGCTCGTCCGCGAGATCGACGCGCTCGGCGGCGCGATGGCGCGGCTCGCCGACCAGTGCAGCCTCCACGCGCGCTTCCTCAACGAGAGCAAGGGTCCGGCGGTGCGCGCCTTGCGCCAACAAATGGACAAGCCCTCGTACGCTCGCTTAGCAATCGAGCTCGTGCGCACAGCCCCAAACCTGGCCATCGCTCGTGGCATGGTGGAAGAGCTGCTGGTCGACGCCGGCGGCGTGCGCGGCGTCCTCTGCACCGACGGCGCGACCTATCGAGCGCGGCACATCGTGCTGGCGACGGGGACCTTTCTCGGCGGGAAGACCTTCCGAGGCGACGTCGTGCTCGCCGAAGGGCGCTACGGCGAGGCCCCCGCGACCGGCCTGGCCGCGGCGCTGCGCCGCCGCGGTTTCCCCACCCAGCGCTTGAAGACCGGTACGCCGCCGCGGATCGATCGCTCCAGCGTTGCCTACGATGCGATGGCTCTCCAGCGCCCGAGCCCGCGGCCGCTGCTCTTTTCATACGCGAGCCGGCCACACTTTGCCGGGCCGCAGCTCCCGTGTTATTTGACCGAGACGAACGCGCAGACGCATGCGCTCGTGCGCGAAAATCTCCATCGCTCGCCGCTCTACGGACTCGATCTGATTCGCGGCGTCGGCCCGCGCTATTGCCCCTCGATCGAAGACAAGGTTGTGAAGTTCGCACACAATCCATCGCACCAGATCTTCGTCGAGCCCGAGGGCTGGGAGGAGCCGACGCTCTACGTCGGCGGCTTCTCGACGTCGCTGCCGGCCGAGGTTCAGCTCGAGATGCTCCGCACGCTGCCGGGGCTGGAGAACTGCGATATGCTGCGCGCCGGCTATGCCGTCGAATACGACATGGTCCCCCCGACCGAGCTGCGCGATACGCTCGAGACACGCCGCATCCAGGGCCTCTATCACTGCGGCCAGCTCAACGGCACGTCCGGCTACGAAGAGGCCGCCGCGCAGGGCTTGATCGCCGGAATCAATGCGGCGCGGTCGGCGCTGGGGGCCGAGCCACTGCGGCTCTCGCGTGCCGAAGCCTATATTGGCGTCATGATCGACGACCTCGTGACCAAAGGAGTCGACGAGCCGTACCGGATGCTCACCTCGCGCGCCGAGCACCGCGTGCTGCTGCGCCACGACAATGCGGATCTGCGGCTCACGCCACGCGGGCGCGCCGTCGGCACGATCGACGATGAGGCCTGGGAGGCCTTCGAAGAACGGCGTGCCGCGCTGGAGGCTGGGCGACGGCTCGCCGAGAGGCGACGCCTCGGCCTCGAACGGGTCGGCGACGACCGCTTCGAGCCGGGAGCGACCCTCGCCGACGCGCTGCGCCGCCCAAATCTGACCTATGGCGACGTCGCCGACCGTTTCGAACCCCAGCTCGCTGAGGAGATCGGGGAGCGCGTCGCCATCGAGCTCAAGTGCGCGGGTTACGTGCAGCGCCAGGAGCTCGCGATCGCGCGCGCCTCGAAGGCCGAAACCACCGCAATTCCCGAGGATTTCGATTACGAGGCGATCGGCGCGCTCTCGCGCGAGGCGCGCGAGAAGTTCGCCCGCGGGCGTCCCCGCACGCTCGGCATGGCCGGCCGAATGCCCGGGATCACGCCTTCCGACGTGGCAATCGTCGCGCTCTTTGTCGAGAAGGCCAGACGCGAAGCCGCGACGCTCTAGCCGCTCGTGACCTCGATCGCATCGCTCCTCGAAAGCTCCGGCGTCGAGAGCGCGCTCGCCGCGCGGCTCGGGCACTTCGGCACGCTCGTCCTCGAGGCGAACCGTCGGTTCAATCTCACCGGCGCAAAGACGCCTGACGAACTCGCCGGGCACATCCTCGACAGCCTCTCGGTCGTGCCGTACGTCCGCGCGCCCTACGTCGACGTCGGCTCCGGGGCCGGATTTCCGGCGATCCCGGTCGCACTCGCGACCGGGACCAGCGTGACGATGATCGAGGCGACCGCCAAGAAGGCGCGTTTCCTCGAGACGATCCTGGCGGCGCTCGAGCTGCCCGGCAGGGTGCTCGCGGACCGGGCCGAGCTCGCCGGCCACGATCCCGAGCTGCGCGAGCGCTTCGCCAGCGGCACGG
>JBARBD010000175.1:0-2653 GCA_049792675.1 Vulcanimicrobiaceae bacterium | reverse complement strand
CCGTGCTGTTGCCGTTGTTTGCGACGTAGACCGTGCCGTGATTGTCGACCGCCGCGTTAACCGGCAGGTCGATGCCGTCGGTGATGCTCCCGCTCTGCGTCGGGTTCTTCACGTTTGCGGGGAAGAGCCGAATGGCATCCGAGTCAAGGTCCGAGACGAACAACGTGGCCTGCTTTTTGGCCGCGCGGAAGTATCCGCGACCGCGCTGCGCCTTCGCTGATTCGATTTGCCTAGGAGTCAAACCGAATCGGACGTCCGCCCGCACCGACTGCATGACCTGCCCGGTCTGCGGGGGCGCCGTCGACGACGTCGAGGCGCAAGCGGCCAGAGTGGGAGCGACGAGCGCACCGGCGAGCAGAAGGAGCCAATTCCGCATGAGATACCTCCTAGAAAGACGCCGAGCCGGCGAGCGGCTCGACCGGGGCCGTCAGAATTGCCCCTGCGTCGGTGCCAACCCTCCTGAGCTCGCTAGACCTTTACTTCACGATCCAAAACGAACATTTTGACCGTGTCTCGCAAGACGCCGTCAGAGTCCATCGCTTCCGCCGTCGCCGGCGAGGCCATCACTTTCATGCAAACGTCCAAGTCGTCGGGCTCGAGGCAGACGGCAACGTGATTGCCTTCGCCTATCCCATAGCTTACGGGTTTGGTCACGGTTTGACTTCTGAAGAGCTCACCGTGAGTCCGAAACCCCTGCTCCCATTTCACCGGGTCCTTGCATTGCGCGATAACGAGTAGCTTCGCCACGTTCTTATCTCCTCAATGTAAACGCAGGCATGCCGCATCCGCATAGTGCGATGCGGCTCCCACTGCGCGGTGAATTCCAGACCCGACTACGGCCTCCTTGTTTTTCGCGGCCCTGCGAAACTTGAGCGATTGCAGTTCCGTAGGTAGATGCATGCAGAGGTCGCCAGGTCGGGGTTTTGGCACGTGATCGCGCCCGGTACGCTGCTAATCGCCCTCTGGCTGATTTTTCTCACCTACTGGCTCGTCGCGGCAATTCGCGTGAAGCGGAGCGTCAGTGGTACGTGGTGGCGGGGAAGCATCTTTCGCGCCGCCATCGCCGTCGGCATCGTTTTGCTGCTCCGCGAGTCGCTGCGCGAGCACGTGTGGCGACAGGTACCGCACGCCGTAACGAATGGCAACCCCGTTTGGGCTAGCGTAGGCGTCGCGGTTTGCGCGCTCGGAATCGGTATTGCAATCTGGGCGCGGACGCATCTCGGGCGCAATTGGGGCATGCCGATGTCTTTGCGCGAAGGGCACGAACTCGTGACGAGCGGTCCCTACGCGTTCGTCCGCCACCCCATTTATACCGGCATCCTCATCGCCGTCATCGGAACGACGCTCGTCGAGTGGTTTCCGTGGCTTGTGCTGCTGGCATGCATCTTCGCTTATTTCGTCTACGCCGCCAGGGTTGAGGAGGGCAGCATGACGAGGCAGTTCCCGAACGAGTACCCGGGCTACGCGGCCCGCACCAAACTTCTGATCCCGTTTCTGCTTTGAGAGGAAAATGCGACGGCGTCGGCGCGCCTCGCTTTAGCAGGGCCGCGATTCGTCGTCAAGGGCATACGTAACCGTCAGGCCGGTACGCGGCGCCTCGGTAACCAATTTTACCACGTATGGCGGGCGGTTCGTAAGCCAGAAGGTCATGTAATTGTCGCCTTCGTCCGGGTAGTATCGCGCGAAAAATGTCGCTCTAACGACCGCGGCCTCAGTCGAGCACGCGCCATAGTGAAACGTCTCGGTTCTCAATACCTCGATCAGAACCGATTGCACGGTCGTGTCAGTGGACCCAAAGGTCGTCAGCGTCGTGCGATGATGCGGGGTCAGCGGAAGGCGCAGCAAGGCTAAGCCAAACTGCCCTCCATTCGCCACGGCAATCTCTACGCGTCGTCCAACGCCGCGACGAGCGCGATCGCAGAGTACGCGAGCAGCGCCCTCAAAGCCAACTCCGCTCCGACGGTCGTTGATATGACTGGGCTCGCATCGAACGCCTACGGAGCCGACTTGAATTTCGACGACGCCGGGAACCTCTACGACGGCGACTGCGGCAGCTCGCCGGGCATCTACTCATATCCGACCGCGACGACAAAATTTACCGCGAACCTGAAACCGTCGTTTTACACCGACAATACGATCGCGGCGATCGGCTGCGTCTGGGGCGTCGCCGCACACTAACGAAAGGCTTAAGGAACGCCGCGGGCCTCCGCCGCGAGGCAGGGAAACGGCCGTCGCGCGCGTGACCTCTCGACGATAGTGGGAAGCGACGGCGACGTCACGGCCCCGCCGAGCGGCACCGTGACCTTCCTCTTTAGCGACATCGAGGGCAGCACGAAGCGCTGGGATCACGACCGCGCGGCGATGCAGGAAGCGCTGCGCGTGCACGACCGGCTCATGCGCGACGCCCTCAACGCAAACGGCGGTTATATCTTCAAGACCGTCGGCGATGCGTTCTGCGCAGCCTTCGCTACGCCCGAATCCGCTGCCGCCGCCGCGCTCGACGCGCAGCGCACGCTGGCCGCAACCGACTTCTCCGGCGTGGACGGGCTACGCGTACGCATCGCCATCAATACCGGGACCGCCGACGAACGCGATGGCGATTACTTCGGTCCGGCCCTCAATCGCGTGGCGCGTCTGCTGGCGCTGGGCCACG
>JBARBD010000174.1:0-8153 GCA_049792675.1 Vulcanimicrobiaceae bacterium | reverse complement strand
GAGCAGCAGCGTCACCGATGCGCCCCGCATCGCCGCCTCGCGCGCCAGCGCGATGCCGGTCGCTCCGGTCGAGGCGTTGCTCAGAAAGCGGATCGGATCGAACGGCTCGCGGGTCGGCCCCGCGGTTATCGCGACGCGCTTCCCACGCAGGCGCCGGCCGCGCGTCAGCGCGACCGCGAGCGCCGCGAGGATCGGCTCCTCGCCGGCCAGACGCCCGACTCCGCTCTCCCCTTCCGCAAGATAACCGTGCTCCGGAGCGACGATCTCGTACCCGCGGGCGCGCAGCGCCGTGAGATTCGCCTGCGTTGCCGGGTCCTCGTACATCGTGCGATTCATCGCGGGCACGAGTAGTCGCGGGATGCGCGCGGCCAGCAGCGCGGTCGTCAGCAGGTCGTCGGCGATGCCGGCGGCCAGTTTCGCGATCAGGTTAGCCGTTGCCGGGGCGACCAGCGCGACCTCGGCTTCGCGCACCAGGCGAATGTGCGGAATCTCTTCGGGGGCATCCCAAAGCGTCGTATAGACCGGCCGCGCCGTCAACGACGAGAAGGTCAATGGCGTCACGAAGCGTTCGGCCGCCGAGGTCATGATGACGTCGACGATCGCGCCGCGCTGGACGAGCGTGCTCGTCAACGCGGCCGCCTTGTACGCGGCGATGCCGCCGCTGACGCCGAGCAGGATGCGCGCCGACGCGAAGGGTTCGTCGCTCATTCGGCGACCCACAGGTTGTCGATCAAGCGCGTCCGTCCGAACCGGGCGGCGCCGACGACGAAAGCCGGAGCGCGCAGCCGCTCGAGCGGCATAAACGTCTCCGCATCGACTAGATCGAAGTACTCGGCCTTTGCTGCGTCGCTCAACGCCGCATTCGCGGCCGCGATTGCGTCGGGTTTGCGAGCGCCGCCCGCGAGCGCGTCGCGCATCGCCGCCAGCGCTAGGTAGAGCGTCGGCGCCTGCGCTCGCTGCTCCGCATCGAGATAGCGGTTGCGGCTCGACATCGCCAAGCCGTCGGGCTCGCGCACGGTCGGGACGATGTCGACCGCGACCGGAAAGGCGAGTTCGGAGATCATCTTGCGAAGCACGGCAGTCTGCTGCGCGTCCTTCTGCCCGAGAAAGAGCACGTCGGGCTGCACGACGTGCAGCAGCTTCGCGATGACCGTCGCGACGCCGCGGAAGTGTCCCGGGCGAATCGCCCCTTCGAAGACCGCGCCGATGGGACCGACCTCGACGAAGCTCGCGAAGCCCGGGGCGTACATGCTCGATGCGTCGGGCGTGAACAGCACGTCCACCCCGGCGGCGGCGAGCTTGGCCCGATCGTGCTCCAGATCGCGCGGATAGGCCTCGAGATCCTCGCCGGGTCCGAACTGGAGCGGATTAACGAAGATCGACGCCGCGACCCGCGCCGAGGCGGCACGGGCCCGGCGGACGAGTTCGATGTGCCCGTCATGAATCGCGCCCATTGTCGGGACGAAAGCGAGCGGGCGCGGCGACGCGCCAAAGAGCGCGCGTGCCTGCGCGACCGTAACCACGTTTTCCATAGAGGCTTACGAGCGCGTCACCCTCAGCACGGTGCGCCCGACGACGAACGGCACGCCGACGGGGAGTGGAACGTCTCCGACGACCGGCTGGCCATTGAGCCGCGTTCCGTTGCGGCTCTGCAGGTCGGTCAGCTTGACCGCTCCTCGCTCGATTTGAAGCCGGGCGTGCTGCCGGGAAACGTACCGGTCGAGCCCCAGACAGGCCTGGGCGACGGCATCATCGCGCCCAATCGTGATCTCCCGTTCGAAGGTCCACGTCTTCCCGTCGAGCGGCCCGCTGAGCACTTCGAGCAAGTACATGGCCGCCAGCCCTTCTCTAGGGAAACGTCCCGCTTCCTGGCGTGTCGATGGCCCGCGCCGCGAAGAGCGCGCCGAGATAGCCGTGCGCGGCGGTCACCCCGCCCTGGAGATAGACCTCGTAGGGCGGACGCATCGGGGCATCGCACGAGAGCTCGATGGTCGCTCCGGCGATGAAGGCGCCCGACGACATCAGCACGGGATCGGCGTACCCGGGCACGCGGCCCGGCTCCGGCCGGAAGCGCGCGTTGACCGGCATCGCCGCCTGCAGCCCGGCGGCAAAGCGCTGCAGCAGGTCCGGCGAGCCAAGACGGATCGCCTGGACAATGTCGGTCCGCACCGAACCCGGCTTCGGATCGACGTCGTAGCCGAGCCGTTCGAAGAGCGCTGCGGTGAAGTCGAGTCCGCGCAGCGTCTGCTCGACGATCATCGGTGCAACGAAAAGCCCTTGAAAGAGGGCGCGTCCGAGACCGAGCGTCGGCCCGAGCGCGCCGCCGAGACCGGGCGCGTACAGCCGGGCTGCGACGCGCTCGACGAGGTCGGCGCGACCCGCGACGTAACCGCCGGCCGGCGCGAGCGAACCGCCCAAGTTCTTGATCAACGATCCCATGATCAGGTCGGCTCCGGCGTGGGTCGGCTCGCGCTCCTCTACCAACTCGCCGTAACAGTTGTCGACCAGCACGATCGTGTCGGGCGCGATCTCTTTAACCGTCGCGCAGGCGCGTTCGCATTCCGCGATCGAGAGCGACTTGCGCGGCGCGTAGCCGCGCGACCGCTGGACGAAGACTGCCGCGACGTCTTGCGAACGCAGCGCCTTGCGTACCGCGTCGAGCGCCACCGTACCGTCTGCGCGCAAGGCCACCTCGCGGTACTCGATGCCCTCGCCGGTCAGCGCGTACGGCGCATCGCAGATCGCGTTGCGCAACGTGTCGTACGGAGCGCCGGTGATCGAGAGCAGCGTCTTCTGCTGCGGCGTGCAGGCCGCCAGTGCGGCCACGATCGCGTGCGTCCCGCTCACGATCGAAAACCGCGCGAGTGCGCGCTGCGCGCCCAGCACGCGAGCGAGCAGCGATTCGTAACGAGTCCGGGCTGCGTCGTCGTACCCGTAACCGGTCGAACCGGCGAGGTCGCTCTCGGCGACTCCCTCTGCCAAGAACGCCTCGAGCACGCGGGCCGCAACGCGCCGCTGCGCGCCGTACTCCAGCGCGCGCGTTCGTTCGTACGCGTGCAGCGCGGCGTCGCGGACCCGCCCGCCGACGCCGAATCGTTCGCAGAGTTCGGCGATCATGCGGCTTGTTCTCCAGCGACGTGGCGCTCGTAAGCGCGCACGAAGGGATAGTAGATGAGCGCCGCGATCGTGATGTTGACGCAGGCCAGCGCGATCGCGCGCAGGTCTTGGGTCGCAACGTAGGTCGAGACCAGCGTTGGAACCGAGGAAGGCACGTAGAAAGCCGCGCGAGAGACGAGGCCCGTCGCGATCGCGGCGTAGGTCACGGTCGCGAGCACGAGGGGCGCGCCGACGAACGGCACGATCAGGTGCGGATTGAACACGACCGGCGCGGCGAAGAGCAACGGCTCGTTGAGGTTGAAGAGCGCCGGGATGAAGGTCGCGCGGCCCACCTTACGCAGTCGCGGAACCCGCGAGATCGCAAGGAGCACCGCGAGCGGTAACGTCGCGCCGGCGCCTCCGGGAAAGACGAAGAGAAAGAGCGAGACGACGACGACGTATGGCAGCGGCTGGTGCGTGGTGAACGCGTGCGTGTTCTGCATCTGCATCGTCAGGTAGACCGGCGTGACGATCGCCGCCAATACCGCCGGCCCGTGGACGCCGGCCGTCCAGAGCAGCGTCTCGATCAGCACGATCGCGATCAACGCGAGGTACGTATCGCCGAGATGCGCGATCGGGCGCATCGCGGCGGCAATCCCGGCCGAGAGCGAGATGTGAAGCGCGAAGAGCGTCGCAAAGATTGCGACCGCGATGGCGGCTCCCAGCCAATCCGCGATCGCGTGACGCAGGCCGGCTCGGCGCATCAGCCAGATCGCCGCGCCGGTCGTTCCACAGGCCAGCATAGCGACGAAAAGCCCGGAAGCGCCGAGCACGCGCAGATAAGCGATCGCGTCCGGGCCGAACGGACGCGGCAGCGCCAGCGCAAACGAGAGCACGCTGCCGGCAACCGTCGGCGCGACCGCAGATCGCGTCCCACGCGCCAGCCGAACGGCGAGGATAACGGCGAGGGTCGCCGCCATGACGCCGAACGCCGGGAGCAGCGCCGATGCCAGTCGCAGGCCCAAGGATGGCCCGCCGCCTTGACCGGCGGCGAGCTGGAAAGCCAGAATCGCGACGAATGCGGCGGCTAAGCCGATGAAGCTCCAGGGCAGCGCGTCGCGGACCGCCGTGACGAAGGGCAGGTCGGCGAGCCGGCGCATCGCCGGCGCAAATCGCCGTTCGAACGAAACGAAGCGGTCGCTAGAGCCGGCGGACGACCGCTTCGACGCGGCCGACAATCTCGACATCGCTCGCGTAGATTGGCGCCATCGCGCGATTCTCCGGCTGCAGCCGGATACGCCCCGCCTCGCGATAGAAGCGCTTTACGGTCGCATCGCCGTCGAGCATCGCGACCACGATCTCGCCATTCTCCGCGGTCCGCTGCGGGCGGACGAGGATCAGGTCGCCGTCGACGATCGCCGCGTCGATCATCGAGTCGCCCTGCACGCGCAGCATGAACGCATCGGAGACGCGCGGCACGAACCCGGCCGGCAGCAGGAACTCGCCCTCGATATCCTCTTGAGCGGTGATCGGGACGCCGGCTGCGACCCGGCCGAGGATCGGGAAGACGAGCGCGTCGCGTGCCGCCGGGGAGACCTCCGAGCGAAGGGCGCGGGGCTTGGTCGGATCGCGCGAGATCAACCCCCGCCGCTCCAAGGCTTTGAGGTGGGCGTGGATGGTCGAAGACGACGAAAGCCCAACCCGCTGGCCGATCTCGCGTACCGAGGGCGGGTAGCCCTGCTCGGCGGTGAAAGCGTGAATAACGTCGAGAATGTGCTTCTGCCGCTCGGTGGTGGGCTTCTCCGTTCTCTCCCGGCGCATCGAACCTCCCTCGGCTCCAATGCCATACACCTGGCACCGGCGGCCGGTACAACCCTAGCATAAATCCTGGGCGAAGGCAAACATACGTTCGTAATCCCTTGACAATACTTGGCGGCCTTATGCTAAAATATTGGGGACGAACAGGCGTTTGGCACAAGATATAGGAGAGAGAGCAACGTGGGTAGGCGCAAACGGTTCACGCTCATGCCGGCGATCGCGCTGGCGGCTTTAAGCCTCACGGTTGCCCTGCCGGCGCTTTCGAGCATGCGGCTCTATGCCGCAACGGCACAGCGCTACGCGACGGTCACCGTCCATCCCGGCGATACTCTTTGGTCGATCGCCTCGGCCCGCGCGGGCCAGAGCGCCGATGTCCAAGAGGTCGTCGACCGGATCACCGAGGCGAACCATCTGAAGGCAGCGACGCTTCAGCCCGGTCAACGCCTCCGCATCCCCGAATAAACCGTCTAAAAGTATTCCTTAGCCGCAAAGGCCCGGATCCAGCCGGGCCTTTGTCGCGGGTTACCTAGCTGAAACCAATACGATGCCGTGCCCCTCGTGATCGTCGAGGAACGCCAGCGCCTCCACCATCCACGAATCGAGGCCGGTGCTCGAATGTTTGGCGACCTCGCGCACGACGTGGCGACGGTCCTTCAGCCAAACCAGCTCGGAGCGGGTCGTCGTCGGAAAGACGGCAACCTCGCAATCCTCGCAGCGATACCCGAACTTCGCTATTGCGACGCTACTGAATCGGAGACCAGCTTTAGCGTGGTCTGATAGATCGTCGTGCTCGTTCCCTGTACGCCGTTGTCGTGACGCTGGGTCACGTACTCGTCGACCGAGGTCGGAACCGTACGCTTGTAGTCGTAGGCGATCTTCGTCTGGACGTCGGTGGTGAGGCTGCCGCCGGGCTGGCGCAGGCTGCGGGTCTCGCCGATCTGCATCGTCCCGTTGTTGTTGGCGTTGATCGTGTAGTCGGCCTTAACGGCGAGGCTCGGGCCGTCTTGCGTGATCGCCCAGTGTTTGTTCGCATCCAGCTGGTTCGGATCGACGAAGTTGGAACCGAGAAATCGCAGGAGCGTGTACTCCTCGGTATAGACGGTCTTGTTCGGATCGCAGATCACGCGAGTGTTGCCGTAGACGACGCACGTCGCGGCCGGCGCGCGCCGCGTGTTCTCGCCCTGCTCGCTGATCGTGACGACGAGACCGCCGTCGGTTTGCTTACGCTGCACGTCGACGTTCATGGTGCCCTTGTCGTTGAGCTTGCCTTCGTAGTGGCTCTGCCCATTCGTGCCGCCGGTGATCACATCGCTCGAGACCGCCTCCGCGCTATCGCTCGCGTCGCGCGCGGTCGTCTGCTGGTCGGAACTGTAGGTGAACGAATAGACCAGCTGGCCCATGCTTTGGTCGGCGCCGGCCACGCTAGGCACGATCGCGAGCGAAGCGACGGCGAGGGCAGCGACAAGTCTTGTAAGCATCATTGCATTTTTCCTCGATTCGACGTCCTTACTTACGGCACGCGCTCAGCGCCGCCGAGATCGTACGGCTAGCGGCGTCTTCGCGCTTTCCGGTCTCCGCCTGCAGCCACGCCATGCCGTCCATGATCGAATTCAGCGGATTATATCCCACCGCGAGACCCGGAACCGTCGTCACGTCGAAGTTGTAGGGGTTCTGCGTGAGACCGGGCGTGTTCGGATCCTGCCACGGGTTCGGCGTTGGCTGGACCGCGTGCGACGTCATCTCGCTGCTGCTGATGGCGCCGAGATACTCTTGCCCAACGTGCTGGAGCTCGCCCATCTGCTGCGTCGCGACGAACCCATTGATCAGGTCGAGCGAGGCGCTCTGGAAGGCGATGATCGCGAGCAGCTGGCTCTTGATCTGCTGCAAGGCCGCATCGTCGCTCGGGCTGCCGGTCGGTGCGAGCATCTTCTCGTCGTCGAGCAGCGTCTGCGCCGAGATCAGGTTGCGCGCGATCGGCGAGACCAGATAGGACATCTGCTGCAGGGCCATGTCCGTTTCGGGCGACTGGTTGTAGATCGAGTCGCCGTTCTGCGGCGGACCCGTGCCGTTGGCCTGCTGGGCTTGGATCGCGGTGATCGTTCCGCGCTCATATCGCTGGAAGAGCGGCGGGCTCTTCCCGATCGACTGATCGTTCTGTAGCACCATCGCGATCGCAGGACGCACGCGCTCGTGGAGACGCGAGCAAAGCGCGGTCGTCACGACGTGGTAGATCTGCGGTGGGGGCGTGCCGGCGGGTGTTCCTGCAGTAACGTCCGGCCTCGCCGCGAGGGGAAGGAGGCCGACGCACGCCAGAACGCACACCGACAGCAGAAGCCGTCTCTGCATCGCCGCGAACTTCGCGAAGCCCAACGCGATGCCTGCAGACGCAGAAGCGGGGCCCCGAAGGGCCCCGCTTTGTTTCTCTACTCTACGCGCAGAGGCGAAGCGTTAGATCTTCACCGTTGCATTGAAGTAGAGGTTGATCGGAAGCGGTGCGCCGCCGATCGCCCCGTTATTGAGGCCACTGGGTAGGTAGCTCTGCGTCCACGGCGTCCGCGCCTTGTTGGCGGCGACGTCGCCGATCCCGGTTCCGTTGTAGAAGTTGGCCGGATAGAGCGTGCTGTTGAGTGGCCCACCCGCCGGGGTGTATCCGCAGACCACGTTGCTGGGTGGATTGGCGGTCGTCCACGGCTCCGACGAACCGCCGAAGCAAGCGTGGAAGAGGTTGGCTCCCAGAAGCGTCAACTTGATCTTGGGCGAGAGGTCGTACGCGACCTGAAGGTTGCCCGCGATCGAGTCGGGGTTCTGGTAGCTGCCGAAGGCAAACGACCCCGACTGCGGATCCGGAATGTAGAGGTACGAGAATGCTCCGAGTCCCGGTGCCGTCGTCGTCAGGTAGTTGCACTGCAACGGATTGGTCTTCGGCGAGACCTTCGTGATGCCGGTCGTCGCCGAGTTTAGCGTACACGTCCGCGGGTCGACCCCAGTGATGTCCAGCGGGCTTCCGTAGAAGCTGCCCGATTGGAAGACGAAGCTGGGTGTGATCGCCAGCCGGTCGTGACGGTAGTTGAGGATCAACGACGCGACGTAGGGCGAGATGTAGCTGGTGACTGCGCCGTTGAGGTTCGGTGCGATTGCCGTGGTGTAGGGATTGTACCAGCCGCCCGGATCGAGCAGACCCTGCGCGGCCCGGTTGTAGTAGGGGTTGGCAATCGTATCGAAGCCGGAGACAACCTTGC
>JBARBD010000173.1:0-28067 GCA_049792675.1 Vulcanimicrobiaceae bacterium | reverse complement strand
AGGCTCCCCGACGCCGGTACCGGCGGACGGCGCGGCCGCGTCGTCGTCCGGTCCCGCGCTCGTCACCGGTGTCAGCGTGCAGCCCGGCAGCGCCGGCGACGTGACGGTCGCAGTCGCGATCAACGGTAACGCCAGTTATGCTTGGCATCGGCTGCGCGAGCCGGACAATCGCTTCTGGCTCGACATCGCCAACGCGCAGCTGCAAGGCCCGCCGATCGATCAAAGCGAGCCGAGCCCGCTCGTCTCGATGCGCGTGCGTCAAGTCGATCCCACAACCGTCCGCATCGCGCTCTCGCTGGGCGGTCCGAAGACGATCGCGATAACGCCCTCAACGACCGGACTCGGCATCGTCGTCGGTGCGCAAGAGCTCGCCGATCAACCGCGCTCGGGCAGCGGGAGCGTCGGCAGCGTCGTCTCCGCCGGTCAGGAGAACGCGGGGCTCGAAACGCCCGCTCCGCTCGATCAGAGCGGATCGGGGTTCGGCGCGTCGGGCGATACGGCATGGAAGTTCGGCCCGCGCAGCAACTACGTGCCGACCAATCCACGCCTGATCGTCATCGATCCCGGCCACGGCGGGAGCGATCGCGGGACGATCCACGGCGGCGTTTCGGAGGCGGATCTCACGCTCGATATGGCCAAGCGGCTTCGCGACATTCTGATCGCGCGCGGCTGGCAGGTCAAGATGACGCGCGATACCGACGTTGACGTCTACGCGCCCAATGACTCCGCCCACGAAGAGCTCCAGGCGCGCGTAGACGTTGCGAACAACGCCGGCGCCCGCCTCTTCGTGAGCGTCCACGTCAACGCGTTCATCAACGCCGGCCCGTACGGGACGACGACGTATATCTCCAAGCCCGACGACGTCGCCCTGGCTCGCATCGTCGAGACCCGTCTCGCGGCGGACGGAACCAAGGACGACGGCGTCGTCAAGAGTCACCTCTACGTCACGCTTCACACGCGCATGCCGGCGGTTCTGGTCGAGACCGCCTTCCTCTCGAATCCGAGCGACTACGCGCTCCTGACTTCGCCCGCTTGGCGTCAGAAGGTCGCGCAAGAGATCGCCGACGGCATCGGGCAGTACACGCAGCAGTACCCCGTGCCCAACCAAGTCCCGCAATAGTTCGCGCAACGTGATCGGGCTATTCGATTCCGGTCTGGGGGGACTGACCGTCGTGCAGGCCGTGCGCGAGCGGTTGCCGAGCGCCGATACGATTTTCTTTGCCGACCAGGCGCACGTGCCGTACGGCGATCGCACTCACGGCGATCTCTTGCGCTTGCTCCGCTCGAACCTCGCGCGGCTCGACGGCTACGGAGTCGACGCGATCGTGATGGCCTGCAATACGTCGTGCGCGATCGCCGAGCGCTACGGCTGGCCGGAGTCGAGCGCGCCGGTCGTGGACCTGATCGAGTCGGCCGCGATCGCGGTCGAGCGCGGCGGGTATCGCCGCGTCGCCGTTGTTGCAACCGCGGCGACGGTCGGCGCCGGCTCCTACGGCCGCACGCTGCGCGGCCGGATTACGGGAATCGACGCCGTCGAGGTTCCGGCTCCCGCGCTCGTCCCGCTCGTCGAAGAGGGGGAGCTGACCGGAGAGCTGCCGCGCGCCGCGGTTGCCGAGATCTGCACGCATCTGCCGCTCGACATCGAGGCGCTCGTCTTCGGCTGTACGCACTACCCGGTGCTCGAAGCGCACTTTCGTTCGATCCTGGGCGAGAGCGTCGTGCTGATCGACCCCGCGCTGATGCAAGCCGAACGCACCGAGCTGCTGATCGGCGATCGCGCCGCGGGTAACGGAACGGCGACCTATATCACGAGTGGCGACGAAGCGGCCTTCCTCGCCAACGTCGCGAGCATCATGGGAGTGCCGCGGTAAACAATCCGACGTGGAAGAGCCAGAAGAAGAAGGCCGTCGTCAAAATCGCGAGCGCGGCGCCGGCGACGACCTGCATCACGGTGTGCGCCTTGAGGTAGACGCGCGCCCAGCAGACCATCGGCACCAGCACCAAGAACGGCAAGGGTTGGCGTCCGTAGAGCAGCGTTAGCGCGGTCAGCGGCGCCGTGATCCCGAGCGCGTGCGTGCTTATCTTCCAGTGGCGGGTGATGAACTGCACGAGCAGCGTCGAGACGAAGTATCCTAGCATCGCCGCGATCATTAGCGGCGGCGCGTGGATCAGCCAGAGCGAGATCGCTCCGAAGAGATCGAAGATCACGAACGCGCTAAAGACCATCTCTCGCTCGCGGCGCACCGACATGTCGAGGTCCGAGATGCGGTCGCTGGCGTAGAGCCAGAAGACGTAGAGCATCGGCCCGATCGAGGTGAAGAACGTCGAGACGAAGAGCAGGCGCCAAAACTCGAGCGTATCCCGGGCGCTGATGTGTGCGAGGATCACGAAGAGCGCGAGCGCGGTGAGAAACGGATTGAAGATCGTCGAGAGAATCCGCGCGAGGTCGCGCCAAACCCGGCGATTCTTGATCGGGACTACCGAACCGATCGGCTCTGCCGGCCGCTCTGATTCCACGACGCGATCTTCGGCTGACGCGGGTCGAATACTTGGTCCGGCAGGCGCGTCCGGGGTCGCGGTCGTAGTCAGGATGCCGCCATCCTTATCCCTTATAGGAAGAGAAGAGCTCGTTGAATTTACTCGTACTCGTCGCCGCTGCGGCGGCCAAGGTCGTGCCGTCGGCCGCGGCGACGCTTCTGCCCCCGGGCGTCGCGCCGAACGCGCCGGCCCCCCTACCGGTCGGCCCGGCGCCTAGGACGGCCATCGCCCAGCACGCACCCTGGCTGACGCACGGGATGGCCGGACTCTTCGTCATCTCCGCGCTCGCTCTAATCTGTTTGCTCGCGATTCAGACAACGAAGCAAGAAGGTCTGACCGGGACGATCGGCGGGCGCGTCGAGAGCTCCTATCACGGACGGCTCGGAGCCGAGGAACAGCTCAAGCGCATCACCGGCTTTACCGCCGTTGCGTTCGTCGTCTTGGGATTCGTTCTCTCGCTAACCGGCATTTAGCTAGGCAGTTTGGTGCAACTCCTCGAGGTCGGTAACCTTCGGACGACGTTCCGAACCGAGGACGGGGAGGTCACGGCCGTCAACGGGCTCTCGTTCTCTCTCGACGCCGGCGAGACGCTTGGCATCGTAGGCGAGTCGGGCTCGGGTAAATCGGTTACGGCCCTCTCGATCATGCGGCTGCTCGCGCGCAACGCGACCGTTACGGCAGATCGGATCGCCTTTAACGGCGAGAACCTGCTGGAGAAGAGCGAAGCGGAGATGCGCAAGATTCGCGGTTACAAGATCGCGATGATCTTCCAAGATCCGATGACGTCGCTCAACCCGGTGCTGACGATTGGCGAGCAGATCACCGAGGCGGTGCGGCTCCACCTCGGTGCCGGCAAGCGCGAAGCGCGCGACCGGGCGATCGAGATGCTGCACAAAGTGCGCATTCCAGCGCCCGAAGCCCGGCTCGGCGACTACCCGCACCAGTTTTCCGGGGGCATGCGCCAGCGCGTGATGATCGCGATGGCGCTCTCGTGCAATCCTCAGCTGTTGATCGCCGACGAACCGACGACCGCTCTCGACGTCACCATCCAAGCCCAGGTGCTCGAGTTGATGAACACCTTGCAGGCAGAGACGGGCGCGGCGATCGTCTTGATCACGCACGATCTCGGCGTCGTCGCCGAGGTCTGCAAGAACGTGCTGGTCATGTACGGTGGGAACATGGTCGAGTACGGAACCGCCGATCAAATTTTTGCGGAGCCCAAGATGCCCTACACCCAAGGGCTGTTGGCGTCGCTGCCGCGCCTCGACTCGACCGAGCATCGTCGTCTCGAGCCGATCCAGGGGCAGCCACCCAATCTTCTGCGCTTGCCGCCCGGTTGCGCATTCGCCCCGCGCTGCAGCTACCGGATGCCGATCTGCGCCGAGCCGGTTCCGTTCTACGACTTCGGGGAAGGCCACGTCGCGCGCTGTTATCTCTACGACGAGCGCGCTCGCGAGCAACGGCCGCCGGCGGCCCAAACCCTTCCCACGATACGACCGGGCGGCGTATGAGCGACGGCGCGCTGGTCGAGGCCAAGGATCTCTTCAAATACTTCCCGATTCACGCCGGGCTGATGTCGCGACACGTCGCCGACGTCAAGGCCGTCGACGGCGTCAGTTTCTCGATCGAACAGGGCGAGACGCTCGGGCTCGTCGGCGAGTCAGGCTCCGGGAAGACCACGATTGGCCGCTTGCTTCTTCGGCTGCTCCCCGCGACCAAGGGCGAGGTCCTCTTCGAGCAACAGAACGTGCTCGCGATGAATCGCGGCGAGATCCGCCGCCTGCGGCGCTCGATGCAGATTATCTTTCAGGACCCGTTCGCGTCGCTCAACCCGCGGATGACGATCGGCGATATCATCGCCGAGCCGATCCGTATTCACGGCTTGGCAAGCGGGAAGGGCGTCGACGACCGGGTTCACGAGCTGCTCGACCTCGTCGGGCTGCAGCCGTACCACGCGAACCGCTATCCGCACGAGTTCTCGGGAGGCCAGCGCCAGCGAGTCGGCATCGCTCGTGCTCTGGCCGTCGATCCGAAGTTCATCGTCTGCGACGAGCCGGTCTCGGCGCTCGACGTCTCGATTCAAGCGCAGGTTATCAACCTGCTCGAGGACCTTCAGGCGAAGTTCAAGCTAACCTACCTCTTCATTGCCCACGACCTCTCGGTCGTGCGTCACATCGCCAGCCGCGCCGCCGTCATGTACGTCGGCAAGATCGTGGAGCTCGCCGATCGCGACACGCTCTATCAGAACCCGCTTCACCCCTACACGCAGGCGCTGCTCTCGGCGATTCCGATTCCCGATCCGGTCCTGGAACGACGGAGAAAGCGCATCGTCCTGACGGGCGACATCCCCTCCCCCGTCAATCCGCCGGCCGGATGCCGTTTCCATACCCGGTGCCCGATCGCGTTCGATCGGTGCGCCGTTGAGGAACCACCCCTAACCGAGTACGCGCCGGGACACGTTGCCGCGTGTCACTGGGTCGAGGAGCACGGCGGCCGGGCCCCCGAGTTAGCCTGAAAAGAACGGGCGGCCGCGATGTGCGGCCGCCCGTTTGCGATACCGTACGGCATCTGCGGCGTTACTTCTTCTTGCGCCGCACCTTTCTGGCTACGGCTTTGCGGGCTACCTTTTTGCGGGCTACCTTACGGCGCACGGCCTTGCGGGCTACCTTACGGCGCACGGCCTTGCGGGCGACCTTCCGGCGTACGGCCTTGCGAGCCACCTTGCGGCGCACGGCTTTGCGGGCTACCTTGCGACGGACTTTCTTGCGAACGACCTTGCGGACGACCGCGCGGCGCACGGCCTTGCGGACGAGCTTGCGGCGGACCTTCTTGCGAACTGCCTTGCGAACTACCGCTCCAACGACCGCCTTCTCCACGGCGACTTTGCGAGCGGTTTTCTTGCGACGCTTCACAACTTTCTTAACGGCGGCGGCAACGGCCGGCTCCGCGCCGTTCATTGTGGAATCCGAGTCCATTCATTCCTCCTCGTCCCCGGGGACGATTAACGTTAGCGGACAGCGCTCACGGCGCTTTTGAGCGCATCATAAAGGATTTCGTAAAATGATGCAAATTCGCGCTGCCGCAAAAACCGTGAATTTGCAGGGGCTTGACCCCGGCGGTATACTAGGGCCCGTGAAAAAGCCCCTAATCATCGTGGAGTCGCCGACGAAGGCCCGGACGATCAAAAAGTTTCTTCCCGCGCGCTACGCGGTGAAGGCGTCCGTCGGTCACGTGCGCGATCTGCCGAAGAGTACGCTCGGCGTCGACGTCGAACGCGACTTTGCGCCGAAATACCTTACGATAAAGGGCAAGGGCGAGGTCATCAAGGAGTTGCGCAGTGCCGTCAAGAGCGCGACCGACGTCTATCTTGCGACCGATCCGGACCGCGAAGGCGAGGCGATCGCCTGGCACCTGGCCGAGCTCCTGAAGCTGCCGGATCCGAAGCGCATCGAGCTTCACGAGATTACAAAGGAAGCTGCGCTGGCGGCGCTGCGCGATCCCCATCACATCGACATGGACCGCGTCAACGCGCAGCAGGCGCGGCGCATCCTCGACCGTCTGGTCGGCTATAAGATCTCGCCGCTGCTCTGGTCGAAAGTCCGCGGCGGCCTTTCGGCGGGGCGCGTGCAGTCGGTCGCGGTCAAGCTGATCGTCGATCGCGAGCGTGAGATCCTCGCCTTCGTCCCCAAGGAGTACTGGAGCGTCACCGCACTGCTCGCCGGCGAACGCGACCCGGAGGCGACGTTTTCGGCCGAGCTCGTCGCCCACCGTGGCCAGAAGCTCGAGCTGCGGACGCAGGCCGAGACCGATGCCGCACTGGCGGCGCTGGCGGGCGCGGCCTACCGCGTCGCCTCGATCAAGAAGCGCGAGGTCCGGCGCAACGCGCCGGCGCCGTTTACGACCTCGACCCTCCAACAGGAAGCGTCGAAAAAACTGAAGATGCGCGTGCGCCGGGCGATGCAAGTCTCGCAGGCGCTCTATGAAGGCGTCGATCTCGGCGCGAGCGAGGGGACCGTCGGTCTCATCACCTACATGCGCACCGACTCGACCCGGATCAGCGACCAAGCCCGCGACGCGGCCCGCGAGTTCATCGTCGCGGAGTACGGCGAAGCATTTCACGGCGGCCGGCTGCACCGGGTCCGCGAGGGCGCACAGGACGCGCACGAGGCAATCCGGCCCACGTCGGTGCTGCGGACGCCCGAGCGGCTCGCCGGCCACCTCAAGCGCGAGGAGCTGCGACTCTATACGATGATCTGGGAGCGATTCGTCGCCTCACAGATGTCGGCGGCCGTCTTCGATCAAACGGTCGTGGACGTGAGCGCGAACGAGTACGGCTTCCGCGTGACCGGGACGGTCATGCGCTTTCCGGGATTTACGCGCATCTACGACGAGAGCAACGAGGATGCGGCCGCTAAAGGGCGCGTGCGGCTCCCGGAGCTGCAAGAGCAGGATCCGCTCGATTGCCGCAAGCTTGAGCCCAAGCAGCACTTTACCGAACCGCCTCCGCGTTTTACCGAGGCGGCGCTCGTCAAAGCGCTCGAGGATAACGGGATCGGACGGCCCTCGACGTACTCGACGATCGTCGAGACGATACAGGCGCGGGGATATGCCTCCCAGCGTGAGCGGCGCTTCATGCCGACCGAGATCGGCATGGCCGTCAACGATCTGCTGGTCGAACACTTTCCCAAAATCCTCAGTCTCGACTTCACTGCCGGCATGGAGGGCGATCTCGATAAAGTCGCGGAGGGGCACGAGGATTGGGTCGGGCTCCTGCGGCGCTTCTACGCACCGTTCGAGAGCGAACTCGCGGAGGCCGAGAAGAAGCTGCCCCGTCTGGAGCTTCGCGACGAGCCGACCGACGAGGTCTGTCCGAACTGCGCGCGCCCGATGGTCATCAAAACCGGGCGCTTCGGCCGCTTCATCTCGTGCACGGGGTATCCCGAATGCAAGACCACCAAGCCGATCGTCAAGGAGACGGGCGCGATCTGCCCCAAGTGCGAGGGCGCCGTCGTCGAGCGCCGGTCGAAGAAGGGGCGCGTCTTCTACGGCTGCGCCAACTATCCAAAATGCGATTTCATTTCTTGGGATCCGGTCGCCAAGGAGCGTTGTCCGGTCTGCGGCTCGCACGTCGTCACCAAGACGCGCCGCGGCGGAAACGCCCATCTCGAGTGTGCCGCCGATCGTACGCACGGCCTCTCCGAGCGAGAACTCGTCGAAGTCTAGGTTCCCCGCAATGGAACGGCTGACGGTCATCGGCGCGGGCTTGGCCGGGTGCGAAGCGGCGTGGCAGGCGGCCCGCTGCGGGGCCGACGTCGATCTTTACGAGATGCGGCCGCATCGAAGCGGTCCGGCCCACAAAACCGGCGCGTTCGCGGAGCTCGTCTGCAGCAACTCGCTGCGCGGCGCGGCGCTCGAGAATGCGGTCGGCCTTTTGAAGGAGGAACTCGCGCGCCTCGGCTCGCTGATCGTGACCTCGGCGCGCGAGACGGCCGTTCCGGCGGGCGGCGCGCTCGCCGTCGACCGGGATCGATTCGCGGCGCTAGTGGAGGCGCGGATCGCCGCCGAACCGCGTATCGCGGTGCATCGGTGCGAGGTGCGCGAGATTCCGACCGACCGGCCGGCGATCGTGGCCTGCGGACCGCTGCCTGGCGACGAGTTTCTGGCCGGCCTGGACGGGCTGCTCGCGGCGACCGGCGACGGCGCAAAGCGCCTGCACTACTTCGATGCGGCGTCGCCGATCGTGGCCGCAGACTCGGTCGACGAGTCACAGATGTATCGCAAATCGCGCTACGAAAAGGGCGACGGCGACGACTACCTCAACATTCCGCTCGACCGCGAAGGCTACGCGCGCTTCCTCTCCGACTTGCGCACGCTGGATCGTCACCGCACCAAGGATTTCGAGGAGACGCGGTACTTCGAGGGGTGTCTGCCGATAGAAGAGCTCGCCGACCGCGGCGACGACACGCTTCGCTACGGGCCGTTAAAGCCGGTCGGCTTGCGCGACCCGCGCACGGGGATGACGCCCTACGCGGTCGTGCAGCTGCGCAAAGAGAACGCCGAGGGCACCGCCTACAATCTCGTCGGCTTCCAGACGCGGCTTTCGTGGCCAGCGCAGCGCGAGGCATTCGGTAAGCTGCCCGGACTGCAGCGGGCGGAGTGGTGGCGTCTGGGCGTGATGCACCGGAACACGTTCCTCGACTCGCCGCGCCTGCTCGACGCACACCTCAAGCTGCGAGGAAGCCGCGCCCTCTATTTCGCCGGTCAGATCACCGGCGCCGAGGGGTACGTCGAAGCGGCCGCGTGCGGAGCGATGACCGGACTGCACGCCGCGCGCCAGATCCTCGGCCGGCCGCCGGTCGAGATCCCCGGCAATACCGCGCTCGGCGCGGTCGTCGCACACCTGCAGAATCGCCAGACGGCAGACTTTCAACCCGCCAACGTGACGTGGGCCTGGTTTACGCCGCCGGAGGGCCTGCCGATGGGAAAACGCGAGCGGCGCCGGATCCTGGCCGAGCGTGCCTTGGTTGCCATCGAAGCCTTCGCGGCTGAAACCCTCGTTGCACCGGTAGGGTAATCGAGGGAGCATATGATCCGATCTACCACGATTTTGGCGGTTCGCTTGGACGGCAAGCTCGCGATGGCCGGCGATGGCCAGGTGACCCTCGATAAGACGGTGGTCAAGCACGGCGCCCGCAAGGTTCGCAAGATCTCTTCCGGCCGAGTCCTTGCCGGATTTGCCGGCTCGGCCGCCGACGGCATCACGCTGCTCGAGAAGTTCGAAGCGAAGTTCGGCGAGTTCAAAGATCTGACCCGAGCCGCAGTCGAACTCGCCAAAGACTGGCGCCAAGATCGCGTGTTGCGCCGCTTGGAGGCGCTGATGATCGTCGGCAACCCGGAGCATCTCTTCATACTCTCGGGAACGGGCGACGTGATCGAACCCGACGAAGGCATCGCGGCGATCGGCAGCGGGGGCGCCTACGCCCAGGCGGCGGCCGCTGCCCTGGTCCGCAACAGCCAGCTCTCCGCAGACGAGATCGCGCGCAAGGCGCTCGAGATCGCCTCCGAGATCTGTATCTACACCAACAGCGATATTACCGTGGAGAGCCTGCCGTGACGAGCACGCTCACAACGACCCTCGACCCGGCGACGCTGACGCCGCGCCAGATCGTCGAAGCTCTCGACAAATACATCGTCGGTCAGAGCCGTGCCAAACGGGCGGTCGCGATCGCGCTGCGCAACCGCTACCGGCGGGCGCGCGCGAGAGAAGACCTCCGCGAGGAGATCACGCCGAAGAACATCTTGATGATCGGCCCGACCGGCGTCGGCAAGACGGAGATCGCGCGGCGCCTCGCCGCGCTGGTCGGCGCGCCGTTCGTCAAGGTCGAGGCGACCAAGTACACGGAGGTCGGCTACGTCGGGCGAGATGTCGAGTCGATGGTGCGCGACCTCGTGGAGGACTCGATCCGCACTGTAACCGACGAGCGTCGCGGCGAGGTGCGCGAGCTTGCGGCTCGTCAGGCGATCGAGCGCGTCATCGACGTTCTCCACCCCGAGACGCGCGCGCCCTCGTCGCAACAGGGCAATTCGCTGGGAACGGCGTTGGGATCCATCTTCGGCAGCGGCTTCTCGGCACACCAGCCGCCGCCGCAATCGACCGTGCCCTCGGCCGAAGCGCAACGCGTGCGCGATCAGACGCGCGGGGAGCTCGAGCGCGGTTTCTACGACGTCCGCTTGATTGAGATCGAAGTCGAAGAGTCTGCGAGCTTGCCGATCGGCGTGATCGGGGGCGTCGACCAAGGCGGCGACATCGGCGAGATGCTCGGCGGCATCCTTCCGAAGCGGCGCACGAAGAAGCGCGTCACGGTGGCCGAGGCGTTGCGCATCTTCGAGCAGGAGGAAGCGGCGAAGCTTATCGACATGGACGCGGTCAAACGCGAGGCGCTGCGCCGTGCCGGAGAAGACGGCATCATCTTCATCGACGAGATAGACAAGGTCGCCGGCTCGAATCAGCGGGGCGGCCCGGACGTCTCGCGCGAAGGCGTGCAGCGCGACATCCTCCCGATCGTGGAGGGCTCGACCGTCAATACCAAGCACGGCACGATCAAGACCGACCACGTCCTCTTCATCGCGGCCGGCGCCTTTCACATTAGCAAACCCTCCGATCTCATCCCCGAGCTGCAGGGGCGTTTGCCGATCCGCGTCGAGCTGGACTCGCTGACCGCCGAGGACTTCAAAACGATCCTGACCCAACCGAAGAACGCGCTCGTCGAGCAGTACAAGGCACTGCTTGCAACCGAAGGGGTGACGCTTGACTTTCGGAGCGACGCGATCGAGCAACTCGCTGCCTACGCGATGAAAGTAAACGAGCAAACCGAGAACATCGGCGCTCGCCGGCTGCACACCGTCCTCGAACGCGTCTTGGAAGATATCAGCTTCGAGGCGCCCGAGAAGACCGGCACGGTCGTGATCGACGGGGCCTACGTCCGCGAGCGCCTGGCCGACGTCGTCGGGAATGCCGACCTTTCGGGGTACATTCTTTAAGACAATTCCCATCCCGTCCGGCAGGGTCCGGACGCGGCGACGAGGATGTTTGAGCTATGAAAAAGTCAATCGGCGTTTTTGCCGCCGCCGTTGCCGGCACAGCGCTCTTAACCGCCTGTAACGGCAGTAGCGGCAACAATAATCCGCCACCCGGCGTCGGAACCAACTGCGGGGGGCCGCCGAGCGCCAACCAACTGCAGGTGCTCTACCCGATCCCGAACTCCAAACACGCTCCGCCGGCGTTGGGGAACGTCTACGTTTCGACCAAGGGTCAGCTGCCGCCCAGCAACTCCTTTAACTTCTTCCTGGTGCAGGCCAACGGCGCGCAAACCTTCACGTCCGTCTTCTTTGGAATCAGCAAATCGCAGATCCCGAGTCCGCACGCGACGCCGAAGTATTCGAATCCGGTCTACTACGCGTCGTCGCTGCCGCCGAGCTACGTCATCGGGCCGAGCCAGTCGGTGAGCTTGCTCTGGAACGATGGCGGAACCGGCTGCAGCCCGCACATGCTGGTGAGTTCCTTCCGCACGTCGCCGTAGCGTACCGGCCGCGGCCGGGCCGGGAGTAAACGGGCGACTGCGAAGCAGAGTAGTCGCCCCGAGTGCCGAATCGGGGCACGGAAATGCCTTATATCCGCGAGATCGTTGCCGACGGCCATCCGACGCTGCGCAAAGTCGCCAAGAAGGTCGACCCGAAGGAGATTCGGGAGCCGCTCTTCCAGCAGCTGATCGACGATATGTTCGAGACGATGTACGCCGCGCCGGGCGTCGGCCTGGCCGCGCCCCAAGTCAACATCTCGAAGCGCTTCTTCGTGATGGACGTGCACGACGACGAGCACGAGCCGACGGTCGTCATCAATCCGAAGCTCGAGAAGGGCGAAGGCGAGGTCGAGTTGCGCGAGGGCTGTCTCTCCGTTCCGGGCTACGTCGGCGAGATCATGCGACACGAGCGCGTCGTCGTCAGCGGCCTCGATCGCTACGGCCAGAAGATTCGAATCGAGGGCGAGGGACTGCTCGCGCAGTGCCTGCAACACGAGATCGACCACCTCAACGGGACGCTCTACATCGACCGCGCGACGAACTTGCGCCCGGCCGAAAGCGACGAGGAGAAAGAGACGGCGGAAGCCGCCCAGGCGTGAAGACGCTCTTTCTCGGCACCAGCGCCTTTGCGGTGCCGAGCCTGCGCGTAACCGCCGCGCGGACCGAGCTCGCCGGCGTCGTCACCCAGCCCGATCGCCCGGCCGGGCGCGGGATGCGCCTGCGGCCGAGCGACGTCAAAGTTGCCGCGCTCGAATTAGGCTTGCGCGTTTACGAGCCGCAGCGGCTGCGCGCGTTCGCAGCCGAAGTCGCGGGCGAAGGCTTCGATCTCTTCGTACTCGCGTCGTACGGGCGGATTCTTCCCAAGGAGCTGCTCGACTTGCCGCGGATCGGCGCCCTGAACGTTCACCCCTCGCTGCTCCCGAAGTACCGCGGCGCCACGCCGATCCAGAGTGCGATCTTGCACGACGAGAGCGAGACGGGCGTCAGCATCATGTTGATGGATGCCGGCCTCGACACCGGCGACTTGGTCTTGCAGCGAGGCGTTCCGATCGAATCCGGCGAGTCGTACGGCGAGCTGCACGACCGGCTCGCCGCCATCGGCGCGCAGTTGCTAGCAGAGACCCTCGAAATCGCGCAGCGCGGCGTGCTGTCGCACACTCCGCAGACGGGTGAACCGAGCTTGACGCGGCCGATCGCGAAGGAAGATCTCACGATCGACTGGACGTGGCCGCCGCAACGCATCGTTGCGGCCGTGCGAGCCTTTTCGCCTCAACCCGCGGCGCGCGCAACCATCGACGGCGAGAGCGTCAAAATCCTCCGCGCGCACGTCGCTCCCGACGGCCGCCTCGCGATCGACGAGCTGATCGCGCCCAACCGCGGACGGATGACCGGCGAAGCGTTCGAGCGGCTCCGAACGACCAAACGGGTTTCCCCGTGACGGCGCGTGAAGTCGCGCTGCGCGTCGTGCGCGACGTCTTTCCGCCGCCGGGTGGGACGGCGGTGGAGCGTGGCGCGCAAGCCTCGCTCGACTACCGCGTTCGCGAGGCGCGATTGAGCGAGCGCGACCGCGCCTTCGCTGCCGAGCTGGCATACGGCGCGATCAAAATGCGGCGCGCGCTCGACTGGTATCTCGATCCGTTCATCGGGGGACGGCAGGGCGATTCGACTCCGCTCGGCTCCACCGGCGCGATCCGCGAGCTGCTCCGCCTCGCTGCGTACGAGTTGATCTACACGCGTGCCGAGGCGTATGCGACCGTATCGGAGTTCGTGAATCTCGCGAAGCGATACGGTCATCGTGGCCTTGCGAACCTCACGAACGCCGTGTTGCGCGGCTTCCTTCGCGATCGTACCGGCGACCCGCAACGCGAGCTCTTCGACGATGAGGACGAGTACTTGGGGACCCGTTACTCCTTGCCGACCTGGCTGGTGCGCCAGTGGCGTCTCGTCTTCGACGGCAAGGTTGAGGCGATCTGCGCCGGCGTCAACGACCCGGCGCAGGGCGCGATCGTCGTGAACGCGTTGAAGATGAGTCCGCCAGAGGCGATCGAGGCGCTTCGCTCGGCGGGTATCGAGGCCAGCCCTTCCGATTTCGTAGCAGAGGCGCTGCTCGTTCCGCGCGGTTCGGCGCGCCCGCCCGCCGGCGGCGCGTGGTGGGTCCAGTCGGAGAGCTCGGCGATGGTCGTTGACGTTCTCGGCCCGCAACCCGGCGAGGCGGTTCTCGACGTCGGCAGCGGACGCGGAAACAAAGCGCTGCAAATTGGTGCCCGCCTCGCCGGAGAAGGCATGCTGCTCTGCATCGAACGCGATGCGCGCAAGGCGGCGACGCTGGGCCGCAGGCTGGAAGAGGCCGGCGTCGCGGCCGGCATCGTGATCGGCGACGCGACGCATGAGGTGCTGCGAGCCGATCAGCGCTTCGACCGCATTTTGATCGATGCGCCGTGCTCCGGCCTGGGCGTTGCAGGCCGCCACCCCGAGGCCCGCTGGAAGAAGCAGGCGGCCGACGGCGAACGCCTGGCGCTGACGCAGCAAGCCTTGCTCGAGCAGATGGCCCGTCACGTTTACCCGGGCGGCGCGCTGGTCTACGCTGTATGTTCGACGGATCCACGCGAGACGACCGAAGTAGTGGATTGGTTTCTAGCGCGACATGACTTCGACCGCGGCCTGATACCCGCGGCCTATGGCTCCCTGCTGACCGGCGCCGGCGACGTGCTCGTGCCGCCCGGCATCGGCGGGCGCGACGGGTTCTATATCGCGCGGGTCGAGCGCCGCTCGTGAGCTTCTTCTCGAAAATCGAGCAAGCGTGCGCGGCCTTCATCGAGCGAGCTTTTGCCAAGACGTTCCCCAGCGACTTAGAGCCGGCGCAGATCGCCCGCAAGCTCGTCGCTACGATGGAGGCGCAAACGCGCGGCGAGGACGGTGGCCTGATGGCGCCGGCCGGGTATGCCGTTTACATCAGCCCGGAAGACTACGAGCGCCTGGCCGAGCATCGCGCCTATCTCGAGCGCGCCTGGGCCGAACTGCTGCGCGACCTCGCCGAACGCGTCGGGGTCGGCTTCGCCGGCGACGTGCAGGTCAGCCTGGCAGCGCGCCCCAGCGTCCCGGTCGGCGCGATCGAAATCGAGCGCGCGGGGGAGGCCGCCGAGCCTCATTTTCGGCTCCGGACGGTCGAGGGCGTACCCCCAGACGGGGTATACTCGCTGGTAGGGAAGAGCCGCATCGGCCGCAGCGAAGAATGCGAAATTCTCCTCCTCGATCCCAGCGTTTCACGTACGCACGCGGTCGTGGAAGTCGGCTCGGGAGAGCCGGTGGTACGCGACCTCGGTTCGACCAACGGAACGTTCGTGAACGGGCGACGGGTCGAGCGGGAGTCGCTGCGCGACGGAGACGAGTTGTCATTTGGAAAGACGCGGATGAGATTCGAGGCGGAATGACGCCGGCCGGCGCGGTCGCGGGCTTCGACTGGCAGATGCGTGCCGGATCGCTGGCGATTACGGTCGCGCTCGGTTTCGTCGCGCTGCTCGGCGCGCGTCCGCGCGTGCGTGCTGCGGCAGAGATCGGCGGCCTGGTGCCGATGCGCGTCGACCTCGAGGTACTGCAGCCCGATGGCAGACATCCGCACCGGGGCTATCCGCCCTTTGAGTTAGGTCGCGCCAAGCAAGCCGATCTGGTCTTGCGCGACGCCGAAGTGAGCCGGCGCCACGCGCGCTTCGCCAGTGCCAACGGCGTCGTCTACGTCGAGGACCTCAAGAGCAGCAACGGTACGTTTCTCAACGGGCGCCGAGTCACCGAAGCGATCGAGGTTCGCGGCGGCGACGAGATCGACGTCGGAACGACCCGCATCCTCGTGACCGCCGTGGAGCCGCGATGACGCTCGCGATTCGCGGCGACCGCGCCTCGTGCCTGAGCCTCCAGCTCGGACCGCGCAGCTGGCTGCTGGCGGTCGCGCGTGGGTTCGGATCGGTCGGCGGCGTTGCGACCGAGTCCGCGCTGCTCGCGCGTCTGCGAATCGAGTGCGATCGCCGCGTTCGCAGCGCCCGCTTCCGGCGCGCGATCGACCGCCCGCAGTCGGCCGCCACCGCGATGCTCGCCGTGCTGACGCGCGTCAACGGCGATCTGTTTGCGAGCACCGCAAGCCACGACGACTACGTCACGGCGGCGTCGTCGCTGACGGCCGTCCTGGTCGTGCACGGTCGCGCCTACGTAATGCACGCAGGCGCAACGGCCGCCTACCTGGTGCGCGACCGTGAGATGGTTGCGCTTTCCGGCGACGATCTCTTCGACGATCTTCGGATGCCGCTGCTGGCGCGCGCCTTCGCCGCCGCGCCGGTGCTCGACGTCACCGTTTCGAGCACGGTGCTCGAGGAGGGCGACGTGCTCGTTCTGCTCGGCCGGCGCGTCCGCAACGAAGCCGATTGCCGGCTTCTGCTCGCACCGCGCGAGAACGGCGATGCGCAGGAGCACGTGCTGATCGCTCGCTTCGAGCACGACGACGCCCCGGAACCGCAGACGCATCGCGTCGTGGACGTCCAGCCTGCGGGATTCGGTCCGGCGGTCGCGCGGGCGGTCGCCGGGATCGCATTTTTCATCGCATCGGTATACGTCCACTGATCGGCGTGGCGCTCCGGCGCGTGCTGCCGATGCTGGGAGCGCTCGTCGTTGCCGCATTGATCCTCTCCTTCGCGCCGCGTCACGCGATCGGGCCGTGGTGGATGCTGGCGGCGCTTGGAGGGCTCGCGATTCTTTGGGTCCTGTGGCAGCCGGCCAACAGCGTCCGCGACGACGCGCTGCCGGCGCTGGCCGTCGTGCTCTCGGCGCTCGGGCTCGCCATGGTCGCGCGTCTCTCGCCGGTCCTCGCGCAGCGGCAGCAGGTGTGGCTGCTGATCTCGTTTGCGCTCGCGATTGCGGCGGCGCCGGCGTTCACGCACTTTCGCCGGCTCGCGTCGTTCAAGTACCTGTGGGTGATCGCCTCGCTCGCGCTCTTCGTGCTCCTGCTGGTCTTCGGCCAGGAGGTCAACGGCGCGCGGCTTTGGATCAAGCTCGGCCCGGTCCAGTACGAGCCGATCGAGCTGATCAAGCTCCTCATCGTGCTCTTCCTGGCCGCGTATCTCGCCGAAATGGCCGACGTCATCGCCAACGCGCGCCCGTGGTCGCTGCGCGCAAACCTCAAATACCTGGGCCCGCTCTTCATCGGATGGGGCGCCTCGATGGCGATTCTCGTCGTGCAGCGCGACCTCGGCATGGCGACGCTGTTGCTCGCGACGTTCGCGACGATGCTCTTCGTCGCAACCCGGCGCCTCGACATCGTGCTCTTCGGAGCGTTGCTCTTCGGGGCCGGTGCCCTCTGGGCGATGCATCACTACCCATACGTGCAGACGCGCGTCGCCGTCTGGCGCAACCCGTTCTCGGATCCGCTCGGCGCGGGGTATCAATCCTCGCAGGCGTACTACTCGCTCGCGGCCGGCGGTCTCTTCGGCAGCGGATACAGGCTCGGGCATCCCGAATTTATTCCGGACGTTGAGACCGATTATGTTTACGCTGCCTTCTCTGAGGAGTTTGGAGTGATCGGCGCACTCCTCGTCTTGGGGATATTCCTCGATCTCGTCCGGCGAATTTTCGCGACCGGCCTCGAACAGCCGGACCTCTATACGAAACTTCTCGCGACCGGCCTGGGCGCGACGCTGGGCTTCCAAGTCGTGATCATCGTCGGCGGGGTGATCGGCCTCTTGCCGCTGACCGGGATCACGCTGCCGTTCATCTCCTACGGCGGGAGCTCTCTGGTCGCGAACTTCCTGCTCGTCGCGCTCGTCTGGGCGATGAGTGCGCGCCCGCGGGCCCCGGCATGAGGCGGCTGCTGGTCGCGACCGCCGTTGCGGTTGCGCTCGCGGGCTGCGCGAAAACATCGGGCGGCACGACGGCCGCGGCATCGGCATCGGGTGCGATCGCAAACAATCCCGCCTCGGCCAGTGACGGCGCGGTGGTCTATATCACGAACTGCTCGAGCTGTCATCAGCCCGACGGCAAGGGCGTTCCGAGCGCTTTCCCGCCGCTCGCCGGCAACACGGTCGTTACCGGGAATCCGGCGGCCGTGATCGAGATCGTCAAGAACGGCGTCAGCGGAGCGATCGACGTCAACGGCTCGTCGTATAGCGGAATCATGCCGCGATGGGGAGGTCTGCTCTCCGACGACGAGATTGCGGCGGTGATCACGTACGTTCGAAGCGCGTGGCATAACAACGCCGGCGGCGTCACGCCCGCGCAGGTGCGCGCGATCAAATAGAGACGACGCTGCTGCAGGCGTGCAGCTCGCCGAAGTCGCACGCGAAGAGCCGCTCGACGTATTCGTACATCCCGAGATCGGCGTGACGCAAGCGCGCGCGGGTCGCGCGCGGCCACGGGGACGCCGGGTCGTTTGCTTCGACGTAAGCGCGCAGCGACTCGGCAAAGTACTCGTCGACGCCGGTTGCCGCATACGGCGTTACGAAGCCGGGCGCGTTGGCGAAGAGCGATCGAACGTGCGGATCGATGCCGCTGCGATAGACGCCGCCTCCTAACGCGCAGTCGAGCGCGTGACCGAACTCGTGCGCGACCGTCATCGGGCTACGCGAGCGTAGATAGAGCGCCCGCTCTTCGACCACGAAGAGGCCGGCCGGAGGGGCCGGCCAGGCGTCGACGTCGATTCCGAGGCGCGCGAGCGCGGGCGACGCGTCGGCATAGCGTTCCCGCGGGCGCAGCAGCGCGATCCGGATGCGGCTTCTCAACGCATATGCGAGTGCGCCTTGGCCGAAACGCAGGAGCGTCTCCAAGACCTGCGGCTCGGCCGGGCGCCGCCGATCGCACTCGAAAAGGCGGCGGGCGGTGGCAAGCGCGTCGATTAGCATTCGCGCCATTCTCGCGCGCCACGGTTGCCGAGACGTAACGACGGCGTTTCAGAATTCTTTCATGCCGCTACGCTAGCGTAGAGGAATCACTTCGCACCACGCCCCGGAGGAAATCATGACTCTACGTACGTGTGGGCGGGTCACCGTTGCCGTGCTCGCGATAGCGATTGCCGGATGTGCCCGAGATGCCGGCAGCACGCTGCCGGCGCAGCCCGGGCTCTCCGCTCCCGAAACGGTACAATCCCGACCCGATAACTCAGGTTCGATTCTCAAGCAGCTGACCAAGGAAGCCGTCATCGGTTCGACCGTCGATCCGACGTTCCATCAGCTCAATCCCTACGGCCTCACCGTCGCCCCGGCGACGGCCGGCGATTTCACGGCGGGCGATTTGGTCGTCTGCAACTTCAACGCAAAAAGCAACGTCCAAGGCACCGGCTTCACGATCGTCGCCCTGCACCCGATGCCGGGCTCGAAACCGAAGCTCGTCTCGTCGAGCAAGACGCTGCTCGGCTGCAACGCACTCGCGCTCGGACCGGCCGACGACATTTGGGCCGCGGCATTTTCTGCTAACGATAATCCGGTTCTCTCGGCGTCCGGCAAGCTGGAAGTCAACATCAAAGGCAAGCCGTTCGATCGCCCGTTCGGACAGATCTTCGCCCAGCCGACGTCGGCCAGCCCGGCGTTCTACGAAAGCAACGCTGGGAACGGAACGATCGTTAGAATCAATCTCGGCTCGACGTTTACCTACGACGTGATCGCCAAGGGCTTCGCGGTGAATCACGGCAAGCCGGGAAGCATCTTCGGTCCGTCCGGGTTGGCCTACGACCCGAACGGCGATCAGCTCTACATCGTGGACGGCACGAACAATACGGTCGTCGCATTCTCGAACGTTAGCACGATTCCAAGTGGCGGCATCGTCGTCGAAAAGGGCGGCATGACGTTCAAGGGCCCGTCGGCCGCCGACGCGCGGCTGGTCTTTGCCGGCACGCCGCTCGACGGACCGATCAGTTCGGCGTTGCTCTTCAATGGCAACGTCGTGATCGGCAACACGAGCAATCCAAGCGGGCAGAACATCATGGTCGAGCTGACGCCGCAAGGCAAAGTGCTCGACGTTCGCAACGTGGACAAGGGCGCGTCAGGTTCGATCTTCGGAATGGTTGCTACAGGGACGAGCGCTGCCGACACGAAGCTCTATTTCAACGACGACAATCACAACGATCTCCGTGTCTTGGAAAGCAAATAGCTAAAGTGCGAATCTCGCGGCCGGTTTTACGCAGAGTGCAGCTTTGCGCCATTGCCGGTGCGCTGGCGGGCTGCGGCAGCGGCGTTTCGACGTCGCTGCTGGCTCCCTCCGCGCCGGTTAGTCCGTTGACAAAAAAGCATTTGGCCGGCCTGGGTAAGGTGCTTACCACCAAGAACCACGGACAGATCTTCGGCTTCGACATCGACCGCAACGGCACCGATGGCGTGCTCGCGACGGCTGCCGACGTCGAAACGTTCGACCAAACGACCGGCCAGATCACGAAGGCCTTTCCCAAAAAGACGCCGGCCGGCACGTCGTATGGCATGGACGGCATTTTCGCCGGCGATGTCGCGCTCGTCACGCGCTACGTCGTTCCGAGCGGCAAGATCTACGCGAAGCGGTTTTACAATCTCATGAACCCGGTGACGAAACAGAGATTCACCGGGAAGTGGAAGCCGCCGGTGGCCGACATCGACGTGCTCCAAGCCGGCGTCAATCAGACGACCAGCACCAGCGCGCTCTTCGCGATCGAGCTGCAGAATCAGGACCAGCCCGACGTCGTCGTCGCGAATCTGGCCTCGAAGGCGAAGAGCACGGTCTTCCACCTGGATCCCAATCTCTTCGGTCTGGGCAACGCGCCCCAGTTCGGACAGGATACGGCGACCGATCAGGCCGTCGTCGCGCTCTCGCCCGACGGCGGGCGCGTGGGCGGCGAAGCGCCGCTAAACGTGCTGATCGATCTCAAGACGGGCAACCAAACCAAGTTCGTCGGGCTTAATAACGGGCCGTTCGGCTCCGGCTACGTCAACGGTTTGGCCGTCGACTCAACCACCGGGATCGCGGCGACGACGACCGAGCTCAACGCGCAGGTCGAGTTCTATAACCTCGCCCAGAAGAACGGCATCGCGGTGCAGCTGCCGTGCACCGGGAACGCGTCGCAGAGCAACAGCGGCGCGGGCATTGCGAACGATCCCGTCAACGGGCTCTTCTTAGTAACCGATCCGTTCTACTGCAGCGGGAGCCAGGGAAGCGCGATCGTCGTCTACGACGAGAGCGGAAACGTCGTCGAGACGATCACCGGCTTCAAGTTCGCGATCGCGGAACCGGCGCCGGTCATCAATCCAAGCACGCGCACCGGCTGGGCTTTTGGGCCGCAGTTTAGCCAGCTGCAACAGTTTACGTATTAGGCAGAGCCTCCCGAGTTAGCGAACCTTTAGGTAGGTAAACCCGGGGTCGCCAATTCGCGGCGGAACGACGCGGATCGTTACGCGGTCGCGCTGCGATCCGTCGGCGGCTTCGATCGTCCAACGGCCGAGGCGCAATGGCCAGAACGCGGTCCCGCTTGCGTCGGTTGAGAGCGCAACTCCGTTGACGCTCCAGCGCACGCTGACGCGGGGGCTCGCGAGCCGCAGCGCAAGTTGTTGTTCGCGCGCCTGCAGCGAGTTCTCCACAACGTTTCGAACGAAGACGTTGCCGTCGCGAGGGAAGACGATACGCAGGCGTGCGGGGTCGCGCGGCGCCGTCGCTCGGCGAACCGCGGCGAGATCGTCCGCCGGCACCCACTCCTGCACGATCGCCGGACAGGCGTTGCGCGCGCTTGCGGGGGCGTGCCCGGTCGTCGCGCAAATTGGCACGCGAACGAAGCCGCGCGGCGGCGGGAACGGCGGAGGTTCGTCGCGCCGATCGTAGAGATGCAGCATGATGCGGTTCCAGAGAGGCCCGGCTCCGGTAACCCCGGAGACGCCGCGCATCGCGGTCCCGTCGAAGTTTCCGACCCAAACGCCGACGGTGTAGTCGTGAGTGAAGCCGACCGTCCACGTGTCGCGGAAATCCGAGGACGTGCCGGTTTTGACTGCCGCCGGGAAAGGCATCTCCAGCACCGAGTGCATGCCGAACGACTTGGCGCGCGCGTGCGGGTCGGCGAGGATATCGGTGATCAGCTGCCAATCGGGGGCGCTTCCGTCGTGCCGCGGCGCCGCGTCTGCGGCGACGAGGCGAAGGGGAACGAACGTACCGGCGCGCGCGATCGTGGCATACGCTTGGACGAGCTCCCAGAGGCTCACCTCGCCGCTGCCGAGCGTCAAGCCGAGCCCGTAGTACGAAGCCGGATGGTCGAGATGGACGAAGCCGAGGTCGTGGAGCCGATCCAGGAGCGCTCCGACGCCCAGCTGCGAGAGCACTTGCACCGCCGGGAGATTGAGCGAGTTGGCGAGCGCGTAGCGCACCCGCACCGGTCCGCTGAAGTGTCCGCTGTAATCGCCGGGCTGATAGAGTCTTCCGCCCGGCAGCGCGTAGGCTGCCGGCTCGTCCGAGAGAATCGTGGTCGAGCGGATCGTGCCGCGCTCGAGCGCGAGCTCGTACGTGAACGGTTTGAGCGACGAGCCCGCTTGTCGCAGCGCTTGAACGCCGTCGTTGCGCCCCAGCGCCTCGTCGGAAAAGTAATCGGGCGAGCCGACGTAGGCGAGCACGTTGCCGGTCGCGTTCTCAACGACCACCGCTGCGGCATCGGTGACGTGATAGCCCGCCAGCGCGGCGACGACGTCCTGGGTCTGCGCCTGGACGAAGCGCTGCAAGGCGAGGTCGAGGGTCGTGCGCACGCGGCCGGCTCCGGCGGCGCTGGGGTAGAGGAAGAAGAGCGCGTGCGCGGCATCGGCGATGCCGACGTCGTGACGCCGGACGTGGAGCGCTTCGCCGAAGGCGCGCTCGGCATTGGCCTCCGCGATATCGCCGAGCGCGACCATGCGCTGGAGGACGTAGCGCTGCCGTTTGCGCAGCGCCTGCCAGTCGACGTCGGGTGCAAGGCGAGCCGGATCGTTGGGAATTGCGGCAAGCAGCGTCGCCTGCGCGAGATCGAGATCGCTCGCGGGTTCTCCAAAGTACGTGCGGGCAGCGGCCTCGACGCCGTAGAGATTTCCACCCATCGGCACGCGATTGACGTAGGCTTGCAGGATCGCCGGCTTGCTCGAGACGATCGCGATCCGCTGCGCGATCGCGATCTGTACGAGCTTCCCGCGAAGCGTGCTCGGCGTCGGGTGGAGGAGGCGCGCCAGTTGCATCTCGATCGTCGAGCCGCCGCTGCGCGCCTCACCGAAGATCGCGAAGTCGCGAGCCGCGCGAAGGAGGGCCGGAACGTCAATCGCTCCGTGGCGTGCGAAGCGCGCGTCCTCGGCCGCGACGATCGCGTCGAGGAAGGCCGGCGAGACCCGGCGGAGCGAGACGCCGACGGTGTGGGCCGAGTCCGCGCCGAGGACGGTACCGAGCACGATGCCGTTGCGATCGGTGAACGTTACCGATCCACGCTGCGACGTCAGCCCGGCAGCGTTGATGCCGCACAGGTAGAGTACGGCCATCGCGGCCAGCGCGCATGCGGGAATCGCAGCAGCAAAGATTTTCATTTCAACAAGGGAATGTACGACGGCGCCAGCCCTCTTGCTGCTGACGAGGAGGTCTCCGTTGCGCTCGCTGGGTCTCGCCTTCGTCGCCGCCGCCATGCTCGCCGTCGCGTCGTGTGGGGGCCAGGCGTCGCCGCCGCCGCTCGCGACGGTCGGAGCGCTGCCGAAGCCCACGCTCCCGGCCTGGATCCTCTCGGTCTCGCCAACGGAGAAGGCCCAGACCCTGGCGCAGATTCGCGTGATCTTCGCCAAGCCGATCGCGCCGGTCCAGGCGCTCTCCGGGCCGGGTCCGAGCGACATTCTCAGCCACGTCAGCATCGCGCCGAATCTTGCAGGGCACTTTACCTTGCTGACGCCGCGCATGATCGGGTTCGTCGCCGATCAAGCATTGCCGGTCGGTACGCGCGTGCGGATAACGCTGGGTGCGGGGCTGCGCGACCTCGACGGCGACAAGCTCGGGGAGGATCTCGCCTGGACGTTCGAAACCGATCCGCTCCAGCTCACCGGATTACCGCAACTCGAAGGGAGTGACGACGAGCCGTCGCCGGGGCCGGTCGGGTTGCATCCAAAGCTCCAGGTCACGGCCAACGCGGCGGTCGATGCGGCCTCGCTCGCGGCCAACGCAGCGCTGGTCGGCGGCGGCGAGAGCGTTCCGGTGAGCGCGACGCTCGAAACGCAACCGACGCCCTACCCCGGAAGCAACGCTGCCGAGCTCTTCGACCCATCGCTTAATACCTGGGTCTACGACCTGCAGCCGACGCGCGATCTGCACGGCGACACGACCTACACGCTGCAAATCGAGCCGGGCGTCAAGCCGGTCTACGGAAACCTAGCGACGATCGCGGCCGTCGAAGGCGGCGTGCGGACCTACGGCGCTCTCACGATCGTGCCGACCCCAGTGCCCAGCCCCAACAGCGGCGGTCGTTTTGCCGATGGCGACCCGGCGATCGCCTTCAACAATCAGCTCGATCCCAAGTCGGTCGCGGCAGCGGTGACGATCTCGCCCGCTCCCGCGTCGGTGAAGAACCTGGTAACCGTTTCGGACGATTCGAGCACGATTGCGATCGATCCCTACGCGCTGGATCCCGACGCGACCTATACGGCGACGGTCGCGGCGAGCGTCAAGGACGTCTTCGGTCAGAGCCTCGGGCACGACCAAAGCGTGACGATTCACACCTCCGGCTTCGCTCCGGGCGCGTGGGCGCCGAGCGGAACGTCGATCATTCCGGCCCGCGCCCCGGTCGCGCTCAACTTTTACGCGACGAACTTGCCCGATAACGCATACAATGCCGCGTACGCGCGCGTCGGCCCGGTGAAGCTGCTCGGCACGGCCGACGCGCTGACGAATCTGCCGGAGACCTCGAAGTGGCACTCGTTTACGCTGCAAGGCGCGCGGCGCAACGTGCAGAGCACGGTGCGCGTTCCCTTGAGCCGTCTGCTCGGCGGCGACTACGGCGCGGTCGCCTACGGTTTTCGCACGGCGCTCGACGAGCCCGATTCCACGCCGTCGCTGACCGGTATCGTGCAGCTGACAAACCTCGGCGTCTTTGCGCAGTGGTTCCCCGCGCACGGAATCGTCTTGGTCCAGCATCTCAACGACGGCGCGCCGGTCGGCGGAGCGAACGTCACGGTCTATCGCCTGGACGATCAGAGCAAGCTCCCGCCCACGCAATGCGCGACCGGTACGACCGGCGCCGGCGGAGAGCTCGACCTTTCCGGCGTTGACGTCGAGCGCTGCGCGGCCTCCGCACCGGCGGGTCAGGCGCCCGATCTGGGCTTCGTCGTCGCACAGGGCGGCGACGTCGCGACCGTTACGACGTGGGACTACAGCGGCTTCACGCGCTTCGACGTGAGCGGCGGTTGGACCAGCGGGGCGCCGCTCTCGCGCGGGACGATCTTCAGCGACCGGCAGATGTATCAGCCGGGCGAGCGCGGCAAGATTACCGGCATCGCCTACTACGTCAGAGGCAATCGCGTCGTCGCCGACACCAACGCCGAGTACCGTGTGAAGCTGGTCGATCCCAGCAACAACGAGGTTTCGCTCGGGCGCGTCAAGACCGACGCGTTCGGCGTCTTCTCGATGCCGATCGCGTTTGCGAAGCAACAGGCGCTGGGATACTATACGATCGATGCCAAAGGCATCAACGGCAACGACGTCAGCGGATCGCTGCGCGTCGCCGAGTTCAAACCGCCCAACTTCAAGCTCACGCTGACGCTCGCCGGAAAATCGGCGCCGGCCGGCTCGAACATGCGCGCCGACGTCGTCGCCGCCTACCTCTTCGGAGCGCCGCTCCAAGGCGGCACCGCACACGCTTACGTGACCCGCGACGTGGCGACCCTGCAGCCCACGGGCTGGGACGATTTCTGGTTCGGCCCGCAGTGGTTTTACCCGGAAGAGACCCCTTCATTCGATAGCGACGTGTTGCAGCGCGACCTTTCCCTGGATGCCAAGGGCGCGACGTCGCTCGACGTCGCGGTGCCGAGCGACCTGCCGTTTCCGATGAGCTATCGCGTCGACATGGAAACGACCGACGTCTCGAAGCTCTCGGTCGCCGATTCCCAAACCTTCCTGGCGCTGCCGGCCGATGCGATCGTCGGACTCTCCTCCGACGCGATTGGGAAGGCGGGAACGCCGGTGCCGATTCGCGTCATCGTCACCGACGCCGGCGGCAAGCCCGTGACGGGGCGCCCGGTCCATCTCGCGCTCCAGAAGATGACCTACACGTCGGCGACTCAAGAAGTCGAAGGCGGCGAGAGCGCGCAGCAAGCCATCAAATACGATACGGTCGCGACCGCAGACGTCACGCCGGGCGACGAGCCCGCGACGGCGCAGCTCACGCCGGCCGACGCCGGGCCTTACCGCGTGCTCGCCAACTTCGCCAACGCGCGCGGCGACGCAAGCGTCACCGAGATTCAGGTTTTCGTTTTCGGCGCGGGCGAATCGGACTGGGGCCTGACCGATCCCAACGCCGTCGCCGTGAAGCTGGACAAGAAGCAATACGCCGTCGGCGATACCGCAACCGCGCTGATTGCGTCGCCGTTCGCGCTGGCCGACGTCTACCTGGCGGTCGTGCGCGGCGATGCGATCTATCGCACGACGATGCGTGGGGTCAGCGGTGCGGTGCGCGCCACGTTCAAAGTCACGCCCGATATGCTGCCGAACGCGGCGGTCCAGGCGGTCGTCGTGCGGCGCGCTTCGCCGCTCGAGAAGCATCCGCCCGATACGCTGGCGCGTACCGGCATGACGGGCTTCAACGTTGACGTGACCGACCGGTATCTCAAGGTAGCGATCGCGCCGCAGAACGCGACGGTTGCGCCGGGCGGCTCGCAGCGCGTCGCCTTCGCAGTAACCGATAAGAAAGGCGCGCCGGCGCCGGGCGAAGTCGTCGCGATGATCGTCAACGACGCGATCTTGCAACTCTCCGGCTACCGGTTGCCGGATCTGGTGCAGACGATCTTCGCGGCTCAGCCGATCTCGACCATCTTCGCCGATAACCGCGAGAACGTCACGCTGAAGACCCAGACCGCGCCGCTCGAGAAGGGGTTCGGCTATGGCGGAGGATTTCTCGCCGGCGCCGCCGGCACGCGCGTGCGCACCAACTTCCAACCGCTCGCGTACTATGGCGTCGTCAAGACGGATCCGTCCGGGCATGCGAGCGCGGCGCTGACGATGCCGGACGATCTCACCACGTGGCGCGTGATGGCCGTCGCGCTCGGAGCGGATAAGACGCGCTTTGGCACCGCCGATGCGACGTTCATCTCGAGCCAGCCGCTGATCGCCAATCCGCTGCTGCCGCAGTTCGCTCGCCCCGGGGATCGCTTCGATCTCGGCGTCTCGATTGCAAATCAGACCGGCGCAGGCGGGGCGCTGGACCTCGTGCTGAAGCTTTCCGGCGCGCTCGCGTTTGCCGAGGGGAGCCCGCAGAGCCGGCAGGCGACGCAGCAGGCGGCGACCGGGATGCAGGCGTTCCGGTTCCCGGTAACGGTCGGCACGCCGGCGCCGAGCACGTTCCAGGCCGCGAGCGCGCTCGGCGCGCAGCACGACGCGTTCGAGGTTCCCTTCAGCGCGAGCGATCGCGCGACGACCGATTCGGTGATCGAGAGCGGCGCGACGAGCGGCGAGAGCTCGATTCCGATTGCATTGCAGGGCGGGACGCTCCAGATCACGTTGGCCAACTCGATCGTGCCGCAGTTCGTCGTGCCGTCACAGCGCTGGATGACCGCCGACGCCCTTCCGCTGGCGAGCGAGGCGGCGGCGCGTCTGGTGATCGCGAGCGCATTGGGGCGCCTGCGCGAGCCGTACCGGCTGAAGCTCGACTTCGATCCCGCCGCGCAGGCGACGGCGAGCCTCCAGCAGCTGCTAGCGCTGCACCGCAGCGACGGCGGCTTCGGGGAGTTCGCCAACGCGAGCGAGAGCGATCCGTTCGTGACCGCTTCGGCGCTCGAAGCGCTGCTCTTCGCTCGCACGCACGGCATCACGGTCGGTTCGGGCGCGATCGGCCGCGCCGTGACGTTCATGACGCAGGCGCTCGCCAATCCCGGGCGTTTCAAGTGGTGCGCGAACGATACGCTGTGCAAAGCGCAGCTGCGCTTCGAGGCACTCTGGGCACTCTCGTTGCAAAGCAACCCGCGGACCGACTTTCTGGGCCAGATCGTTGCCCAAAAAGACAACTTCGATAGCGCGACCCAGATTCGGCTGGCGCGCTATCTCCTGCGCACGTCGGGCTGGCAGGGCCAAGGCGCCGCGCTTGCCGATCGCCTCGAGCAGACGCTCTACGTGACCGGGCGGTATGCGGTCGCGAACCTTTCGACGCGTTGGGGCTGGCGCGGATCGCTCGTCGACGCGCAATCGCAGATGCTCCAACTGCTGATCGAACGCCGCGCGCCGCAGGAGCAGCGCGACGGCGCGGTGCGCGCGCTCGTCGCCCAGCAGTGC
>JBARBD010000172.1:0-1877 GCA_049792675.1 Vulcanimicrobiaceae bacterium | reverse complement strand
AATCGAGGTTTCTTTCTTTTCCTCCTGGTACTGAGATGGTTCACTTCCCAGGGTTCGCTCGTGCGTGACTATGGATTCATCACGCCGTACGGAGGGTTCACCTCCGTGGGTTTCCCCATTCGGAAATCTCCGGATCAATGCCTGCTTGCGGCTCCCCGAAGCTTATCGCAGCTTGCCACGTCCTTCTTCGCCTGCTTCTGCCAAGGCATCCACCATGCGCCCTTAGTAGCTTGACCACAAAATTTACTCAGCACACTCGAAGAAGCAATTCGCCATTGGCAATTAGCCTTTAGCTTAAAACTTTCCCGAACGCGCCGCTTAAATTCTATGGGCCTTTATTGCTGCTCATCGCGCGCTTAACGCCTATTATTCGTTTACGCGCACCAGCAGCTTCTCTCAGGCACTCATAAAAATTTACGTCGCCTTGTATTTACCCAATCTATTCAGTTGTCAAATATCGTCCTCGTGAAAGAGCTGTTGGCTATTAGCCTTTAGCGATTAGCTAAAACCTAAAGTCAACAATCTTCACTTACCCCGCTTGTGCGGGTATGGGTCTTACTTATTCCGGAGTGTGCAAACTCTGGAATTCCTCCAACCCAATGTTCGGCGCCAGTACGACTTTCATGAACCGGGATACGGAATCGGTTGTCGTAGTGACGCCCAACGTTGGGCTGATCTACTTCTTAACAGCAAGCCTCAAAACTACAGGCCAAAAGAATAAAGCAGCGATCGAAAGATACAGCGCCTGCAAGAATATCCGGACCTTGATTCCGGCAACGTACACACCCTTAAACGGAATGAGAATCTGCATGGGCCGACGAGTCACAATGGGCCACGCAGCTCCGAATATGCACCGTAGCCCGATCCACGCGTCAGTGATGGTTTTCCAATCCATTCTTCACGCTCGCGGCGGAGCATCGGGATCGATGCCACGCTCGATTTTTGCGATGCGCTCCTGATGGCGGATGATCATCGCGGTGATCGCGATTGCTCCGCCTACAATAATCGCGATGATCGGGACCAGCAGTCCGCCTAAGCTTGTGATGGCATCGATCAATCTCATTTGCGCTCCTGCAGTTCGTGCCGTACCTACGGGACTTGTTCCGGTTTCGCTCGCCTACCCGGCGCTGAAGCGCCGGGCTATTATCGGCCGCCCCTACGGGGCTGATCCCAAGTTGAACTGCCGAAATCTGGTGGAGCTGACCGGGATCGAACCGGTGGCCTCCTGGTTGCAAACCAGGCGCTCTCCCAGCTGAGCTACAGCCCCAACTGCAAGTTTCAAAGTTTCACGTTTCAAAGTTTCAATGACTTTGAAACCTTGAAACTTTGCCACCTTGAAACCTGGATTCTGGTGGGCCTGGATAGACTTGAACTATCGACCTCACCCTTATCAGGGGTGCGCTCTAGCCACCTGAGCTACAGGCCCGGTCCTGCTTTCTAACTCCGGAGCCTGCATTATATATCTTCGATATGCGATTCTGCACTGGCTCCCAGCTGCTAGCCGCTAGCTTCTAGCCAAACCATTTTGCGTGATTCCGCTAGGAGCTAGAAGCTAGTAGCCAGAAGCTCAAAATTTAATTCGAGGACAAGGTTGAACGTGCGTTCCAGCTAAGCTGGAGTTGACCAGCGCGGAAATCAGACGTAGCAAGCTACGGCTATACAGCAGGCAATGCCCGCTGAAAAATTCGAGAAAGAGAGGTCCGAACGAGACTCCCTTGCCGCATCCTCAGGTTAGTGGTGGACTTGGCTTGGGGTACATGGCAACATCCCACGCATTTTTAATCTTCGTTATTCAGAAACTCGAAATCTCTTGCGAGACTGCGGTTTCGTATAGGAACGAAGACGCGCGAGTGCCATGACGTTCTCTCTTAGAAAGG
>JBARBD010000171.1:0-5480 GCA_049792675.1 Vulcanimicrobiaceae bacterium | reverse complement strand
CAAGGTCTGCGAGCGCGTGACGGCAATCGACGACGACCAGCGCGGGATCGTCGAGCCGCTCGCGCAGCGCTTCGGGCGAGACGATCGTCGCGAACAACGAGCTAGTGGAGCTCGATCGTTTGCTTCGGCGAAGGCTGCACGTCGCCGAACGCTGCTTTGAGCGCGGCTTGCAGCTCGCCGCTCTGCGCCATCGGTCCGAGGACGTCGGTGTCGCCGCAGAACTTGCCGGCGATGAAAACCTTCGGCAGCGTCGGCCAATCGGTCATCGCGGCGAGCGCGTCGCGCTTGGGCATGTTCTCCAGGACATCGATGACCTCGAACGGGTAACCGAAGCGATCGAAGAACTCGATCGTTTCGAGCGTGAAGCCGCAGCGCGGCGCGCTCTTAGTTCCCTTTCCGTAGACTAGGATGGGGTTCGCGGCGATCTCGCGCGCGATCTCTTCCTTGAGCTCCTCGGCCATATGCTTTCCTCTAACTCTCTGAAACGACCGTCGTAAGTTCGACGGCGTGAACGCGCCCGTCTTTAAGCGCGGCTTTGAGCGCGCCGTAGACGAGCTGATGCTGCTCGATGAGCGTCTTGCCTTTGAACGCCTGCGAGCGAACGGTCAGGTTGAAGTGATCCATCGTCCCGGTGCGATCGAAGATGCCGACCTCCGCATCGGGGATTTGAGCGCGGATAAGGCTCGTCAGTCCGGCGTCGTCGATCATGCTTTCAGGCGTCGCGAGCCGGCATTGAGCGCCTCGGCGAGTCCGCGCGCTTCGCCGAGCGTCTCGGGAAGCCGGGTCGCTCCCTTTGCTAGGGCGGCCGTCAGGCCGCTGGCCAGCACGATGCCGCTGACGCCGATCAGCACGGCCGGAACGCCGCGCGCGCGCAGCGGGCCAATCTCCAGCACGAAGCTGCGTTGGACGCGCGCCACCCCTCGAAAGAAGCTGCGCAGGCGTCTGGCTCGGTCATTCATAGCCGTCGCTTCTACGACGTACCTTTCAGGGAGGCCTCGTCCGCAGAGGGCATCGAACTTCGGTCGGCTATGCTGCCTGCACTGATCGCTGCATGCTGCCTGATCGGCGGCACGGTGCACGCCCCGAGCGGTGCACCGATCGCCCACGCGGCGCTGACGCTGCGCGGTCCAAAGACCGCCGAGACGACGACCGACGCGAAGGGAAACTTCTCGATCCAGCTTCCGCCTGGTCGCTACGACCTGACGGTCGTCGCGCACGGCTATGCGCCGGTGACGGTCAATACGGGCGAGATCGGCGAGGGTGCGCGCGTCGACGTCGTGCTCGAGCCGAGCGACGCGCCGAAGCTGCGAACGATCGGCCAAGTCACGGTCAATGGCGGATACACGCTCAATCGCAACGTCATCCCCGAGGCCGTCGTCTCGCGCGCCCAGATGGATGCCTTGGGGTACACGCAAGTGCTCGAGGCGCTGCAAGACGTGCCGTCGGTGATCGTCCAGCGGCCCGATGCCGGCGCGCCGACGACGCCCGCCGTCGTCTCGCTGCGCGGACCCGATCCGTCGGAGGCGATGGTTACGCTCGACGGACAGCAGCTCAACGACGGCAATACCGGCGACGTCGACCTCTCTCAGTTCGCGGTCCCGGCGTTCAACAGCGTGAACGTGACCGAAGGACTCGGACCGACCGACTCCGAGGGGAGCAACACGTTCGGCGGCGCGGTCAACTTGGTCTCGCTGCGGCCGACCCTGCAGGATCACGCGGCCTTCTCAGCCTCGGTCGGCTCCTACGGCACGACCCAGAGCTGGCTCAACGCGACCGGAACGATCGGCAAACTCGGTTACGCCTTTGCCGGCAACGATTATCAGCAGTCGGGTCAAGTCGATCAATACGCGTGGGTCGTTCCATCGAATAACTTGCCGGCTTACTGCGGGCCGCAGACCAAGACCAAGACGCCGAACTGCCCGTTCTACACGCATCTCGGCTCGACGATCGCGGCGCTACTCGGCACGATCAACCTCGACTACAACTTCTCGCAACGAGCCGACCTCGGCTTTCGCCTCTTCACGCTCGGCGACAATCGCGACGAGTCGAGCGCGCTCAACGGCATCGCCGGTAACTCGACGTGCAGCTTCAGCGGCCCGGGTCCGCTTTGTGCGTTCGGGCCGTCGGCGAGCTCTTCGAACGCCGTCGCCAACCCGGTCTTCGGCGATCACGTCGGCCAAGGAAACGCCAATTTTGCGCAGAGCATTCGCGCCTACGACGCCTACGGCCGCTCGCCGCTGGGTTCCGGCACGCTCCTGGCCGACTTCTATGCGACCGACAACAACATCGACTTCCAGGGCGGTGCGGTCTCGCCGTACGACGTCTCGCATCTCGACACGCGTTACAACGAAGGCCTGTCGTGGGGGCGCACCTTCGACCTCAGCGAGTTCGCCTTCGGCGGTTACCTGCGCCAGGAGTCGCTCTCCGGCCTCGGCTTTGCCGAAACGCAGAGCCAGAGCATCAACTCCTATTTCTTCCGCGGCGCGCAGCAGCTCGGCAACAGCCTGCGCCTGTCGGGCGGCCTCTACGACGCGAACTACACGACCTTCGGCAACACGCTAAACTGGCGGCTCGGGTTGAGCCAAGATCTCGGCAGCTCGAGCGACCTCCGCTTCTCGGTCGGCACCGGATTCCGCGCGCCGCTGCTCGCCGAGCGATACTTCTTCCCGCCGGTCCTAGTCGACGGAAAGCTGCAGCCGAATCCGGCGCTGGGACCGCCCGACCAAAACTGCGTCGTCCCTAACGGCAATCCGCTCGAGAAGCCGGAGCACGCGACCGAGTACGAGCTCGGCTTCTCGCACCTCTTCTCGAGCCGGTCGAACCTCGACGTTTCGATCTACCGCTCGAACCTGCGCGATACGATCGAAAACTACTATCCCGGCGGCGGCGCGCAGAGCTTCTGCGGGACGGCGCAAGGCTTCGCCTACGTGATCCCGATCAATATCGGCAACGCCGTTTACGAGGGTGCAGAGGCACGCTACAAGCAGACGTTCCCGCGCCTCAACCTGACCGCGACGCTTTCGTACGGTCTCAACGTCGCCTATCCGTACGCGCTCGGGCCGTACGTCTCCAACCCGACCTCGGGCGGAACGCTCGTCGGCGGCGAGCAGTTCCTCGGGGTTCCGCAACAGCAAGGTTCCGCCGTGCTCACGTGGGCGCTGGCCGGCTGGCATGCGTCGACCGCGATCACGCTCGCGGGGCGCAACAACACGCTCAACCAGCCGCCCTACACGCTCGTGGACGGCGCTATCGGCCACAACTTCGGCATCGTGGACTTCACGCTCGCGGCGACGAACATCTTCAACGCGGTTTCGGGTCCGTTCACGCTTTACGATGCCGGGGTTCCGTATCGCGGGCTCTATGGCGGTGCGAACAACGAGCAGCTGACGGGCAATCTTCCGACCGATCAGCTCAACATTCTTCCGGCGTCGGTGAAGTTCATCATCACGGTGCACCAGTAGCCGCGCCATGAAGGCCGTTCGGCTGCACGAGGTCGGCGGGCCCGAGAACCTTCGCGTCGACGAGATTCCCATGCCGGAGCTCGGCGAAGGCGAAGCGCTCGTACGGGTCGCGGCCGCGGCGCTCAATCGCCGCGATCTTTTCATCACGCAGGGGCGCTACCCGAATATCCGCCTCCCGGTGACGCTCGGTTCCGACGGCGCCGGCACGATCGCCGCGCTGGGCGGCGTGCTCTCCGATCTGCGCGTCGGCGACGAGGTCGTGATCGACCCGATGCTCTTTTGGGGCGACGATCCGCGCGTTTGGGACGCCGGCAACGCGACGATTCTGGGGATGCCGCGCGACGGAACGTTCGCGCAGTACGTCGCCGTGCCGGTCGACAATCTCTATCGCAAGCCGGCGGAGCTCTCGATCGAGGAGGCGGCGGCGATTCCGCTCGCGGGGTCGACCGCGTATCGCGCGCTCTTCACGCGCGGCGCGCTGAAAGCCGGCGAGACCGTGCTCGTTACCGGCATCGGCGGCGGCGTGCAGACGTTCGTCTTGCTCTTTGCCAAGCAGGCCGGCGCGCGCGCGATCGTCACGTCGAGCAGCGACGAGAAGCTGCGCAAGGCGGCCGCGCTCGGGGCCGATCTGACGATCAACTACGCCACCACGGCGGATTGGCACAAAGTCGCGCGATCGGCCGGACCGATCGACCTCGTCGTGGATTCGTCGGGCGGCGAGACGTTAGGACGCGCGATCGACGCGGTTCGCCCGGGCGGCCGCGTCGTCGTCTACGGCGGAACGACCGGCGACGCGACGATCAAGATGTTCCCGCTCTTCTGGAAGCACGTGAGCGTGCTCGGCACGTCGATGGCGAGCCCGCAGGATTTTGCGGCGATGCTCCGCTGCTTCGACGGCGGCCTTCGGCCGGTCGTCGATCGCGTCTTCGCGATGGGCGAGGCGAAGGAGGCCGTGGAGCGCATTGCCGCAGCGCATCAGTTCGGCAAGGTCGTGCTGCGCATAGATCCGCCCTCCGCCTGACCGTCGCAGGTGCCGTTCGGCGCGGGCTTGTTGCGGTAAATCGGGCCGGGGTTGGCAACGGGCAGGCCGTCGCGCGGATAGAGAATCACGGAGACTTCTTTGTTCGGCGTGAGCGCGCGCTCGCACTTAAAGACGGCGCTCTTCTTCGAGTGCGCGTTGCCGCCGATCCAGAGGTCGAACCAGAGTTTGTAGCAGCCGTTGCTGCCGCTGCCCTGCGATCCGCCCGACGTCGTGCAGAGGTCTTCGCGAATGAAGTACTGTTTGAGGAACGGCACGTAGATCTTGATGCCGTAGGGAATCGTCTTGTTGTTCTTGCGCTCGGTCGCAAAGGTCGTCGGGTTGCAGTACGTTCCGTCGCCGCCGGCATGCCGGTGCAGCACCGGGTGCTTGATGCCGTTGCCGGGCGGCGCGTTGTCGGGCCAGCCATAGAACGTGATCGCCGCCTGCACGGTCGTGGGCGCAATCTTGACGACGTAGCAGTTGTTGGGCGAGAGGCTCTGCTGCGGCTGCAGCAGCGGAGGCAGCGCCGGTCCGCTCGATTGCGTGCACGAGGCGACCGAGAGCAGGGCGATTAGGATGAGGGACTCCCGCGAGCGCGATGCGAGCATCTCAAGTTTCTCCTTTCGGTCCGGCCGCAGTAAAACGGTAAGCGTAGAGCGCCTCGAGCCGGATCTCCGCTCCGAGCTCGGCGACGATGACGGCGGCTTCCTCCGGGCCGGCGAGCTCTTCGATCCTCGGGTTGAGCATCACCGACTCTTCGGCCGTCATCGCGCGGTCGAGCCGTTCCGCGGTGACGCGCCCCTCTTCACGCAGCGCTTCGAGGTGGGCGAGCATCTGACGCGCCATCGCCGGCCAGAGCACGTGGCGCTGCGCGCCATAGATGCGGCGCACCAAGTCCGGAATGGTCTGCGGCCCTTCGCGCAGCGCTGCGAGAATCTGTTCCTCGCGCATTTGGCGATGCGCGATGTACTCGGCAATCTTTGCCGGCGGATAGTCGA
>JBARBD010000170.1:0-2324 GCA_049792675.1 Vulcanimicrobiaceae bacterium | reverse complement strand
GACCGACTATGTTCTGAACAAGAAGAACGTCCTGAGCGCGCGTTTTATCTACGGTAATACGACGCAATCGGAAGAAGACACGATCCCACTTCGCCCCGAATGGCTCTCGATCACCAGTCCGATCACCCAGGTCTTCGGAGTGAACCTGGCCTCCAGCCCAAATTCGGCGTGGTCCAACGAGGCGCGCTTCAGCTACAACACATTCAACGAGGCCATTTTCCCCATCGATCACAACGTCAATCCCTTGAGCGGGTACGGCCTGAACACGGGAGTCTCCGATCCCCGGCTTTTCGGATTCCCCCGCATCGGCATCGGCGAAGAATTCAACTACATGGGCGGCAATTCCAGTTGGCCCCTGGAAACAACGCCCAGCAAGACCTATAGCTTCGGCGATACCGCGTCCTACACCCGCGGCAGACAAACGCTTCGATTCGGCGGCACATTCCACTACGGAGACGTCGACTACTATCGTGCGGGCTATGGCCGCGGCCGGGTGGACTTCCGCCATCTCTGGAATTTTCTGGACGGCGATGTCCAACGCTGGCGCTTCCTCTACGGAGATCCTCATCGTCAAGTCAGCCAGAGGGCCATGGGCTTTTTCTTCCAGGACGACGTGAAGGCTACCCGGCGCGTCACCCTTAATCTCGGACTCCGCTATGACATCACTAACCCGATCAAAGATTCCCGCAACCTGCTCGCCAATTACAACCCATCCTCACCGAGCGGACTCACCCAGGTCGGCCAGGGCATCGGTTCTCCATACCCCACGAATTACAACAACCTCTCGCCTCGCGTTGGCCTGGCTTGGGATGTCTTCGGCACTGGCAAAACCGTCGTCCGTTCCGGTTTCGGCGTGATCTATGAGCAACCCGCCATTCGCACTTTCATGTTCAATGGTGGCGGCCTCAACCTGAATCCGACCGGTGTGCCTTACATCGACGCCAACGGGGTTCAGCAGAACCCCGCCGGCACCATCACAGCCTTCTTGCAGGAGTCAAACGACGGCACGCAAATCAATTGGCTGGCGCCGAACCAGTCGGCCACGATCTTTCCCAATACAGCTAGCTCGGGGAACGTCTGCAGCGTCAGCAGCCAATGCAACATCTTTGCCGTCGACCCGCACCTGAAAACCCCCTACGTGATGAATTGGAACTTCAACGTGCAGCAAGCCCTCAATCCGACCACGCTGCTGCAAGTCGCCTACGTCGCCAATCACGGCGTGCATCTTTATAGTGTGACCGACATCAACCAGGTGAACCCGCTCTCCCCGCTCGAGAATGACCCGAACAATCCCAACTACTGCGATCACTGCGAACTCTACGGCAGGCCTCTGGTAACCAATTGTCCGGTCACTGACTTGGGCGGCCTGGGTACCGGCGGACCATGCTTCCCATGGCTTGGCTTTTTCAACTATCTCAGTAATCGCTCCAATTCGGCCTACAACTCCTTGCAAGTCACTTTGACAAGGCGCTTTTCGCACGGCCTGTACGTCCTGGCGGGCTACACCTACGCGCATGCCATCGACACGGCCACCAGCAACCTGGCTGGCGTGCCGCCGGACAGCAACAACTACAACGAAGAACGCGGCAACGGCGACTTCGATATTCGCCATCGCTTCACGCTCTCTACCACTTATGACTTGCCTGCCATGAAGACGCGCTCGCAACTCCTGGAGGGCTGGCAAGTTTCCAGCATTGTGAATCTGCAGGCGGGTGAGCCCTACACTCTTGGCGACTTCAACGATGACCTCAGCCTCACCGGCGAATACAACGACCGTTGGAATATGACAGGGCCGGCCAGCAATATCCACTGGTCGCAGATTTCGCCACTGCCCTACGTGAATCCTGATGCGACTGTCTCCCCCTTCAACCTCAACTCTAATGGTGATGTCATCAGCGGCAACACCTCCGCAGCGCAAGCCTGCGTCACTCAGGCTTATGCAACAGGTGGCGTGGGCGCGGCGGATAACCTAGGCGGTCCCAATGGTTATGATCTGGGATGCTATGTCTCAAGAAACACGGTGATTACGCCGACGGCTTTCGGAAGCCAGGGCAATATGGGCCGCAACATCTTCCGCGGACCGAGCTTCGCCAACTGGGACATGGGTGTGTCCAAAGTGTTCAAGCTGGGCGAGCGTTTCAAATTGCAACTTCGGGGCGAGATGTTCAACATTCTCAACCACGCCAACTTCGACGTGTTCACCATGAACACCGACCTCTCCGCACCGAGCACCGTCGGAACGGTCGTCTACACGCCGGACGTGGCAGCCGCCAACCCGGTCATCGGTTCCGGCGGCTCGCGCCACATCCAGATCGCAGCGAAAG
>JBARBD010000169.1:0-4885 GCA_049792675.1 Vulcanimicrobiaceae bacterium | reverse complement strand
CGACTGCGCGATCCAGGCTGCCGGACTGCGGCGCTCGAGTCGCCGCTCCAGCGCGCGCGTCGTCTCGACGCGAGCGGCGATGAAACTTGCGGTGGCGCGTCCGAGCGCGACGCCGGCCAAGATGTTGCTCTGCGTCTTGCCCGCCAGCACCGAACGAAATCCGCGCAAGAGCGATTCTTGCAACGTCCGAATGCGCTCGAAGGCACGCCGCCATTCCTGCGAGAGCTTGACGGCCGCCGCGGTCGGCGTCGCCACCGCGAGATCCGCAACCTCGTCGGCGAGGTGGCGATCGCGAAGGTGACCGAGGGCGGTAACGACCGGGTGCCGCGATCGCAAGATCGCGCGAACGACGGCCTCGCGGTTGAACGTCAAGCGGTCGTCGCTCGAACCTCCGCCGCGGGTGAGGACGATCACGTCGACGGTAGCACGCGAGGCGCGGTCCATCGCCTCGGCGACGTCCACGTCGGCGCCCTTTCCCTGCACGCGCGAGGCGATGAAGAGCACTTCCACGTTGGGCGCGTCGGCGCGCATGCGCCCCTCGAAGTCGGCGCGCGCGTCGTCATTGCTGGTGACGAGCGCGATGCGGCGTGGAAATGGCGGGACCTCGCGTTTGCGAGATGCGTCGAACGCGCCTTCGGCGCGAAGGCGCCCGCGCAACTCCTCGATCTCGGCAGCCAGCTTGCCCTCTCCGACCAGTGAGAGCGCGACGGCGCGAAGTTGATAGAGGCTTGCAATCGAACGGACCTCGATGCTTCCCTCGGCGCGAACCGTCAGCCCCTCGCGTATCGGCGGAAAGCGGCGCACTTCGCTGGCAAAGGAGAAGCAGCTCAAGCGCGCTTCGCCCTCCTTGAGCGTCATGTTGAGATGGCCTTCGGGGGAGCGCTTGATCTGCGTGATCTCGCCGATGATCGCGATCCGCTGCAGGGCGCGGTGGCGCGCGACCATGGTGGCGAATCGCCGAGAGAACTCGGCGACGGAGAGCTCGAGAACGGCTTCCTTACTCACGAAGGCGTCGCGGCGTTCCCGTCGCCGATACTTGCGGCGAGGGCGAGAGCTCGGGCGTCGGCGGAATCACCGGCGGGGGCGTCGCATCGGCCGGCGGAACCGTCGGCTGCGCCACCGTCAGCGGCATCGCCGCGCTCGCCTCAGGATCGTATGCATCGATCGAGCTGCCGCACGACGGTTCGGTGCCCTTCAAATAGTATTCGTAACCGCGTCCGCAACCGGCGACCTTCGCGACCTCGTCGGCCGGAAAAGGAAAGTCGCGCGGCGGCTTGCCGGCGAGCGCCGCCCGCATGAATCGGGCCCAGATGCGAGCCGGTATGTTTCCCCCGTACGACTCGACCATCGGCGAATAGTCGTCGTTCCCGAGCCAGACCGCGACGGCGAGGTCGGGCGTGAACCCGACGAACCAGGCGTCGCGAAAATCGGAGGTCGTGCCGGTCTTGCCGGCGGCCGGACGGTCGATCACCGCGTTCGGATACCCGGTGCCGCGCTTGATCACGTCTTCGAGCATCGAGGTCACGATGTACGCCGTTCCGGCGCTCACGACGTCGTTCGCCTCCGGGACGCGGTTGTCAAGCACGACGCTGCCGATCGAGTCGCGCACGGTGCGAAACGGAGTCGGGTCGATGTGCAGCCCCTGATTCGCGATCGTCGCGTATCCGCTCGCCTGATCGAGCACCGAGACGACCGACGAGCCGAGTGCGAGCGAAAGGTTCGCTTCGAGCGGGGCCGTGATGCCCATTCGGTGGGCGTAGTCGATAACGTGATCCAAACCGATCCGTTCCGCCAGCTTAACGGCGACGATGTTGCGCGAGAGCGTGAGCGCCTCGCGCAGGCTGATCGCGCCAAGATAGCTGTGATCGTCGTCTTGCGGCGACCAGTACGACCCGTCGCCCATCGGATAGCTCACCGGCGTGTCGTCGACCACCGCCGAGGCAGGCATTCCCGAATCGATAGCCGCGGTGTAATCGTATATCTTGAACGACGAGCCCGGCTGGCGCCTTGCCTGCCACGCACGATTGAACTGATTCGTAAGCGAGAAACCCGAGCCGCCGACCATCGCGAGGATCTCGCCGGTCGACGGCCGCAGCGCAACCAGCGCGGCCTGATGCGCGCCGATCCCTTCGGCGACGGATTGGTGAACGCCCCAGGCGACCGCATCTTGGGCGATGCGCTGCATGGTCGTGTCGAGCGTCGTATAGACTTGCAGTCCGCCCTGCTCGACGGCGTTGTTCCCGAAGAGGCGCTGGAGCTGCGCGATCGCGTAGGTCGTGAAGTATGGGTACCGGTAGCCCTGCAAACCGGGCAGCTGCTGACGAGCCAGCCCGAGCGGCGCATCGAAGGCCTCGTCGGCCTCGGCTTGCGTGATATATCCGCTCTCCACCATACGGCCGAGCACGTGACGCTGCCGGTCCCGCGCGAGATCCAGGTTGGCGAACGGCGAGTAGACCGAAGGCGCGGCGACGACGCCGGCGAGCATCGCGCTCTGCGCGAGCGTCAGCTTGTCGACTCCGCGCCCGAAGTAAGTGTGGGCCGCCGCGTCGACGCCGTACGCACCGGCGCCGAGATAGATGATGTTGAGGTAACGCTCGAGGATCTCGTCCTTGGTGTAATAGCGCTCGATCTCGATCGCGAGCAGCGCCTCCTGGATCTTGCGGCTGACGGAGACCTCGTCATTGAGAAAGAGCCGCCGCGCCAGCTGCTGCGTGATCGTCGAAGCACCCTGAAACTCTTGATGGGTGACGTCGGCGAACGCAGCCCGGACGATCCCGCCGAAATCGACGCCGTGGTGGTAGTAAAAGTTGTGGTCTTCGTTTGCGACGAAAGCCTTGCGAACGACCGCGGGGATGCGCGCGATCGGAACCCAGACGCGGTTCTCTTTGTAGACCGAAGCGAGCAGCGTGCCGTCGCGCGCGAAGATGCGCGTCGTGCTGGCCGGCTGGTAATCGGCCATCCGGCTGATATCCGGCAGGTTGCGAGCGTACGCCGCCACCATTCCGGCGACCGCGCCCGCGGCGAACAGCACCAGCATGACGGCCCCGACCAAAAGGCCGCGCCAAACGCGTCCGCCCCCGCCGCGTTTACGTCTTGGCATGGGCGACGGCGCTCAAAACGCCGTTGACGAAGCGCCCCGAATCCTCGGTCGAGAAGCGCTTCGCGAGGGCAACCGCCTCGTTGATCGCGACCGCCGTGGGGATCTCGGGGTGGCAATGAATCTCGAATGTAGCCATCTCTAAAAGTAAACGGTCGATCGTCGGCAAGCGTTCGATAGCCCAGCCCTCCAAGAGGGGGCTTACGATACGATCGGCTTGTTCGGCATATTCGAGCGTGCCGAGCGTGAGTTCCTTGACGAAGGCGCGCTGTTCGGCATCGGCCGCCTCACCCACGACCTCGTCGATCGCGTCTTGCGGTTCGCGATTTCCGATGACCACCGAGTAGAGGACTTTGAGCGCTTGCTCGCGGGCAGCTCGACGCGAGCTCATCGCAGCGTCGCGGGGCCGACCGGGCGAGCCTCTCCGAACGACGCAAGCGCGCGCGGGAGAAACTCGATGTCGTAGCGACCCTCGCGAAACTCGGGCGTCGCGAGCACGTCCAGGCAGAGTCCGATCGTGGTGTGGACGCCCTCGACCAGCGTCTCGCGCAAGGCACGTTCCATACGCGCGATCGCCACGTCGCGCGTGTCGCCGAACGCGACGATCTTGGCGATCATCGAGTCGTAGTATGGCGGAATCGTCGCGCCGGCGTAGAGGTGCGTGTCTACCCGAATGCCCGGTCCGCCGGGAAAGACCAGCTTCGAGACGGTTCCGGCCGCCGGCGCAAAGTTATTGCGAGGATCTTCGGCGTTGATCCGGCATTCGATCGCGTGACCGCGAGCGACCAGATCGCCCTGCGCGTAGCCGAGCGGTTCGCCGGCCGCGATGCGAATCTGTTCCTTGACGAGGTCGATGTTATAGACCATCTCTGTCACCGGGTGCTCGACCTGAATGCGGGTGTTCATCTCCATGAAGTAGACGTCGTCGCCGGTGCAGAGAAACTCGATCGTTCCGGCATTCGTATACCCGACCGAGCGGCACGCGCGCAACGCCGTCTCGTGCAGCGTCGTCCGAATTCGCTCCGGAAGGTTCACGGCGGGCGTCTCCTCGATCAACTTCTGATGCGCCGGCTTCTGCATCGAGCAGTCGCGCTCGCCGAGATGAACGACGTTGCCGATCTCGTCGGCGAGAACTTGCACCTCGATGTGGCGCGGCGAGCGAATCAGCTTCTCGACGTAGACGCGCCCGTCTTTGAAACTCGCTTCGGCTTCGGCGGTCGCACCCGCGTAGGCGCGCTCGAGTTCGCTCGCATCGTTGACGACGCGCATGCCGCGGCCGCCACCGCCGGCGGTCGCCTTCAGAAGCAAGGGGTAACCGATCGTCGCCGCCGCTTCGCGGGCGGCCTCGACCGAGGCGAGCACGTCCGTTCCCGGCGTGGTCGGAACGCCGGCATCGCGCACGACGCGCTTGGCGGTCGCCTTATCGCCCATCAAAGCGATGACGCTCGGATCCGGCCCGATGAACGTCAGGCCGTGGTCGCGGCAGATCTCGGCGAAGCGTGCGTTCTCGGCGAGGAATCCGTAGCCGGGATGGATCGCATCGCTGCGCGTTATCAGCGCGGTCGAGATAATGTTCGGAATGTTGAGATACGAGCGGGCCGCGGGGCCGGGCCCGACGCAGAAGGCTTCGTCGGCCTGGCGGACGTGAAGCGATTCGCGATCGGCTTCGGAGAAGATCGCGACGGTCGGCACGCCGAGCTCCTGACACGCGCGGTTGATGCGTAGTGCGATCTCGCCTCGATTGGCGATCAAGACCTTGCGAAAAATGGTACCGCCCCTATCCTCTCG
>JBARBD010000168.1:0-9545 GCA_049792675.1 Vulcanimicrobiaceae bacterium | reverse complement strand
GTCGCGGTCGACGCGCGCGCGCCGCGCAGCGTCGCCCGCGTCGGTACCGCGATCGCCCATTCGCCGGCCGGGCGTAAACGCGCGCGCGGGATCGCGCGAGCCATGGTGGTCGGCATCCCGAACTCGGGCAAGTCTTCGATCATCAACGCGCTGGTCGGCAGATCTGCCGCAAAGACCGAAGACCGTGCCGGCGTGACGCGACAGCTGCAGTGGTTTCGCCTGTCGCGCGACGTCGAGCTGATGGACACGCCCGGCGTCCTGCCGCCGAAAATCGGCGGCAGCGCATCGCAATGGAAGCTCGCCCTCTGCGGCGCGGTGCCGCGCGCTCTCTATGACCCCGCGGAGGTCGCCGAGGCCTTTTACCGCTGGCTGGTCGGACGGCACCCGCGCACCAACGTCCCGAGCCTGCAGGCGTTTGCCGCGGCCCGCGGGTTCATGCGTCGCGGCGGCGAGGTCGATTACCACAACGCCGCGCAATCGTATATCCGCGCGTTTAACGAAGGCGCCTTCGGGCGCATCTCGCTGGAGTCGCCCGATGACGTCGAAGCAGCGTAAAACAAAGAACGCCTACGAACGCGAGCGGCGCCGGCTCCATCGCCTGCACCGGTTCGAGTACGCCGCGCGGGCGCGCGGCTTCATCCTGGTCGGCGGCGTCGACGAAGTCGGGCGCGGCCCGCTCGCCGGTCCGGTCGTTGCCGCCTGCGTCGTCGCCGCGGAACCGCTCCTGATCAGGGGCCTGAACGATTCCAAACAGGTTCGCCCCGAGGCGCGGTTCGAGATCGCCGAGCGCGTCAAAATCGAGGCGACGGCGTGGGCCGTCGGCAGCGCCTGCGTCGCCGAGATCGATCGCCTCAACATTTATTGGGCGAGCGTGCTGGCGATGGAGCGCGCGATCGCGGCGCTCGTCGCGGCGCCCGAGTATTTGATCACCGATGCGGTTCGGATACGGTCGTTTGTCGGCCCGCAGGAGCCTCTGATTCACGGCGACGCACGCTGCGCGGTCGTCGCGGCGGCCTCGATCGTCGCGAAGGTCCACCGCGACGCGCTGATGGTCGAGCTCGATCGAGAAGATTCGCGCTACGGCTTCGCGCTGCACAAGGGTTACTCGACGCCCTACCACATCGAAGCGCTGCGCACCCACGGCCCGAGCGTCCACCACCGTGCGAACTGGGCACGGGTGCGCGACGCGCAACTCTCGCTTGGCCTCGACTCGCTCGAAGCCTCCGAGGCCTTCACCGACGTCCAGGCCACCGGATACGATGTCCTACCGGCCCGGTAACGGCGCCAAGGGGCGCGAGGGCGAGGACCTTGCCGCCGCCTTTCTCACCCGCAGTGGTTATCGCGTGCTGGCTCGCAACGTGCGCCTTCCCGGCGGCGAGATCGACGCGGTCTGCCTCGACGGGCCGACGCTGGTCATCGTCGAAGTAAAGCGCCGTGATTCTCGGGGGTTCGGCTCGGCGCTGCGGGCGGTCGACGCGCGTAAGCGCGCGACGCTGCGCCGCATCGCTGCCGACTACGCCCAGATCGTCGCGCCCTCGGCGAAGCTGCGCTTCGACATCGTTACGCTGGACGGCTCGCGCCTGAGCCTACACCGAAACGCCTTCTAGGATCAGCGTGAAGAGTTCCAACCCTGAGCTGCGCCGCACCGTCACGCCTTGGGGCTCGTTCTCGTGGGGCTACTCCGACGTCGGCGCCGACATCTTCGTCGGTTTGGGCTTGGTCCTGGCGTGGGCGGCGGGCGCCTCGAACGTCGCCTTTCTCTTCGCCGGCGTCGTCTACGTCTGCATCGGGCTCGCCTACACCGAGCTTGCGGCAACCTATCCGGTGGCCGGAGGCGGCCAGTATTTCGTGATGCGCGGCCTCGGAGACATCTTCGGCTTCATCGCCGGCTGGGCGGTGCTGCTCGATTTCACGATCGACGTCACGCTCTTCGCCTGGACCTCGGTCGACTATTCCAGCCAGCTGATACCCGGACTCGTCAACTCGGCCCATCCGTGGAATCATTTCTTGGTCGTCCTCGGACTGGTCGTCGCGCTCTGCCTGCTCAACGTCGTCGGCGTGCGCGAGAGCACGACCTTTAATGGTATCGTCTCTGCGCTCGACGTGATGAGCGAGAGCGCAATCCTCTGCTTGGGCTTCCTCTTCGCGTTCCGTCCGCAGCTGCTGATTCACACGATGCACGTGAGCTGGCCGTCGCCATATCAGCTGATGCTCGGGACGTCGCTTGCGATCATCTCCTTCGTCGGCCTCGAGTCGATCTCGCAGGCGGCGCAAGAGACGCAGCGGCCCGCCTCGATCATTCCGCGCACCTCGGTGGCGCTGATTTTGACGATCTTGATCTTCGCGCTCGCCTACTCGAACCTCGCGCTCGGGCTGCAGCCGTGGCATCCGATCACCAACGCCGCCGGCCATACTATCCAGTTCTGGCAGATCTTTCCGAACAACTCCGACAATCAGGGGAAAGCCGTCGCGCTGCTCGCCGCCCAAGTTCCCTATTACGGCGCGTTCGCAGCGCTCTACGTCCCGGTGCTCGGCGCGGTGCTGCTCTTGATCTCCTCGAACTCCGGGGTTTTCGGCAGCTCGCGCATCGCCTATGCGATGAGCACCAGCAACTTGCTGCCCTCGATCTTCCAGCGCGTGCACGGCAAGTTCCGCACGCCGGCGATCTCGATCATCTTCTTTACCAGCGTCGCGCTGCTCGAGCTGATTTTCGCGGCCGCCCCCGCGCTCTTTCCGCGCGTCGCGCACCTGTACGCGAACTTCTTTCATGGCGAGAACGGGCTCGCGTTCCTCGCCGACCTCTACGCGTTCGGCGCCGCGACGAGCTACTCGTTCGTCTTCCTGGGGTTGATCGGTTTGCGCCTCACCGACCCGTTGAGCCCGCGCAAGTTCAAGATCCCGCTCAACATTCCAATGCGTTTCCGCGGCGAGCGCGTCGACTTCCCCGTTATCGCCGTGATCGGCTTCATCGGGATATTCTCGATCCTGATCTTCACGCTCTTCACCCACGCCCTCGGCCGCATCTTCGGCCCGACATGGCTGCTGGTCGGCCTGATTCTCTATCTGATCTACCGCGTTCACCGAAAGTTGCCGGTCTTCGGCTCGCAGAAGCGCGATTGGCGGAAGTCGCAGATCGAAATTCTACGCCGTGCCGGCGAGCTCGAGCTGATGGACGAGTACGTCGCCAACCTCAAGGCCGGCGACGAGCGCCAAGCCGCGCGGGGGACGTGACGTGCTGCTCGTGCGCGGGCTCTTCGCGCTCGCGATCGCGGCCATCGGCATCGTGATCCTGGTCGAGATGCTGGCCTCCGTCCGAACCGGCGGCTTCGCAATTCTCCCCGGCGTGGTGCTCGGGGGCGCGATGATCGCGTTGGGAGCGCACCGCCTCAGGCTGATTCTGCGCGCGCGAGGGATGCCGTGATCTCGCTAACTTCCGAGCTCCACGTCACCATCGCCGGCGCGCTGATCGCGCTGCTCATCGCGGGCGCGATCGGGTACACGCTCTGGTGGATGCTCCACCCGCCTTCATCGCACGTGCAGCGCATCGCCGCCGAGGCCGAGAGTGAGCTCGAACGGATGGTCGGCAGCCTGATCGTCGCGTTCTCTCCCGAGATCAACTCGGCGCACATGCTCGCGCTGGCGGCGAAGCTCGCGCGCGGCGAGCGCTCGGAACTGCTCGCGCTCTACGTGATCGAGGTGCCGTACACGCTTCCGCCTGACGCAGAGATGGCGATCGAAGAGCGGGCCGCGCTCGACGCGCTCGGCGCCGCCGAGGCGATCGCGAACAAGAATAACGTCGCGATTCGCACCGAAACGATCAAAACGCGATCCACCAAGCAGGCCATTCTCGATGCCGCGAAACGCGAGAAGGCCAACCTCATCATTCTCGGCTCGTTCCGCGAAGGGAAGTATAGCGGCGCGCCGCTTGGCCGCACGATCGAGGAAATCGCCGCCGACGCAAAATGCGATGTGCTGATCGGCGTCGAAGGCAAGCACGGCACGCTCTTGACCGACGAGAGCATGCAATCCAACCCGCAGCCGTCTTGACCTCGAGGGGGAACTCGTGAATCTTCAGCGTTCGGTATCGTTTGCGTTCGCGCTCGGCGCGGCGGGCCTCGCCGCCGCTCTGGCGACACCTCGAGCACTGGCGGCAAATACCGCGCCCGCGATCGATGCCTTCAACCAGATGTTTGCCGGGATCAACGATTACACGGCGACGCTGCACGTCCACGAGGTCAAGGGTACCGCTTCGCAGGACCGCGTCTACCTCTACATGTTCATGAAGCCGCACTACGCGAAGACGTTGATCCTCGACGGCGACGGCAAGGGGTCGGGCGGCGTCTGGGTCGGCACGAATCAAATCAGCGGCCACCAAGGCGGCCTTTTCTCGGGCATCCACCTGAAGGTCGACATCAACGATGCGCGCGCGGTTTCGTTGCGCGGCGCGACGATTCCCGAAGGCCTCCTCCAGCGGATCGTTGCGAACTTCGCGACGACGCCCGGCAAGCTCGCGCAGACCGACGGCGGAAAGGTCGGCGGCGTGTCGACCGATCGCCTCGACCTCAAGGTCGAAGATCCGGCCGCGAACGGCGGCGTCTCCGAGATGATCCTCTATCTCTCGAAGGAGACGCACTGGCCGGTACGACAGATTCTCTACGCCGGGCAGCAGGACGTGCTCGACGAGTCGGTCACCAATCTCAAGACGAACACCGGGCTCACGCAAGCCGACTTCCCGTTCTAATCGCGGCGGTTCAGCGCGCGAAGTAGCGTTTGCGAAGCTCGTCGAGAACGACGGCTAACAGAATCACCGCGCCGAGCAGAACCTTCTGCAGGTACGAATCGACGTTGAGCAGATTCATCGCGTTGTAGAGCACGCCGATCAGCAGTGCGCCGAAGAAGGTGCCGACGATGCTGCCGCGCCCGCCCGCTAAGCTCGTGCCGCCGACGACGACCGCGGCGATCGATTCGAGCAGTTCGTCGCCGGTTCCGGTCTGCGGCGAACCCGACGAGAAGAGCGCCATATAGAGGAATCCAACGATCGCGGCGCAGGCGCCGCTGATCATATAAACCGCGGTCTTCACGCGCCCGACGTTGATGCCGGCCAGGCGCGCCGCCTCTTCGTTCCCGCCGATCGCGAAGACGTATCGCCCGAAGCGCGTCCGGTTCAGCACGATCGAGGCGAGCGCGACGATCGCCACCATCCAGACGACCGGCACGGGAATATTCGGAAGGTGCAGCGCGCCGGTGACCCCCGGCAGAAACGACCCGATGCCGGTGTTCTGAAGATCGTTGGTTTGCAACGCTACCGGACGCCCGTGCGAGAGGATGAACGAGGCGCCGAGCGCCATCTCGAGCATCGCGAGCGTCGTGATGAACGGCGGAAGGTTGAGCTTGACGACCGGCAGCGCGTTGACCCAGCCGGCCGCGCAGCCGACCGCGAGGGTAACGATCAGGGTCGCGGCGATCAGCGGAAAGCCGCTCAAATGCGCGGCGTTGGCGAAGAGCGCGGCGACGACGCCGGTCAGCGCGACGAGCGAGCCGACCGAGAGATCGATGCCGGCGGTGATGATCACGAACGTCTGGCCGACCCCGAGCACGCAGTTGTACGTGATCTGCCGCAGGACGCGCACGATGTTCGAGGGCTCGAGGAAGGCGCCACGCGAAGCCCAGTCGACCACCGCTACCAGCACCAGAAAGAACGCAACGGCGCCCGCGATGCGCAGCCAGTACGCAAGCCGGTCGCGTTGGTTCACGCCGCGGCTCCGGTTGCGACCGCAATCACCCGGTCGGGCGTCGCGTCGGCGCGCGAGAACTCGGCGGCGATCCGGCCGCCGCGGACCACTAAGACGCGGTGCGACATTCCGAGAACTTCGGGCAGATCGCTCGAAATCATCAGAATCGCGGCGCCGCGCCCCGCCAGCTCGGTCATGATCTTATAGATCTCGGCCTTGGCGCCGATGTCGATCCCGCGCGTCGGCTCGTCGAAGAGAAAGACCCGCGCGTTGCCCAGCAGCCACTTCGCCAGCACCACTTTCTGCTGGGTCCCGCCCGAGAGGTTGCGCGCGAGTTGCTCGGTGCTCGGGGTGCGGATACGGAGCTCGTCGATCATCCGTGTGGTCGCGCCTCGCTCGCGCGCGAGGTCGATCAGCAGATCCCGGTCGACGAACTCCGCGAGGTGCGCGAGCGTCACGTTCTCGCGGACGTTCATGCCGAGGACCAACCCCTGGGCCTTGCGGTCCTCGGTGATGAAAGCGACGCCGTCGGCGATCGCCTCACCGATGCGGCCGGGGCGCAGCGGCGTCCCGGCGACCGAAATATCGCCACGATCGGGCCGATCGGCGCCCGCAATCGCACGGACGATCTCGGTCCGGCCGGCGCCGATCAAGCCGGCGAACCCGACGATCTCGCCGGCGCGCACCGAGAAACTGACGTCGCGTATTGCCGGCTCGCGGACGAGGCCAAGCACCTCGAGCACGGCCGGTGCGCCGCCGGAGAGTTCGGGGAGCGTCGGAAAGCGCGCGTCGAGCGGGCGCCCGACCATCGCTCGAACGATCTCGTCGGGCGAAAACGCGCTCGCCGCGCGCGTCTCGACGACGCTGCCGTCGCGCAGCACGGTGACGCGGTCGGCGATGCGCGGCAGCTCGTCCATCCGGTGAGAGATGTAGATGATGCCGGCGCCCTGGGCGCGCAATCGCCGAATGATCTCGAAGAGCCGCTCGATTTCGCGATCGGAGAGCGCCGCGGTCGGCTCGTCCATGACGATGATCCGGGCGTCGCGGGCCAGCACCTTGGCGATCTCGACCATCTGCTGCTGCCCCACCGAAAGGCGCGAGACCGGCACGTCGAGCGGGAGCTCGATGCCGAGCGAGTCGAGCACGCCGCGGGCGCTCCGGCGGACCGCACCGGCATCGATCAGCCCGGCGCGAACGGGCTCCGCGCCGAGGGCGATGTTTTGCGGCGCCGTCAGCGCGGGAACCAGCGTGAACTCTTGGTAGATCATCCCAATGCCGAGGCGCTGCGCCGCTTGCGGCGTGGGGATATTCGCCGGGGCCCCGTCGACGAGAATCGCTCCTTGGTCGGCGCGCAGCGCGCCCGAAAGGATTTTCATCAGCGTCGATTTTCCGGCGCCGTTTTCGCCGACGAGCACGAGCACTTCGCCGGCCTCGAGCGTCAGCGAGACGTCGGAGAGTGCGCGTACGCCCGGGAAGCTCTTCCCGATGCCGCGCATCTCGAGCAGAGAAATTATCGAGCCTTCTTCAGGTCGGTCTGCGTGAGCGTGCCCACGCCGATCTTGACGACCGGCGGCGGGGTCTTGCCCGACGCATAACCATGGATGACGTCGATCGTCGTCGCGCCGATCTTCGCCGGATATTGAATTGCGTCGCCGTACATCTGGCCGGCGGCGATCGCGGTGCGCGCCTCCGGCGTCGCATCGTAGCCGACGATCGCGATCGTACCGGTTTCGCCCGCCGCGCGCACGGCGGCAAGCGCGCCGAGCGCCGAGTCGTCGTTGATGCCGAAGATGCCTTTGATATCCCGGTGCGCCTGCAAGACGTCGCCGGTATCGCTGCTCGCTTTATCCCGGGTTCCGCCCGAATCGACGTCGGCCACGATCGTGACGCCCGGGCAGAGCTGCGCGATCGCGGCTTTGAAACCTTTGACGCGATCTTGCACGCTCGTGACTTCCGGCTCGTCGATGATCGCGATGCCGCCGCTCTTGCCGACCGCCTGACAGATCAGCTTACCGGCTTCGAAACCGCCCTGCACGTTGTCGCTGGCGATGTGCGCGACCACCTTCCCTTGATTGCTGGTGCTGGCGATATCGGCGGTAAATACCGGAATCCCGGCAGCGTTCGCCTCGGCGATCGCGCTGCCGATCGCCTGCGAGTCATAGGGTGTCAGCACGATCGCATCGACGTGCTTGGAGATGAAGTCTTCGACTTGGCTCTGCTGCTTCGCGTTGTCGCGGCTGGCGTCGACGACGATCAGGTTGTAGCCGTACTTCCCGGCCTGGGCGCGCATGCCCGACTCCATGTCTTGATAGAACTGAGCTTCGCGATTCTGAATAGAGACGCCGATCGTCTTGCCCGCGTGCGCGGCGCCGGCCGCGGGCGAAGCGGCCGATTGCGACGTCCCGCGCGAGCAGGCCGCTAGCGCGGCCAGCACGACGAAGACGGAAGCGATTCGAGCGAGCGCCTTCTCCAACTCTTTCTCCTTGGTTAACGAGTGTTTAACGTCGGTGGTTGGGCGGCTGGCAAGGCCGCGCCTCTCTGTTCTGTCCACAGGTTGTGAGAGTCTCTTGTGTAAACTGTGGAGAACGCAGCCGCGCCGCTTCGGCATGATTAACGATCGACCTCGCTCCAGCGGTCGGGAAGCGGCAGGCGCGTAAAGGATCGCGGCGACATGCCGGCCGGGTTTTGCTCGAGCCACGCCACCGCCCGCGACGCCAAGTACTCGAAATCGTGATACTGCGCCGGACCACGCGTGCGCCGCATGATCGCGATCGCCGGTCCTACTTGTTTCCAGCAGTGGACGATCAGCCGAGCGAAGAGATCCATGAAGGTGTCTTCGGAGACGAGCCCGCGCTTGACCAGCGTTCCCATCTCGTTGAGCCAGTTGCACGCGATCATCTCCGGATGCGCCGCCGGATCGACGAAACCGATCTGTTCGAGCTCGCGCCGGTACTCGCGATCTTCCAGCCTCTCCGGAAGCTCCTCTTGGACGTACGCCAATGCCGACTGGAGTTCGGGCGCGCGGAAGTCGCGCTCGAGCGAGAGCAGGGCCTGGAGCTGATTGCCCGCGCGAATGTGCCGCAGCTGCACGAGCGCAGCCAACACGCTGACGACGATCACGACGAGCGTCCCGGTTTCGGCCAAGGCGCTGAGCATATCGGCGCTCACGGTCGCCGTCTTTCGGGCTCTGCGGCGCGACCCCTAGACGCGCGCCCACCGGCGCGCAGATGAACGAACGTTATGCCCTCCCTCGCCTTTTCGGCGGCGATGCTCGGCATCGAAGGCTACGTCGTGCGCGTCGAAGCCGACAGCGCACCCGGTTCGCCGGCCTTTACGATCATTGGGCTTCCCGATCGAGCGCTCGGGGAGGCGCGCGAACGCGTGCGGGCGGCGATCTTCAACTCGGGGTTCGCCTATCCCGCGGGCAGATTGCTCGTCAACCTTTCGCCGGCCGACGTGCGCAAGGCCGGTCCGGCCTTCGATCTCGCGATCGCGCTCGCGTTGATCGGGATCGACGAGCAGATCGACCGGCCCGCGCTCCAGAGATTCATCGCGCTCGGCGAGCTCGGCTTGGAAGGGCGGCTGCGCACGGTCAGCGGCATCCTGCCGATGGTGCTCGGCGCGCGCAATGCCGGATTCACCAAGCTGATCGTACCGGCGCGCAACGCCGACGAAGCCGCTCTCGTCGACGGCGTCGAACTCTACGCGGTCGACTCGCTCCGGTCGGCCGTCGCCGTGATCGGCGGCAACGGCGCGAAGTGGCGGCGGCGTTGCGCGGCGCCGGCGCTCGTGCCGTCCGACGAGCTCGTGCAC
>JBARBD010000167.1:0-1761 GCA_049792675.1 Vulcanimicrobiaceae bacterium | reverse complement strand
GAAAAACTCGATCTCGCAAAACTGATCGGAAAAACTTTGCGCTGGGAAGCCCTACAAACGACTTTCTTAGTTTTCCTAGACATTTTCTATCCTCCAAATTTCTGCCGTTTTGCGAAAAATGGACTTTTTCAACAGCCACGCCTGGTTTCAACAATTGAGGGATCGACGGTTCCCAATTTACCAGATTACTTTCAAACGGGATTACGTCAAACGACTCGGGACAATTACTTCCCTTTGGCCATCACGTTGCCGGATTGCAATTCTCGCTCCAGCACACATCGGTTCGCTCGTTAAAGTCGGTTCGATCGCTTGGAACAATATCTCTGCATCAGGGCCGTAGAAAATCATGGTCGTGCTTTCAGGTATGGTCAAGTGACCCGCGTACCAGCCTACACTCTTGGCTTCGAGAACTTCCGTTAGCCGCTTCCCCAATTGCACATCTTTGCGTTTTCCATCGAGACTACGTTCCCGAATGCCAACATTCAGTTCGACAAAGACCGCGCATTGCACTGGTCCGTCAAGGGCGCTCAAGTCACGATTGACCTGGGGAACAGCTTTTATGGCGGTATGCACCGAGGCCAACCTTGCTTCAGCGTCCTTCAATTCGTCCGCTCTGCCGAGCCTTTGCAGCGCAGTAATCTCGTGGGTTAGGTCTTCTGCGATGGTATCGAGGTTCGGGCTTGGCAACGTCTGGTGATGCTTATACGCCCTGCTAAGCCACTCAACCGCTTCCGAATCCTGTCCCTGATCCAGAAAGATCAAGCCTCTCGTTCCATAAGCTGACGCCAGTTCCGCACCTCCTTTGTCCTGCAGAAGGTCGATTGCCTGAGACACGGCCGCGGACGCCCCCGCGAACTTTCCCATTCGGCGGTAGTTGCACGCGATGTTGATAAGCGGAATCGCAATTGCAGTAACCGGGACGCGGGGAGACTGTTCCCGTACTCTCTGGACTTTCTCAAAGTGCTCCAGCGACTCGACAAAGCGACCTTGCCCGGAGCAGAGAATCCCGATGTTTCCCCAGGCAGGGGTTGCAGACAAGAACTGTCCCCTCGCGACATGCCAATCGGCTGCCTCGCGGTAGCAAGATTCGGCCTCGGCAGGAGCGCTCTTGCGTAAGGCGTTCCCTAAAGTTACCAGGACGGCGGGTAGGCGCGGATCCTCGGGATATTTGCGAAAGGTCTTCAGGGCGGCCCGTAACGGAATTGCAGCGTGGTCTTTGAGGCCGGCTCGTCTGTAGCATTCCCCGACTCTCGAAAGCATGTGTGCCATGTCGATCGGGTCCATAACATCGTCTAGTTGGATAGCCTGCTCCCAGAACGGGATCGCACGTCGATACTCGCCAAACCCCATCAGCACGTTCGCCATTGAGGAATGAAAGAAGGCATTTGGCAAGCTGGGTGGATTCTGTTCGAGTTGCGCCATGGCCTGTTCCCGCAATTGCCGAGCGTCGTCCTCACGATTCTGCCTTTGGCGTAGCCGACTCATCTTCAAAAGTACCAATGGGACTAGATCGCGCCCCTGCTCAGTAGGCGCACTTTTCGCGATGGCGAGACCTACGTGAAAGGCGCCCTCGGCCAAAGTAAGGTTGCCGTCCTGCAATGCATCCGCACCGTGCGCGATGATTGCCAGGCACTTCTCAACTGGACTGAGATTGCTGCAAGCTCCCATGCGCCCATTCTAAGCTCGATTTGGGTTGTTGGCGTAATATCGCCATCTCTAACAATGTCGGCGGTGTCAAGCGCTATGTGCGCATGCCTCTCC
>JBARBD010000166.1:0-1932 GCA_049792675.1 Vulcanimicrobiaceae bacterium | reverse complement strand
CCGTGCCAACATCGCCAGCCGCGCCGCCGGGTTGGCCGCGAACGCCTGGAAGTCGTCGCGCAGTTCGACCGCGCGCCAGAACAGGTCGATGCCGTATTCCACGCGCTCGCGCGGATCCGAGAACGAGCCGGCCAGCTTCGGCAGGGGCGAGAGGCGCGGTTGAAAGTCGACGTAGCGCAGGTCCATCGGCCGGTCGTCGCCGTCGAGGCGTCCGATGGCGCTGGCGTCGGCGGCCAGCGCGTCAACCGGGATGACGACGGCGCGAAAGCGGTTTGCCTGCGGGTCTATGGCGCGCACGAAGAACGGCCAGGTGCGCGGCGTCGTCCCGGGTACGCCGCCATTAAGGAAACGCAGCGCGCCGTTGCGGCCGGCGGCGCCGGGATCGAGGCCGGAGTAGATGCGCGAGTCGCCCAGCACCAAGACGTCGCGCGCCGGATCGCTGCGAAACGCGCGAAACTGCGAGATGGCGGCCTCGAAGCTTCCGGTGCTCGACGCCGGGTCGAGCAGCGCCCGGTAGAGGCCGGTGCGGAACGCAACGACGTCGACGACCACGAACGCGGCAAATGCAACCGCGAGCAGGAGGGTCGCCTTATTAACGTATGATCTTGAAGACGTTGGTCGCACGTGAATAAACAGGCGAGAGTTACCGCAGCCGCTCGGGTGCTCCCTTGTCGAAGGCGCTAGCCCTTCCGGCTTCGCTCGGCCAGCGCGCCGAAGCGCCGGTTGCCCTGATCACCATCACGGTGATGCTGGGGCTGATCATGGCGATCATCGACTCGACGATCGTCAACGTCGCGCTCAACACGATCGGGGGGAACCTCGGCGCAACGGTTGACGAGGTCGCTTGGGTCGCGACCGGCTACATTCTCGCCAACGTCGTGGTGATGCCGCTCAACGGCTGGCTGACGGCGCTGCTGGGGCGCAAGACGTTCTACGCCACCTCGCTTGCGCTCTTTACGGTCGCCTCGCTGCTCTGCGGCACGGCGCGGTCGATCTGGGTGCTGGTCTTCTATCGCATCATCCAAGGCATCGGCGGCGGCGCGCTCCAGCCGACCGCGCAGGCGATCATGTTCGAAACCTATCCGGCCGAGAAGCGCGGGCAGGCGATGGCAATCTTCGGCATGGGCGCGATGGTCGGGCCGGCGATCGGGCCGACGCTGGGCGGCTGGATCGTCGACAACTCGACGTGGCAGCTGATCTTCTACATCAACGTGCCGATCGGGATCGCCGCCTTCTTGATGACGCTGGCCTTCATCCCCAGCCCCAAGTACATCGCGAAACCCAAAGGCGGCATTGACTGGATCGGACTCGGTTTGCTCACAACCGGACTGGCCGCGCTGCAGTTCGTGCTCGAGCAGGGCGAGCGCGACGACTGGTTCCAATCGAGCACGATCGTGATTCTGACGGTCGTCTCGGTGTTCTCGCTGGTCACGTTCGTCCTCAAGGCGCTAAGAGATCGCCATCCGATCGTGGACTTGAAGGTCTTCAAGTTCCGCTCGTTCTCGGTCGGATCGGCCTTGGCGATGGTGATGGGCTTCGGGCTGTTCGGCACCGCGTTGATCCTGCCGCTCTTCTTCGAATCAATTCTCGGCTTCTCCGCGTTCGACACCGGCATGGCGCTGATGCCCGGCGCGATCGCAACCGCGATCTCGATGCTGATCGTCGGGCGCATCCTCAATTTTATAGACGGCCGCTGGTCGATCGTCTTTGGAACGCTGATCTTCGCGTGGTCGAGCTGGCTGTTGGGCGGGCTGACGGTGCAAGCCGGATACTGGGACGTTTTTTGGCCGCGCGTCGTGCAAGGGTTCTCGCTGGGCTTTCTGTTCGTGCCGCTGACGACGATCTCGCTCAGCGACGTGCCGGTTTCGGAGATGGCCGGCGCAACCGGCGTCTTTACACTGCTGCGCCAACTCGGAGGGAGCCTCGGCATCG
>JBARBD010000165.1:0-3216 GCA_049792675.1 Vulcanimicrobiaceae bacterium | reverse complement strand
GCCACGCCCTCGCCTGCTGCTACCGCGACGGCGGCGCCGCAGAGTACGAGCACGCCCGCGCCACACAGCACCGGGCCACCGCCGACGACCCTCCTCTACCTCAAGGCCAAGAAGATCGACTTCTACTACAATCGCTTCTTGCTCGAGGCCGACGGCGACGTGCGCGTGCGCACCAGCGACGGCTATACCGTGACCGGTGACGCGTTCTCGATGGACTTGAAGCTCAATCGGTATTTGGTCGCCGGCCACGTGACGCTGCACGACGCGACCGGTACCGTCAACGGGGCGGCCCTCGCGGACTTTCTCGATTTTCGCCGCATCTATTTCGTTCCGGTCACGACCGCTCCCGACCGCTGGACTTTCCTCGACGGCGACCTCGCCCATCCGGTCAAGGGCCGCGAGATGCCCGGCGATACGTTCTTCTTTCCGGTGGTCAACGAGCATCCCAGCATCACGGCCGGCGGAGCGATCATCGGCACCAAGAACTACGTGCGCTTCATCAACTCGCACACCTATTTTCTCGATGCCGGCGTTCCGCTCGGCTCGTACGTCGTGAACTTCTCGCCCAATCCGTTCTTTGCGACCAACTCGCTCTCCGGCGCGAGCGTCGATCTGACGTGGAACGTTGCGGGAAACACGAACACGCTGACCGCCGTGCACTTGCGCTACGATCCGACCTATCATACGTACCTCTCGGTCGAGCAGCATCTGGTCGGCGAGCACGAGTACGCAATCTTCTCGGTCAATCCGGCGACGCGGGCCGAGAAGTGGTGGAACCTTGCGCTCTACGAGAAGCTCGGCAGCCGCTTCCAAATCCAGAGCTTCAGCCAGCTCTACACCCAGCAGGAGTGGCTGCGCGAGCCCTCCGCCGCCCAGCAGACGACGTACATCAGCGCGACCTATGCGTTTCCGCACTCGTACGTGACGGCGACCTCGCAGCTGACCAACTACAACGTCCTGGGACCCGGTTCGCTCGAGGTGCCCAACCCGATCGGTGGAAATCTCTCGCACCCCTCGCAGGCGCAACTCACCGCGACGAGCTTCCAGAACCGCGTCGCCAACCTGCCGCTTTTCGAACAGATCTACGAAGGCTACGGCTTCAACCACGATACCGTCGGCCCACTGCAGTACCTCCAGGGCTTCCCCGGAAATCCGCAGCCGCCGATCGCGGTGCCGGGCCTGCAAGCCTACGGCGCGCCCTGCAAGGTGCAGTACGTCACTAAGCCGCCGACGACGTACCATTGCCCCGTCTACACGACGATCTGGAACACGGTGCTCGGATTCAACTTGTTTACGCCGTCGCTCAAGCTGAACAATCCGACGAACCCTTACCAAACCGTCTATTTCAACGCCAGCTTCAACAAGCAGTATCAGTGGAACTCGCTGCCGCACTGGATATCCACCGACTCGACCAACTTTTCAATCAACCGGCAGTTCAGCCGCTCGTTAAACGCCTTCCTGGGCTATCAGATCCTCAACGTCGGCGATCACTACATCAATAGCGGCTACCTTCCGTGCGAGCCGGTAGGTACGTTCTACTGTCCGCTGAGCTTTACGTCGTTCCGCGGCGTCTCCACGATGCGAACGACGAGCTTGGCGATCAACGACGTGCCCAATCCGGAGTTCAACTTCTCGCTCCTGGTCCGACATCACGTCGACTTTCCGATCCCGGTGCCGGGCGTCTTCTCGCTGCCGCCCAACAACATCATCGGCCAGCCGCTCTACACGTCGTTCCTCGGTCAGCCGCCGTACGACGCAACTGGGAACCTGCGCGTGCAGGTGCTCTCGCACGCGCTGCTGAGCGTCTCCCGCACGTTCTACTTCTACGCCAATCCCTATCGTACGCAGTTCTGGAGCCAGAACTTCGTCGTGCAGCTGCTTCCGATATGAGGCCGGTCGCTCGCGGGATGCTCTCGCTCGCCGCCGTCGGCTTGGCGGTCGTGCTGCTCGCCGCCGGCTCCTCGGTCGTCGTGAGCGGACAGCTGCTCGCCTACCAAGACGGCTTCGTCTTCTTCACGACCGGCGACGGCTTTCACGTCGCGCACGACGTCACGATCCGCGATGCCAAGACCGGCGGAGCGACCGAGATCAAGCCCGCCCCGCGGGTCTGGGCGCGCGCCACGTTCGACGCGTCCGGTACGGTAACCGAGCTCGATCTCTCGCGCAGCCCGCTCCCGCCGCAGGGCAGCTTCGACGACGTCGCGCGCTTCGCAATCGCGATCTCCTCGCCGGTCCCGAACCCGGACTTGCTCCAGAACGCCGCGACGCCCGCTCCCGGCGCGACCGTCGCCGCGGCAAACCAGCACTTCTCGGGCAAGCCGGTCTTAGTAACCTTCCTCGTCCAGGTGCCGCCGTACACGCCGTTCACCTCGAGCGTCTATATCGCTACCGATCAGAGCGGCTGGAACGCGCAAGCGATTCCGATGGACCGCGTCGACGCGCTCCACTATCAGATCACGCGCCGCTTCAACTCGGGGACGATCTTCCGTTATCTCTACGACCGCGGATCGCTGCAGTCGCAAGAGATCGCCCAGAACGGCTTGGCGCGGACGCCGCGCAGCGCGGTCGTCACCGATGCCGACGTACGCGTGATTCGCGATACCGTCTACGCCTGGCAAGATAGCGTTCCGGGCGGGCTCAATCAAGTGCAGCCGCAGATCATGCCGACGCCGTACAACCCGGCGCCGTTCCCGAATCTTCCGACCAGCGTCCCGCCGCCGCAGCCGCCCGGCCGACCGCCGCGCTAGGCGGCGATCGCATCTACCGAACCGAGAGCGGAATCGTTCGCGCGACCGCGTCGCCGCGCGGATTGCGCGCAATGACTTCCAGGTTGTAGTTGCCATGCAGGAACCACGGCATCGGCAGAACCCTGTAGGCGATCGCGAAGCGGCCGACGCCGGTCTTTTCGAGGCGCAGGCCGTAGCCGCCGATGCGCGCCTCGACGCTGGCGACGTTCGAGCTGGTCACCACGTTCCCGACGACCCGGTCGCCGGGATGAACGGTCGTCTCGCTGATCGTCACCGAGACGATCTTCGGAACCGCGTCGGCGGGCAGGCGGACGATCGTGCTCGCCGGCCCCGGCGACGCGACGGCAACTTTCACGGCGATGCTCTGCGGCTTCACGCCGGCGGCCTGGCTCGGGGCCGGTGAGGGAGCGGTACTTGGCGGGGCGGTCGGTGCCGGGCTGGGCGCCGGGGAGGGTGCGCCCCCCTTGGC
>JBARBD010000164.1:0-2213 GCA_049792675.1 Vulcanimicrobiaceae bacterium | reverse complement strand
GCTCTGTCCGATCGGCGAGAGGGTCTCATGGAAGGTTTTCCGGAAGCTGCCCTGGTTGGCGGCCTGAAAAGCACGTGGCGCTCCTCGGCTATGAGCATTTACCAGAACTGGCTGCAGTATGTAATGTCGAAAAGGTCCGAAGCCACGGCATTTCCCGCGATGGCAGTTTTGCATGATTCGAGTCCGCGAAAACGGTCCGCTTTGCGCTGATCCGGGACGTCGCCAGCATTTACGATCCCGTTATGTCGGAAATGACTCGAGGTAGCGCCCCGAGCTCTGGATGAACCTTCCCACTCGCATCAGCGACGTAATCACACCTTGGGCAGAGCGTTCACCCGATCGGCCCGCCTTGGTTGAAGTGTCAGGGACCTGGACCTATCGGCAACTTTCTCTCGTAATCGCCGAGACTCAGAGATGGCTGGTCGACTCGGGCGTGCGCCCGGGTGACCGGGTCATGATTGTCTGCGAGAGCTGCCGGGCATTCGTGGCGATTCTTCTGGCCCTCGCCGGGCTCGACGCATGGCCGGTGTTGGTGAATGCGCGCCTCTCGGCGCGAGAAGTGGATGAGATTCGCGACCACTGTGGTGCCCGTCGCGTGGTCTTCACCACGAGAGTGTCGCCGCAAGCCAGAGAACACGCCAAGAGGCACGGCGCCGTCATTCAAGAGGCTTCGGGTCTGGGGCCGATCGCACTCGGTCCGCTGAACGAGGGAGTCGCACCGGAACCAATCGACCCCGAGGCTGCGCAACGAGTTGCGGCCCTGATTTATACGTCTGGCACGACTGGGTTGCCGAAGGGCGTGATGCTGACGCACCGGAACTTGATGTTCGTTGCGGCAGTGTCGGCCAAGATCCGGTCCCTGAGTCCAGATGACAGGCTCTACGGTGTCTTGCCGATGTCGCACGCGGTCGGGCTCTCCGTTGTGCTTTTGGGCTCTCTGTTGAGCGGCGCGACATTGTATTTGGCTTCCCGCTTCGACCCCGTCGCAGCTCTGGCTACGCTCGAGAAAGAACGGTTGACCGTCGTGCTGGGCGCTCCGGGAATGTTTTCCCTTCTGGCAGACTATGCGAAGTTGAAGGGATTGCAGTCGCTAACGTTTCCCGCCCTTCGCATCATTTCATCTTCCGGAGCACCGCTTCAGCCCACAGTGAAATCGCAGGTGGAGAGCCTGTTTGGTATGGTGCTCCATAATGGATACGGGGTCACGGAGTGCTCCCCGAACATTTCCCAGGCCGTGGTTGCCGAGCGACGAACCGATACGTCCGTAGGCAGGGTTCTCCCGGGAGTCGAAGTTCAACTGGTGGGATCGGATCAAAAGCCGGTAGCCGAGGGAGAAGTCGGCGAATTGTGGGTGCGCGGCCCCAACGTCATGAAAGGCTACTATCACTCGCCCGAAGAGACGGCTGCGGCAATCAATTCGGAGGGATGGTTCAATACCCGGGACCTTGCTCGCCTCGAAAACGGATATCTGTTTATCGTTGGGCGAACCAAGGAATTGATCGTTCGCTTTGGAGAAAATGTCTATCCGGCGGAGGTCGAGGCCGTGCTGAACGCGCATCCCGCAGTCGTGCGCTCTGCAGTCATTGGGCGGACAGTCGAGGGGACCGAAGGTGGTGAGGAAGTCGTCGCCTTTGTGCAGCTTTCGCCGTCGTCGCCAATCTCGGAGGCAGAGTTGGCACAGCATGCCGCGCAGCACCTGGCTCCATACAAGCGGCCGTCCCAAATTCTGCTTGTTTCCTCGATGCCGGTGACTCCAACCGGAAAAGTGGTCAAGGGCGAACTGACCAAGATGGCGCAGTTTGCCCCAACACGATAAATAACGCCAAGCTGCTAACCGGTGCCGCTGTGATGGATCGAGCTGTGGCAAGTGTTGCACAGCGTGTTCAGGTTCTCCTCCGTATCGGGGCCCGAGTGGCTGCGAAACTGTCTGTGATGAACTTCTAGGTTTGTCATGGTGCCGCATCCTTGGCATCTCCAACCATCGCGATGCAGCACCTGCTGCCGCAGACTCTCGTATGATTGCGGATCCAGCCGTAAGGGAGTGGATTTTTGGCCGATCGGGCTCAAGATGCTTTCTCGTTGACAATTCCAAGAAATGCCTGTCGCTGTTCCCCAGGCAGAAATTTGAAGAATCTCGTCATCGAGAACAGCAGCATCTCCGGATCTCCGTCGTCCAGGTTTGCCCCGGCCAGGAAATCCGCACAGATCAATTC
>JBARBD010000163.1:0-37297 GCA_049792675.1 Vulcanimicrobiaceae bacterium | reverse complement strand
GCTCTGTCTCAAGTTGCTGCCGATTGCGGTCGTGCTGCTGCTCACCTATCCGCTCTGCAAGCGCTTCACGTGGCTCGTCCACTTTATCCTCGGCGCGGTCGACGGGCTCGCGCCGCTCGGCGCGTACATCGCGATTGCCGGGCGCGTCACGCTGCCGGCACTCCTGCTCTTCGCCGCGGTGACGATCTGGGTCGCCGGCTTCGACATCATCTACGCGCTGATGGACGTGGGCGTCGATCGCGCCCAAGGAATCAACTCGCTGCCGGCTCGCTTTGGGGAAGCGAGCGGCCGCATCTTACCGATCATGCTGCACGCGGGCATGCTCTTGCTGCTTGCCGGCGCCGGCGTGCTCGCGCACGCCGCGGCGCCATACTACCTGGGGGTCGCTTCGGTCGCAGTTCTAATCGTTTATGAAGAGTATCTTTTCCGCAGCGGAGCCAACCTTTTCGAAATCAACGAACGCGTCTTCATTTCAAACATGACCTTTTCGATCTTCTTTCTGCTCACGACCGTCGGCGGGTTTGCGTGAAACGCCGGCACTTCATCGCCGCCGCCGGCGCGGCCGCGGCGGGCGGCATCGCGGCGCCCCTGCGGGCGCAGGTGATCCAACCGATCGCTCCGATCAACCCGCAGTTTCTGCAGCAGCTCACGATCGCGGTCAACGTGACGCTCTCCGGAGAGCTCCAAAAGTACGGAGCCGAGATCGTCAAAGGCGTTCAGGCCGCCGTTGACGAGGCGAATCGCTTCAGCGCGCCGATCTCGCACGTTTGGGGGATGCGCGCGCTCGACGATCGCAACGATGCGGGCCTGGCGGCCTCGAACGCGAACGTCGCGGCGGCCGACTCGACCGTGATCGCCGTGGTCGGCAACTTAACGGCAGCGATGACGCTCGCGTCACTCTCGCGCTACGCGAACATGGGGTTTGCGGTGATCGTTCCGACGGTCACGGCCGATGCGGTGACGCAGCGGGGCTTTCACAACGTCTACCGCCTTCCGGCCCGGGACAGCGCCGCCGGCGGACTCTTCGCGAGCGCCGCGCTCGAGCACCGGCGCGGAGCCTCGGTCGTGGCGGTGGCTTACGACGGCGATTACGGCTACGACGTTGCACGCGGCTTCGTGCAAGCCGCACAAAACAGCCGCCATCCCGCCGACCTCTTACTCTTTCCGATGAAGAAGACCGATCCGGCCGAGGCGGCGCGCACCGTCCTCGATCGTTCTCCGCAGTACGTCTTTCTCTGCGGAAAGACTGCGGAGCTCGGCCCGGTCGCCCAAGCGCTGCGCCTGGCCGGCTATACCGGCGACTTCGGGGCGAGCGACGGTTTCTTCAACATGGACACGATCGCGAACTACGCCAAGACGCTCGACGGAGCGTTCGTTGCGTCGTCGCTGCCGCCGCTCGATCGCATTCCGAGCGCCGTGCAGCTGCTGACCGATTTCGAGCGCGAGGTCAGCCAGATCACCGCCTTCTCGGCGTACGGCTACGCGGCCGCGCAAGTCGTGATGGCGGCTCAGCAGCGCGCCAACGCGACGACCCGCCGCACGCTGCTCACCTCACTGCAGCAAGGCGGCACGTTCACCACGCTGGTCGGACAGTTCGGCTTCTCGATCAGCGGCGATCCGCTCATTCCGAACATCTTCCTCTACACCGTCGGCAAAGACGGCTTCAAGTTTGCCCGCCCCGCCGTACGTACCGGTTTCGTTTTCTAAGGAAGCTGCTATCAGCGGACGAACTCGTCTTCGGGGACGACGCGGAGCCGGTGCGGCGGTCGGACTCGTTCCTTGGGCTGCTCCTCGGTCTCTTCGATGGCGAAGGCGAAGCGCAGGCGCCAGGCGCCCAGCGATAGCGTAAAGTGCGTTCCAATAATTTCCACGATCAAGCCTCCACGCGCTGCCACTTCCAAATGGCGAGCGCACTATAGACCAGGAAGAGCACGACCTGCATAGTCAGACGTAGACCAAACCCCGAGCCCGCGTAGATGGCCGTCCCCGGTCCGGTCGGCTCGGCGAAGGCTACGTACGACATCGGATTCAAGCGCGAGAGCACCCACGCGACGTCGTGCACGAAGAGCGCGACGGTGTTGCTCGGGTGTACGAGGGTGAGCGCGCCGATCAGGAGCGCGACCGGCCACGCGAAGCCGAGCACCGCGCCGTAGGAGCGATGCAGCCACGTCGTCGCGGCGCAGATTAGGGCGTACCAGGCCAGCGGCCACGCGACGCCCATCGCGATCGCGCGCAGGTTGATGCCGCTGAAGTCGAGACGCGCCGACTCGAAGAGCAGCTGCACGATGTAGAACGTTACGATCGTCAGCACCGACGCGGCGAGAATCCCGGTCACGTCGGCTACGATCGCGCCGACGGCATAGCGGAGGCGCGAGACGGGCTTCGTCAGCGCGATCTCCAGATGCCCGTCGATCTCGCGCGCCAGCGGCGCGGCCAGGATCGTCGCGACGATCAGCGCGACGACGTCGGCGAGCAACATGTAGTACATCATCGGGACGGCGCCGTTGGTATCGATCACCGTCGTGGTCGTCGCTCCATGGTGCGTCTCGAAAACTTGGACGCTACCGACGCTGACGTGGTCGTGATCGGAGTGCGCGTTCTTCGAGGGTTGGGTGACGACGATGTGCTTACCGGCATACCCGTGGTCGTCGATGACGACGTTCGTCTGCTCCATCGGGTCGTCGACCATCGTGCGCTTCGTCCCGTCTGGGAGCGTCACTTGCGAGATCTTGGTTCCCGGGTGCGACTGGATTTGGTTAACCCACGTCTCGGGCGACATGTACCGCGCGACGGAGATGCGCAGGACGACCGCGAGAACCAACAGGATCCCCAAGATGATCGCGACGATCTTGAGGCAGTTGCGTACGCGCAGCCATTCAACGTACGTCATGACGAGCTTTCCTTTACGACGATGTCGGTCGTGGCGGTCGCCGGTGAAACGGCGTACAAGAAGATATCTTCGAGGTTGAGGTCGAGCACCCGAACGCCGACCGCGCCCGTGCGCGAGAGTCGCGCGGCGATATCGTCGGCTTGTCCGGTAACGAGCAGGCGCACGATGCGCTCGGTGCGGTCGGTGCGCGCGACGTGCGGATCGTTGGCGATCCCGTCCAGCGAGAAGCTCACGTCGGGGAAGATGCCTTCGACGATTTTGCGGTCGGCCTTCAGGTCGTCGACGAGTCCTTCGAGCACCAGGCGCCCGCCATCGAGCACCGCGATACGCTCCGCGGCGCGCTCGACCTGGCCGATCTGATGCGACGAGAAGACCACCGAGTTCCCTTTGGCCGCCTCGTTGATGATGAGGCTGAGCACGTGGCGCTGATTGATCGGGTCGAGTCCGCCGGTCGGCTCGTCGAGCACGAGGATCTCGGCGTTGCGAGCGAAGGCGCACGCGACCATGACCGCCGTGCGCATGCCCTTCGAGAGAGCGCGCACGCGCCGGCGTGGATCGACGTTGAATTGTTGGAGCAGCTCGAGGGCGCGCGCCGGATCGAACGCTTTGAAGGCGCGGCGATTCATCTCGATGTGCTCGGCGACGGTCATCCAATCGTAGAGGACGCTGCGCTCCGGAACGTACGCGATGCGCTCGAACGTCTCCGGAACGAGCGGTTTGCCGTCGTAGAGGATCGAGCCGCTCGTCGGGCGCGCCAGGCCGAGCATACACTTAAAGGTCGTCGTCTTACCGGCGCCGTTGGGCCCGAGCAGTCCGAAGACGGTCGCGCTCGGAATCTCGAGCGATAGGCCGTCGACGGCGGCGATCGAGCCGTACGTCTTGCGCAAATTCTTTATCGTTATCGTGCTCATATCAACTCTCAGAGGTCCGAAAACCAGCGTTCCAAGGCGGCTTCGAAGAGTTCGCGTACTTCGACGCGCCCGAGGCCGACCGATTTGGCCTCGCGTAGCGCGACGTTGAGAGCGTCGCCGCCGATCTCTGCAGCCACTTTCGGCAACTCGGCCAGACCGTCGCCCCGGACGAACGAGCCCCTTCCCGGGGCGGTTTCGATCACTTGGTCGCGCTCTAGCTCGCGGTAGGCCCGCGCGACGGTGTTGGGATTGATGGTTAGGTCGATTGCGAGTTGCTTGACGGTTGGGAGCTGCTCGCCTAGCTGTAGGACTCCGAGCGCAATCGAACGTTTGACTTGCTCGATGATCTGCAGGTAGATGGGCACGCCGCTGCGCGGATCGACCGTTAGAACGGCCGGCATTTCAGCGACCTTAAAACTTGGGTCCCCAGCCGGGGAAGAGTCCGGTGGAGCGGCGGTCCGGGAGGCGGACCGGGGTGCGCGACTCGCGCACGATTTCGGAGTCGGAGGCGAAGGTGGTGTTGATCATGGTTTGCGTTCCTTTCGGCGTCTAGTACCATCACACTGTCGTACTAGTACACTAGTACAATAGAACAATGGTACGAGCCTGTCAAGGCCCGCGAAGAAGTTTTTTTTGCGGCTAAGCCGGCTTCTGGGCCTCGGCCACGGCGGCCGCCCGCCGGAGGCTGGCGAACCGCGGGTCGTTGGCGATCTCGGCCTCGGCGTAGTGGTTCAGGGAGCGCCGCAGGAGGGCGAGCGCCGCCTCCCGGTTGCCCATCGCCTCGAAGGCCACGGCCAGGTCCTCGGGTGAGACGTCGTTGGTATGGGCCTTCGCGATGGTCAGTTCGGAGCGCGCTAGGGCCATCTGGTTGGTCCGGGCGTAGAGCGGCGCGAGCAGCGCCGCCGCCTCGGCCCGGCACGACGGGCAGGCGGCTCCGAGGCGCTTGAAGGCATCCACGGCCCGGGGCTGATCGCCCATCGCCTCGTAGGCGAGGCCGAGCGTCTCGTAAGCGTCTTCCCGCTGCGGTGAGAGGTCGAGGGTCTCCCGGGCGAACCCGATCGCGTCGCCGTAGCGGCGCTCGAGGTAGGCTGCGGTGCCGAGCCAGGCCGTCGTCGAGACCGAGAGCGGGTCGAGCTCGGCCGCCTCGTCGAGCTGCGCGTAGGCTTCGTCTATGCGCCCCTGTTGAAGCAGCGCGATTCCATACCATTCATGGGCCGGTCCGCTTCCCGGGTCGAGCTGGATGGCTCGCCGGAGGTCCTTGCTCGCCTCGGTCATCGCCATCCGGTTGCCGCTGTGCTTCTCGGTTGCGATCATCCCGAGCACGGCGTAGGCTTCGCCGCAGTTGGGATCGAGCACGAGCGCCTTGCGAGCGTAGGCGCGCGCTCGAGCGATATAGACCTTCGCGGGCGCGGCGCCGTAGCCGTAGTCGGCCATGATCGCGTTTGCGGATGCCAGCGCTGCATAACCCTTAGCATCGCGCGGATCGCTATCCACGACGCGCGAGAAGTACGCCACGCTCTTGGTGACGCCGTCGCGGGTCCGCATATTCCAGTAGTAGCGTCCAATTTCGTAGAGGCGCGTTCCCTCGCTCGAAAGGCTCGACCGGGCTCCGGCGCCGCGCGGCATCGCGATCGCGACGGCGAGGATGCCGACCAGCGCGATCGCGATTGCGGCGGCTACTTGCAGCCAGCGGCGATGGCGTCGCAGCAGGGCCGGTCCGAGCGGTACCGGCTGGACGGAGGCGGACTCGTCGCTGCGGCGGACCGGAGCGATGAATCGATAGCCGCGCCTCGGAATCGTTTCGATCGCGTCAACGCTCCATCGCGAGCGCAGCGTCTTGCGTAAGACGTAGATGTTTTGCGCGAGGTTCGCCTCGTCGACGTATCCTTCGGGCCAAATGCGGTTCAGCAAGGCGCTTTTCGTCAGCACCTCACCGGGATGCTCGATGAGAGCGAGCAGCGTCTCGACGACTTTCGGGCCGATCGGGATCGGCTCGCGGCGGTCGAGCAGCAGCAGGCGCTCCGCATCGAGGTTGAATGGACCGAATTCGTAGAGGCTCATCGCGGCGCTCCTCGAGGGTACGGTAATGCCTTCCTGACCTCTATATACGCGCCTCCGGGCGGAAAGTTTTCGCCGGCGGCACGAAGACGCGCAAGGCGTTGGGGACGATCTCGAAGGTCGCCGGCGTCTTGCCCGCCGGCTCGCCGTCGGCCGTGATCCGGTGCGGGTGGTGGGTGGTCACGGTAAAGGCCGTCGCTCGGTAGGTTCGCAGCCCCGGGACGGGGCGGCGGCGCCCCGTGACGATCGCTCCGGCGACGCCCAGGAAATCCCGAAAGCTCTCGATCTCGACCGCGTAGCAATCGAGCCACCCGTCGTCGATACCGGCGCCGTCGACGCTGACGAATCCGCCGAAGCGGTGGCTGTTGGCAACGGTCAGCTGTATCGCCTTGAAGCGGGCGGTCGTGCCGGCGTAGGCGAGCTCGACTCGAAACGGGCGCACGATACCGAGCTGGCCCAACGCCCCGAGCGCGCTCATCGCGACGCCGAGCAGGCCAAAACGCTGCTTGTCGACCGGCCGCTGCAACCGCGCCAAGCGGCTCGAGATGCCGATGCTCGCCTCGTTCGTATAGTAGGCGCCGTTGACGCGCGCGACGTCGATCGTGCGGGTTCGTCCGGCGGCGATCGCGTCGCACGCTTCGCCGACGTCGAACGGAATCTCGAGCGTCCGCGCGAGCTCGTTGAACGTCCCGAGCGGCACGAGCCCGATCGGCACGCGCAGCGCGATCGCGCGCGCGATCAGCGGCGCGAGGGTCCCGTCGCCGCCGGCCGCGACGATCGCGTCGATCGGCTGCGCGTCATGTTTCTCGACGACCTCGACGCCGCGGCGCGTCAGGTCGGCGCGCACCACCTTACCGAGGCGGCGCCCGCGGCGCGAATGCGGATTGACGACGAGCAGCGCGCGCACGCTCCCGCTCTGCTTACGGCCCCCGGCGCCGCTGCAGCAGGAGCCCGATCAGCTTGAAGCCGGACCACGCGGCGAGCACCGCCAGAAGGAACGTGCCGCCGATCATGACGATGTAGCCGAGGTCGATGCCGGTTTGCGTCATCGGATCGACGTATCCGACGACGCTTACCGCCTCGCGGAGATTGTAATAGACCGCGTGAAAGACGAACCAAACGACGGCGGCGCCCGGCGCGGCCAGGGCGAAGATCACGAGATAGCGGGTGATGTCCGCTTGGCCGTTCACTCGCGGCAGCTTCGCCACCGGCCGCCTCGTCCCCACAATCCGATTCCGGAGTCGCGCTACGAGGTGCTCGCGCTCTTTACCATCGCGATGGTCGGCGCGTCACTCTCGGTCATGTCGACCGGCGCGCTGATGCCGTTCTTTCGCTCGGCGCTTCACCTCTCGCCGACCCAGCTCGGACTCATTCTCTCGATCCAAATGCTGGGATCGGTGGCGATGACCTCGGTCGCAGGCATCCTCACCGATCGCTACGGCGACAAGGCGATCGTCTTTTGGAGCGGCGCCTTCATGGGGCTTTCGTTGATCGCAGCCTCACTGGTGGAGAGCTACCCCTGGCTGATCTTTTGGCTGCTGATGTATGGAATCGGCTACGCCGCCGTGACGCCGGCCGGGAGCCACGCGATCATCTTCTTCTTTCGAAAGGCCGACCGGGGTCTTGCGATGGGCGTGCGCCAGTGCGGCGTGCCGATTGCCGGCGTCATCGGCTCGCTGCTGCTCCCCGCGATTGCGCTGCGCTTCGAGTACCGCGGCGCGCTCGCCGTTGCGGGTCTGCTCACGCTGCTCGCTTGCTCGATCGCCTCGGCGCTCTACCGCGAGCCGTTGGAGCTGCATGGAGAACGCGCCTCGGTGCGCGCGGTCTTCGCGCAGATGGTCGGCATCGCGCGCGATCCCCGGCTCATCCTTCTCACGATCACGTCGATGGTCTTGATCTGCTCGCAGTTCGCGCTGATGGGTTTTCTGACGAACACGCTCGCGCACGCCGCGGGTTACGCAATCGCGATCGCGGTCGGCCTCTTCACGCTCTCGCAGCTTGCGGCGGTCGCGGGCCGGCTCTCGTGGGGATGGCTGAGCGACCGCGTCTTCGACGGAAGCCGCGCCCTGCCGCTGGCGTTGATCTGCGCGCTGGTCGCGCTGGTCGCACTCGGCGTCGCGACGATCGGCGCGACGACGCCGCCGTGGCTCGCCATCCTGCTCGTGCTCGCGCTGGGCTTCACCGCCGAGGGTTGGCTCGGCCTGAGCGTCATCGGCTTCGCGGAGATCGGCGGCGAGGAGCATTCGGGGAGCGCCTTGGGCGTCGGGTTGACCGGGACGCTGCTCGCCGCGTTCGTAACGCCGACGCTCTTCGGCGCGATCGTCGAAGTGCACGGGTTTGCGTTCGCGTGGCGGTCGCTCGCATTCGTGGAGGCGCTCGGAATTGTTCCGGCCCTGCTTGCCAGCAGAGTCGCTGCTCGCGTACTCTCTACGGCATGAAGCGACGCCGGCTACTCCAACTCGCCGCCTCGGGGGCAAGCCTCGCTCTCTGGCCGCACTCCCTACCGGCCGCCGATCCAATCCTTCGGCGGCGGCGCCCGCCGGATGCGTCGTGGCCTTCGCAAGCGGCGTGGGCGCAACTCGATCGCGCGACCGGCGGCAACCTGATCGCGGTGCGCTCGCCGCTGTCTGCTTGCACCAATGCGACCTCACCGAGCTGCGCAAACGTCTTTGCGAATCTGCACAATCCGTACTTCATCGGCAACACGCCGGCGCTCACGCAGACGCTCGGCTGGACCGATGCGTGGACGAGCTCGCCGAGCATCTACGCGGTCGCGGCCCGCAACGCGCACGACGTCGCCGCGGCGGTCGACTTCGCGCGCAACCACGACCTGCGCCTCGTCGTCAAGGGCGGCGGGCATAGCTATCTCGGAACCTCCAACGCCCCGGACTCGCTGCTCGTCTGGACTCGTCACATGCGCGAGATCGAGGTTCACGATGCGTTCGTCGCGCAGGGCTGCGACGCGCGCCCGCAACCCGCCGTGACGATCGAGTCGGGCGCGCTCTGGGTACATGCGTACGACGCCGTCACGACCAAGGCGGGGCGCTACGTGCAGGGCGGCGGCTGCACGACCGTCGGCGTCGCGGGCTTGATCCAGAGCGGCGGATTCGGCAGCTTCTCAAAGCACTATGGCATGGCGGCCGCCGCGCTCTTGGAAGCCGAAGTCGTAACCGCCGACGGCAAGATTCGCATCGCGAACGCGTGCACGAATCCCGACCTCTTCTGGGCGCTCAAAGGCGGCGGCGGCGGAAGCTTCGGCGTCGTCACCCGTTTGACGCTGCGGACGCGCGAACTGCCGCAGTACTTCGGCTTCGCGAGCATGACGATCAAGGCGTCGTCGCCGCAAGCCTTCCAGCGGCTGGTTCGCGAGTTCGTGAGCTTCTACGCCGAGCATCTCTTCGGCGACCGATGGGGCGAACACGTCGCCGTGCGCGAGAACGACGCGCTGGAGATCTCGATGGTCTCCTACGACGTCGAGGGCGATGAGGCAACGAAGCTCTGGCAACCTTTCCTCGATTGGGTCGGGCGGCGACCGGGTGATTATTCGTTCGATAGCCCGCCGCGCATCGCGAGCGTCCCACCGCACTACTGGTGGGATCCCGTCGCCATCGAAGCGCAGTATCCGAAAGCAATCTCGCTGAACACCGGACCCGATGCCCGGCCCGGCGAGTTCTGGTGGGCCGGCGACGGCGGTCAAGTCGGTCAGTTCCTTTATGGATACGAATCGCTCTGGCTTCCCGCGACGCTGCTCGAGGGCGACGCGCAAGAGCACCTCGCCGACGCGCTCTTCGCGGCCTCGCGACACAACGACATCGAGCTTCACTTCAATAAGGGCCTGGCCGGCGCACCGGCCGATGCGATCGCCGCCGCGCGCGACACCGCAACGAATCCCACACTCTTGCACGCCTTCGCGTTGGCGATCAGCGCCGACGGCCAGGGACCGGCCTATCCCGGCATCGGCGGGCACGAGCCCGACGACGCGACCGGGCGGGAACGGGCTCGCCAGGTCGACGCCTGCATGAACGAGCTGCGCGCGATCGTTCCCGGAGGCGGCGGTTCGTATCTCTCCGAGAGCAATTTCTTCGAACCCGCGTGGCAGCGATCGTACTGGGGCTCGAACTATCCGCGGCTCGCGGCGGTAAAGAAGCAGTACGATCCAGGCGGACTCTTCTTCGTCCACCACGGCGTCGGGTCCGAAGCCTGGAGCGCCGACGGCTTTACGCGGCTCTCGCAATAGGAATCGACGAGCGCTCCCGTCGCATCTATCAGGTCACGATGCGAAAACTCGGCTTGGTTGTTTGTACTCTTTTCCTGGCAAGCTGTTCGCGCGGCGGATTCTCGCCGCTTCCCACGCTCCCGCCGAGCGGCTTGCTTGCACCGGAAGCCGAGCCGATGCTCGGCAACGGCTACAAGCTGCTCTACAGCTTCAAGAACGGCAGCGACGGCGCGTATCCGTACGCCGGGCTGACCGCGCTCAACGGCACGCTCTACGGCGCGACCTACGGCGGGGGCACGTCGCTCGGGTGGGGGACGATCTTCAAGGTGAGCGACTCCGGAATCGAACGCGTACTCTATCGCTTCAAAGCCAACAACGACGGCGCGCATCCGTACGCGGGGCTCACCGTGCTCGGCGGCACGCTCTACGGTACGACGTATCAGGGCGGCAGCGGCGGATCGGGCACGGTCTTCAAGATCAGCCCAGCCGGCGTCGAGCACGTAATCTACGCGTTCAAAGGCGGTTCGGACGGTCAGTATCCTTTCGGCCGCCTTGCGGCTCTCAACGGCCAGCTCTACGGCACGACCTATCAGGGCGGCGCTTCGCTGGGCTGGGGAACGGTCTTCAGGGTATCGCCGTCGGGGCAAGAGCACGTGCTCTATCGCTTCCAAGCCGGCAACGACGGCGCGCATCCCTACGCGGGACTCGCCGTCTACAACGGCGCGCTCTACGGAACGACCTATCAAGGCGGCACGACCGGGTCGGGAACCGTTTTCAAGGTCGGCCCGGCCGGCGCCGAGCGCGTGATCTATAGCTTCAAGGGTGGGAGCGACGGCCAATATCCGTTCGCCCGACTGGTCTTCGTGAACGGCGCGTTCTACAGCACGACCTACCAAGGCGGCGTTTCGACCGGTTGGGGAACGGTCTTTAAAGTGACGCCGTCGGGCGAAGAGCACGTCGTCTATCGCTTCAAAGCCGGCAACGACGGCGCGCATCCGCAATACGCCGGCCTGATCGCGCTCAACGGCGCGCTCTACGGGACGACCTACCAAGGTGGCGCGAGCGGCGCGGGAACCGTCTACCGCGTCAGCACGACCGGCGTAGAGCACGTGATCTACAGCTTCAAAGGGGGCAGCGACGGCGTCTATCCGTACGACGGTGTGATTGCGGTCAACGGCACGCTCTACGGCACGACCTACCAAGGCGGAGATAGCAATGCTGGAACCATCTTCAAGCTCTCGCCGTAATCCGGCGCTCGCGCGCGCCGCTGCGGCGATCTTTGGCTCCATGCTGCTCTTGGCGGCGGAACCCGCGCCCGCGCCCAATCTCGCGAATACCTCATGGCAGTTGGTCGAGATCGAGAACGCCGACGGGACGAAGCTTCAGCCGGCGGACCCGATTGCCTACACTATTGCGTTCGCTCCCAACGGCGGCGTGAGCGTGCGGCTCGACTGCAACCGCGGACACGGCTCGTGGAAGGTCTCCGCACCTAACAAAATTGAGTTCGGCCCGATGGCCCTCACGATGGCGCTCTGCCCGGAGGGCACGTTCTCCGACCGGATCGCCCACGACTGGCAGACGATTTCGAGCTACGCCGTCGAGGACGGCCGCTTGCGCCTAAATCCGGCCACCGGCGGCGCCTACGTTTTCGAACCGAGTCTTGCGAACACGTCGTGGCAGCTCGAGCAGATCGAGAACGCCGACGGGACGACCGTGAAGCCGAACGATCCGGCGAAGTATACACTCGCCTTTGACGGCGACGGAAACGTGAACCTCCAACTCGACTGCAACCGCGGACGCGCGACCTGGAAAGTGACCGCACCCAACGGGATCGCGTTTGGTCCGATGGCGATGACGCGTGCGATGTGTCCGCCGGGCTCGCTCTCCGATCGCATCGCCAAAGATTGGGAGTCGATCCACGCCTACGCGATCGAGCAGGGAGCGCTGCGCCTGCAGCTCTCCGGTGGCGGTGCGTACGATCTCAAGCCGGCGACGCTGCCGAGCGGGGCTTAAGCGCTACTCGTCGAGATAGATCGCGTTCGCGATCGCTCCGTTGACTTGCCCGGCCTCCTGAGAGCCGCCGACGCCGTGCGGATAGACCGCATTGCCGATGTAGACGCAGAACGCGACGTGATGGCCGCGACGCGTCGTGGTGTATCCCGCGAGACCCTTGGCGACCACCTCGCCGCCTGAGAGATCGTTTCCCATCCCGTCAGTTCCCGTCTTCGCGAAGACGAAGCCGCGCGCCGGCGCCTTGGTTTGGATCGGGGCCAGCGTCCCGTCGACGCCCAGAATGGGCAAGCCGCGATAGAAATCGTCGAACCATGGTTGCTGCCGGATCGCGGCGAGATAGTGCACCATGAACAACGGCGTGAACGCGGCGGTTCCGGCACCGTCTTGCTGTGCCGCGCCGCTCAGATCGAGGTGCAGTTTCGTCAAGAAGTCGCGCTCCACGTCGAAGCCGGCTTGCAGGGCGTCGGGGCCCTTGGCTTTGCCGGCATAGATGCCGACGACGTAGGGCAGCAGGTCGGCGTGCAGGTTGTCGCTGACCTTGAGCGTGATGCGCACGTCCTCGCTCAGCGGCGGCGAGACGTGCTTGGCGACCAGATTCGCCGGTTGGTACGACGCAGCGTACGCTGTGCGATCGAAGCTCGGCGGATCCGGCGCGGGATTCTCGATCGCGACGCCGGCATCGCGCAACGCGAGCGTGAAGGCATCTTCGGCGAATCGCTTCGGCGAGGTAACGCGATAGGCGTAGAGCGTCGGCGGATCGGTGCTCGCAACGGCGCCGGTGAGCGTCACGACGCGATTACCGTTGCCGTCGTCGGCGTCGGTCATCGTCAGCGTTGAGTCGCTGTGCGGCGCGCCGGTCGTCGCCTGATTCACGAAGGTTGCGTACGGCGTCGCGGGCGAGATCGAGCGGACGATCGCCGGATCTGCGGCGTTCTTGCCGGGCGCGACGATCACGTCGACGACGTTATCGTTGACGACGATCGGCGCTACGTCCGTACCGGTACCGTTCTCCGTGCCGGCGTCGGGGAAGAGCGATGCGTCGACGATCGCGCGCCCCGTCACCCTGCGAACTCCCTGCGCGTAGACCTGACGGGCGAGATCGCGCAAAACCGCGAGCGGGTCGCCCGGAACCGCCTTCGTATCGGGCGATCCGTCATAGGCGTGGTCCTCGTTCTCGAACGAGAGACTTCCGTCGGGCTGGATGCGCTGCGAGAGGTTCGCGTCGCCCGATGCGACGAGCACCAGGTCGCCGTGCAGCGTGCCCTGCGCGTCGATCGCCCCGGTGCGATAGACGGGCGTGGTGAAACGGAAATCCGGCCCGAGCGCCGCGAGCGCGGTGCCGGCCGTGAGCAGCTTCGTCGTCGACGCCGGGTCGTAGAGCCGGTTGGCGGCGACGGCGTAGAGCAGCCGGTTGCGGTCGAGATCGTAGACCGCGAGCCCGAAACTTGCGTGCGCGTACGCGGGCGGGTGCAGGAGCGATGCGATCGTGAGCGCGAGCGCTTGCGTCGTAGGCGTCATAACGTCTTCCTGATTTTCTCCCGACCGAACGGCGCCTGCATAGACCGAGCGCGCTACAGTGACGGGACGTAGGGACGCAACTCGAGCTGGACCTGATGAAACGGTTCGGCCGGATCGTCCGGCTCGCGTTCGAAGAGCCGCCAGAATGCGGGAACCGGGTTCGTCTCCGGCCGTAGATCCACGTCGAGCATATCCGTGCTCGCAACGCCGGGAGGCAAGATCACGCCACCTACCGCGCCACGGCCGAAGCCGCCGTACGTATCCCATGCGAGAAAGTCCTCTCCCTCGAGCTCGTGGCGATGCGATGGATGCCATGCCGCCTCGCCGCCCGGCACGTCGACGACGAGCGCTTCGGGCAAGAGAACCTCGAGCAAGAGTCTCAGGTCAGCGTCGGCATCGTTGCGGATGGTGAGCCGAAGCTCGACGTGACGGTAGGGTATCTTGGACCAGAACGCCTTTCGTACTTCGTCGACGAGCGTATCGATCGTCAAGCTCAATCCCGGCACAGCGTCGCGTACTTGCGCGCGCCGTCGACGAGCTCATGGCGGGTCGCAATTATTATAATACTAGTTGACACAGCCTATCTGACGCGGTATGCTCCCATTACAAATCTAATACTTAACGGAGGCGGGGCTTTGCCACGGCACAAATCGCCGGTCTTGACCGACCACGAACTGCGTTTGATGGAAGTCTTGTGGCGAAAGCGGCAAGCTACCGTGGCCGACGTCGTCGAGGCGCTTCCGCCGCCGCCGCTGGCGTATAGCACGGTGCTCACGACGTTGCGGACGCTCGAGCGCAAAGGTCACGTCACGCACGAGGAGGATGGGCGCGCGTTCGTCTACCGGCCGTCGATGCCGCGCAGCGACGCGGCGAATTCGGCCGTTCGCCACGTGCTGGACCGCTTTTTCGGCAGCTCCCCCGGGGCGCTCGCGGTCGCGCTGCTCGACGATGCCGGCTTGAGCGTTGAGGATCTCGCGTACGTCAAGCGCGTTCTCGCGCGGCGGCATAAGGAGCAGCGATGATCCTCGCAATTCTTTCCAACGGGCTGTGGCAAGGGGCGCTGATCGTGCTCGTGACCTACGCGATCACGAAGATGACTTCGGCAAACAACGCCTCGACGCGCTGCGCGTTGTGGCTCGCCGCGCTGCTTGCCCTCGTAGTTGTGCCGATCGCCACGACCGCATCGGATGCGGGCGCGCGGCTGCTGCAGCTGCTCCACGAGCGCTCCGCCCAAAGCGCGTACACGATCGAACTCCTGCCCGTCGGAATGTACGCCCAGCACACGCTCGGCTGGGTCGAGCGCGCCGCGACCTGGATCGTGCTCGGCTGGCTTATCGGGGTAGGCGTCAATCTCGTCAGGCTCGGTGCGAGCTTCGTGCGCGTCGAGGGCATCCGCCTACGAGCGCGCCGCCTCGCGCCCGGGCAACGCGACGTCTATCTCTCCGAAGACGTTGCCGTGCCGATCGTCGCCGGAATCGTCGCGCCGAAGATCGTCGTGCCGTGCGACCTCCCCGAAAGGCTCTCGGCTGCCGAGCTCCACCAGGTCGTCGCGCACGAGCGCGCGCACGTTCTGCGGAACGATCCGCTTTGGAACTTGCTGCAGCGCCTGATCGAGGCCGCGCTGTTCTTCAATCCGTGGGTGCGCATCGCCGCCGCCGCGCTCTCGAACGAGCGCGAAGCGGCTTGCGACGATTGGGTCGTCGAAAAGACCGGCAGCCCCGACGATTACGCGGTCTGCCTCGCGACGCTCGCGCATATGATCCGCAAGCAAGACCTGCCGCTTCTCACTGCCGGCGCGTATCGGTCGCGTCACGGCCTCGTAACTCGAATCAAGAGACTGCATTCGGGCGGGCCTCGCCGCCTCAACGTCAACGCATACGCCCTCGGAGGTACGATCGTGCTCTTTCTCGTCGCAACCCTCGCGCTCCAGGCTCTTTCGCCCGCTCTCGCTCTCACGCCGCCGGCTCAAGCTGGGCTGCCGGCCTACGCCCATACCTCGTCGGAGGTGGCCGGCGCGTGCGTACACCCCAATGCCGACGCGAGCGTCGTCAATGCCGCCGCACCTTCCCTGCCTCACGGGCTCAAGGCGGAGGGAACGGTGAACGTCGCCGTGACGATCGCCCCTAACGGGCACGTGATCGGCACCAAGGTACTGCGCTCCAGCGGCAACGCGTCGATCGACGAAGCCGTGGTCGAAGCTGCTCGAAACAGCACCTACTCGCCCAAACTCGCCGGGTGCACGCCGATCGAAGGGCAGTACGTCTTCCACGTCGAGTTCGCGCCAAGCTCTTAAGCGAGGGGCGGCCCGCACCGCTGCAGAATCTTCTGTGCGCTACGTAGCAAACGGAGGCGGTGCATATGCATTTGCGCGGACTTTGGCTAGGCCTGATCGTTGCCATCGTACTCGTTGGGTGCTGGAAGACGCCTTCCGGCCCCGGGCTCCCGGCGCTGCAAGGCATGCAGCGTGCGCGAGGCTCGTCGATTCTCTCCGGTAAGATCACGCACGTGATCTTCATCGTCCAAGAGAATCGCACGTTCGACAACATCTTCGGAGGGCCAAAGCCGTTCCCCGAAGCCACCACGGCCGATTCGGGGATGGCCGGCGACAAGCCGATCGCGCTCAACAAGATCAGGCTCGCGTACTACGCCCCCGGCGAGGATCCCAATAACTATCACGGCGACTGGATGTGGGCGTGCAACCCGCCGCAGACGCCGCCGCCGACGTCTCCGCCCGGGAGCGAATCCCCGTGTCGCATGAACGGCTTCATGATCGCTGCGACGCCAAGTGCCGGCTACACTCCGCCGGCATCGACCAAGACCATCTACTCCTACCTCGATTACAACGACACCAAGCCCTATTGGGAAATCGCTAGGAAGTACGCGCTCGGCGACCACTTCTTCATGGGGCACAACAGCGAATCGTACACGGCCCACCAATACATTTTCTCGGCCCAGTCCAACAACGTCGTCGATCCGCCGGCCTACAATAAAGAACCCAGCTACTGCGATTGGGTGCACGACTACTGCGCCTTCACGCCGTGGGGCTGCGATTCTCCGAGTACGACGACGACGTTCTTCCTCGATCCGAACACCGGAGAAGAGAGCAAGAAGGCGACGGGCCCGTTTCCGTGTTTCGGGCCGGGTGGACCGAATCCCGGAGTAAAATATCCATCGCTCGCCGACCGCGTCGACGAAGCCGGGCTAACGTGGCGCCTCTACGGGCACTCGCTCTGTCAGTCCATCAACGGACTCGACGTAAACGCGTCGATCCGCTACAGCTTCCTCTGGCCGAGCGAGCCGAACATGTCGAAGTGCCACGACCACGAAGGCCTTTGGTCGACCAAGGTCGACACGAAGAACTTCCGGATGCCGGAGTACGCGTTCCTCGACGACATCACCGACTCCAAACGCGAGCTCGCGAACGTCACCTGGATTCTACCCGGGGTGCTGACGTCCGATCATCCCGGCGTCCCGTTCGGGTGGTGCGGACCTTCCTGGGTCGCGAACATCGTCAACGCGGTCGGACGCAGCAAGTACTGGGATTCGACGGTTATCTTCGTGTTCTGGGACGATTGGGGCGGCTTCTACGACCACGTGAAGCCGTACGTCGTGCGCGACGCGGCCGGCCCCGGCTTTCGCGTGCCGCTGCTGGTCATCTCTCCGTATGCGAAACGCAACGCCGTCGCGCACACTGAAACCGAGTTTGGTACGCTGCTCAAGTTCAGCGAGGAGTTGTTGGGGCTGAAGTCGCTCGGGGCCGACGACGCCTCGCCGTATCTCCACAATCTCGACGACTTCTTTCAGACCAAGCCGGAGCCGTTCGCGAGCATCAATCCCCACGAGCCCATTTCGTGCAAGGTCCTCACCAAACGCCCCCCGCGCTCTCATTCGCGATGGGCTCGGATGATCGACGCCGACTGAACTGCCCAGAAAGGGACTCGAACCCCCACGGTGTTGCCACCACTGGTACCTGAAACCAGCGCGTCTACCAATTCCGCCATCTGGGCGCGGAACTGCCCTCGATTCGGGGCGAGCCGTCCGGCGCTCCTCTAGCGGGCTAAGAACACCCCGATCGCGCCGGCGTCGGCATCGCCGAACGCATGCGTTACGAACGGATACTTGCCGGGCTGGAGCACGGTGAACTCCGCCACCCCGCCGCCGCCCGGAGGGATGGCGAGCGTCTGCAAGCCCACCAAAAGATTTTTCGGATTGCCGTCGACGTAAGATCGTTGCAGCAGCGTCCCGACCACGTGGAACGCCGAAAAATGCGACGGTCCAGCGTTCACGACGAAGACGCGCACGAGGTGCCCGACCGCAATCGGAAGCGGAGCGGTCATATATTGAAAGGCGCGTCCGTTGAACGTCACGACCTGCGCGATGCCCGCCATCATCTTCTGCAAACTGCCTTCGTACTCGCCCGTTGCGGGCACGGGCTGAGGATAAAACTCGCTCTGCACGAGCACGTACGACTGCGCCTCGGCTCCCCACCCCTCGGGCGGATCGACGATGATGGCGCCGTACATTCCGTTACTGATGTGAGCGAGCACCGGCGGCGAGCCACAGTGGTAGAGAAACGCTCCCGGCGATGACGCGACCCACGAGAAGTGCAGCGTCTTACCTGGTGCGATGGTCTGGTACGCGACGTTCGGCGGCGCAAGTGCGGCATGAAAATCGATCGAATGCCCCATCGACGCTTTATTCGTGAGCGTGACGTCGATCGTATCGCCGACGCGCGCGTGGATCACCGGGCCCGGTACCGCTCCGTTGAAGGTCCACGCCCGGTAGCGAATGCCCGGCGAGATATCCACGACCCTGTCGATCAGCGCAAGGCGTACGTCGACCGTATGGCCGGAAGGGAGCGGCGGCAGCAAGTCAAGCGTCGACGTATCGGTCAATGGAGCGTCGACGACGCCGTCGGTCACCTGCGCGGTAACCGGTGGAAGAGCGTCGGCTCGAACCGTTGGCGGCATTACGAGGAAACTGAGTGCAGCCAGAGTCATGAGCGCGCGCGTCATGTCACGTCCTCTCCTTTGTCGGTTGCTTCACTCTAGCTCTTCGGTAGGGTGATGGTTATGACGGAGTTGGGAAGATTCGAAGCAGGGCAGCCCCTCGGGCGAAACCCCTCAAACGCGTAGGCGGTTTGGAGGGACCGGTATGGTCCTTCCCTTTCGCTCAATCGGAAACACAGCGACGCTCGATCCCTACTCGGAGGCCGTTACGGCCGCGGCCGAGCGCGTCAGCCCGGCGGTCGTCTCGATCGAGGTGCGCAACGGCCGCCACGGCGGCAACGGCAGCGGCTTCGTTTTCACGCCGGACGGTTTCGTGATCACGAACAGTCACGTCGTCAACGACGCCGAGCGGATCAGCGTCGGGCTGCTCGACGGACGTTCGCTACCGGCGCAGCTGGTCGGCGACGATCCGCACTCGGATCTCGCGGTGCTCCGGGTCGACGCGCCCGACCTGGCCGCGGCCGCGCTCGGCGACTCGGGCGCGCTGCGGCCGGGCCAACTCGTCGTTGCGGTCGGAAATCCGTATGGCCTCGCGTACACGGTGACGGCCGGCGTCGTCAGCGCGCTCGGGCGTTCGCTGCGATCGCAATCCGGGCGGCTGATGGACAACATCGTTCAAACCGACGCGGCACTCAATCCCGGCAACTCGGGCGGGCCGCTGGTCACCGGCGACGGCACCGTGATCGGCGTGAACACCGCGGTCCTGCCGGGGCAAGGCCTCTGCTTCGCGATCGCGATCAACACCGCCAAGCACGTCGCCGGGCTGTTGATGCGCGACGGCCGGGTGCGCCGCGGTTACCTCGGCATCGCCGGTCAGGACGTCGTGCTCGCACCGGCCGCGGCCAGACGCGCCGGGATCGAGGACCGCCGCGCGATCCTAGTCGACTCGGTCGAGCCCGGCAGCCCCGCCGACACGGCACGCCTTCGACGGGGCGACGTGCTGCTTGCCTTCGAGGGAGAGCGCCTCAACGGCGTCGATGCGCTCCACCGCATGCTCACCAGCGTCGATCTCAGCCGCTCGTATAAACTCGACCTGCTGCGCAAGAGCGAACGCCTTTCGAGAATCGTCCTTCCGGTAGAATCGCCGTCATAAGACGTCGAATACCGGGTCGCGCATGATCCGCAAGCTCCTGCCGATCCTCGGCGTCACCTTCATCGACATCGTCGGTTTCAGCATGCTGATTCCGATGTTGCCGTATTTCGTGACGCACTTCGGCGCCTCGGCGTTCGTCGTGGGGCTGCTGGTCGCGACGTTCTCGTTCTGTCAGCTGGTCTCGGCGCCGCTCTGGGGCAACGTCTCCGATCGCATCGGGCGCAAGGCGGTACTGATCGTGAGCCAGATCGGCGCGACGATCGGCTGGGCGATGCTCGGCTTCGCGTCGGACATCGCGGCGTTCTTGGCGATCGCGCCGATCGCCGTCGTCTTCATCGCGCGAGCCGTCGAAGGCATCTCGGGCGGGAACATCAGCATCACGCAGGCGTACGTCGCCGACCTCGTCGAGGCGAAGGACCGCGCGCGCGCCTTCGGCTTGATCGGCGCGATGTTCGCGGCCGGCATGGTCTTCGGCCCGTTTGGCGGCGGCTTGCTCTACCAGCACTTCGGTTTCGCCGCGCCGTTCTTGGCCGCAGCGGGGCTGCAGCTGATCACGCTCCTGCTGACGATTACCATGCTCCCCGAGTCGCGCTCCCGGGATCGCGACGCGGAGCGCGTCGGCGTCGGGCAGATCCTCGCGACCTTCCGCAAACCGCGGCTAGCGCGGATTCTCTGGCAGAAGCTCGCCATCGCGCTCGCGCTCTACGGCTGGTTCGCCGTTTTCGCGCTCTACCTGCAACGCGAACTCGGCTTCACACTGGCGCAGACCGATTACCTCTTCTCGCTCTTCGCCATCTTCAACGTCATCATCAACGCGTTCTTGGTCGGGCGCATCTCCACGCGCCTGGGCGATCGCACGATGTCGAACGTCGGCCTTACGTCGCTCGTCGGCGGCTTCGCGCTGGTCGCGTTCGTGCACGACATCTGGCTGCTCTCGGCGACGATGATCCTGTTCGCGTTCGGAATGGCGCTGACCAACACCGGCATCACCGCGCTGATCAGCAATGCGGCTTCGGATCGCGACCAAGGAACGGTGCTCGGGACGAGCTCTTCGCTCGACTCGCTCTCGGGAATCCTCGCGCCGCCGGTCTCGACCGGCATGCTCTCGACGTTCGGGGCGAGCTTCGCTGGAGCCGAATCGCTCACGATGGCGGCCGTGGCGCTGGTGATGGGCGTACGCAACGCGCGCAGCGAGCGCGCCGATGCCGGCGCCGACGAAGCCGCGATCGCGCTCGGCGGCGAGGTCGAGGTAGCGAAGATCGCCGACGGCTAGCGCCGGCGCTAGGCGGCCGTCGCCTTACGCCGCTTGCCGTTCGCCTTTCCGTTGGACGCGCTGCGGCGCTTCTTGCTCTCCTCGAGGCTCTGCGCCAGGACGTCCATCAGATTGACGACCTTCGCGCGAGCCGGGGGCTTCTTCGCCTTGGGGAGTTCCTTGCCGGCCGCGCGTGCCTCGATCATCGCCATCAGCTGGTCGTGATAGGCGTTGGCGAACTTCTCCGGCTCGAATTCTTCGACGCTCATCGTATCGATGAGCATCCGCGCCATCTCCATCTCTTTTTCGGGGAGCTTCTCGAGCGCGGGAATCTCGAGCGTGCTCGAAGGGACGATCTCGCTCGCCCAGTGCATGAGCTCGAGCACGAGCGCTCCGTCGATCGGCTTGACCGCGGCGATATACTCCTTGGTCCGAATGACGACGCGCGCGATCGCGACGCGATTGGTCGTCGCGAGCGCCTCGCGCAAAAGCGCGTACGCATGGCGCCCCTGTTTGGTCGGCTCGAGATAGTACGGCTTGTCGAAGAGCATCGGGCTGATCTTGTCGAGCTCGACGAACTCCAAGATGTCGACCGATTGGGTCGCCTCGGGATTGACCTTGGCGAAGTCTTCGTCGGTGAGCACGACGTACTGACCCTTCTCGTACTCGTACCCTTTGACGATCTCGTCCCAAGGGACGGGCTTTCCGTCGACGCTGCAGGTCCGCTCGTACTTGATGCGGCCTTCGTCCTTCGCGTGCAGCATGTTAAACGAGAGATCGTCGGCCTTCACGGCCGTGAAGAGTTTGACGGGAATGGTGACGAGTCCGAAGTTGATCGCCCCCGACCAGATTGCGTGCGCCATAGCCCGACTATTCTACCCAAGGGGCACGCCTATTCGCTACCCCCTATATAGTGTGGTTCAGCGCGGCTCCGACCACAAGCGGCGGGCCTTACCGATCGCCGCCTCCAGTCGCTGCCGCTTCCAATGCTTCGCGTTCCAGAGGTCGCCGTCGCTCTCGAGTCGCTTGGGCGTCGTGCGAATCGTGTATTTTGCGAACTCGTCGGCCGGTTCGATCTCGCCGCGGCGGCGGCCGAACGCCTCGACCTCGGACCAATGCAGCGGCGTCGAGACCGGTGCCTTATCGCGCGCTCTGACCGAGTAGGGCGCGACGATCGTCTTCCCCTGACCGACCTGCACGTAATCGAGGTAGACGGCGGCCGGCGAACGCTTCGCGATCATGCGCTGCAGCGTGACCAGATCGCCGAGCTGCGCGGCGGCGTGACGTGCGACGAGTTCGGCAAAGACTTTGGCCGTCTCGTACGTATAGCCCGCGGCGAGTGGCAGCACCAAATGCAGCCCATACCCGCCGGTCGTCTTGACGAGCGGCTTTAGCCCGATCTCTTCGAGGATCTTTCGTATCGCGAGCGCGACCGTCGTCAGCGTGCGAAGCGTGCACCTTTCCCCGGGATCGAGGTCGAAGATGATAAAATCCGGTTCGTCGAGATCGGGAACGCGCGAGGTCCAGATGTGCAGGATGATCGCCGCGAGGTTGGCGAGATAGACGAGGCTCGGCATATCGTCACAAACCACGAACGTGATCTGACTGCGCGTTCCGCCGGGCGTCGGAACCGTCACGCGGTCAACCCAATCGGGCGTGCCCTTGGGAATCTGCTTCTCGAAGAACGCCGCAGCATCGATGCCGTTGGGATACCGCTCGAGCGTTAGGGGGCGGTTCTTGAGATGCGGCACCATGTAGGGAGCGACGCCCTGGTAGTATCCGATCAAGTCTCCCTTGCTGAAGCGATCGCGCGGCCAGAGGATCTTGTCGAGATTCGAGAGCGAGAGGGTGCGCGACCCAACGCGCGCGCTCACGCGTTCTTCCGCCATCAGCCGCGCACCGGCCGCTCGGCGACGACCTCACTCGCAGCCTTATCCGGTCGCAGACCGATATAGGCCGGCTGACGCAGATAACCGTCGCGCGTCCACTCCGAGAAACGCACCGCGACGACGAGTTGCGGCGAAGCCCAGTGGGTCGGCGCGTTGGCGTCGACCTCGTTGACGAACGGCGAAGTCTTGCGCTCGATCTTGCGCAGCCGCTCGTGCAGCTCGCCTAAGAGCTTCGCGCTGAATCCGGTTCCGACCGAACCGACGAAGCGCAGCGACTTCTTCTCGTAGACGCCCAAGAGCAGCGCGCCGAAGCCCTTGCGGCTTCCCTTCGGCTCGGTCCAGCCGCCGACGACGAACTCTTGCTCGTAGCCGGTTTTTATTTTCACCCAATCGCGGCTGCGTCGCTCTTGGTAGGTGGACGTCCGTTTCTTTCCGATGATGCCTTCGAGGTTGCGCTCGCGAGCGCGCGCGAAGAGCGCCTTTCCGCGCCCCACCACGTGCTTGGAGTAGAGCACCAGCGTCTCGTCGCGGATCAATCGTTCGAGCAGCGCCTTGCGCTCTTCGAGCGGCTTCGAGCGAAGGTCGGTGCCGTCGGCATAAAGCAAGTCGAAGGCGACGTAGGTGAGCCCGCTGGGCTTTTTCTTGAACTCTTGCAGGCGCCCAAACTCCGACCGTCCGTGCTTGTCGAGGCTCACGATCTCGCCGTCGACCATCACCGGCACGCTGGCAAAAGCGCCGCTCAGGTCGGCAAGATCGGGAAAGCGCTCGAGCAGGTCCAATCCGTTGCGCGAGACGAGCTTCAGCTTGCCGCCGGCTTCGACCGTGCAGATCGCGCGATAGCCGTCCCATTTGATCTCGAAGAGCCAATCCGGATCGTCGAACGGTTCCCCGATCAGCGTTGCGAGCATCACGCCCTTCAGGCGCGGCAGCGGATCGCGCCGTTTGGCGGCGCGTTCCCGCGGCGGCGCGGCATGGCGTGCGGCGGGCTTCGATTGCCAGGTCTTCGCGTGCGGGTCGGCAGCCACGTCGTCGAGCGTCTTGCCGCTCTTGACCGATTGCGGGTGGTCGGCCGGATCGTACTTGGGATCGGCGTACTCGTCGCGATCCTTGATCAGCAGCCACGGCTCGCCGGACTCGCCTTCGCGTTGTTTGATCTTCACCAGCGTGAACTCGCCGTGGAGCTTCTTGCCGTGCAGGACGAACTTGATCTTGCCGCCGGCGATCTCGCTGCCCGGATCGTCGCCCTCGGCGAGCGTATAGGTGCCGCGATCCCAGACGATCACGCTTCCTGCGCCGTACTGGCCGCGCGGAATGTTTCCCTCGAAATCCCGGTAGTCGAGCGGATGGTCCTCGACGTGCATCGCAAGCCGCCGGTCGCCGGCCGCTAAGGTCGGTCCCTTGGGAATGGCCCAGGATGCGAGCACGCCGTCGGCTTCCAAACGAAAATCGTAATGGAGCCGCGTGGCGCGATGCATCTGCACGACGAAGCGCATGCGCTGACGCCGCGCCGGGCCGGCTTTCTTTGCCTTGCGGCCGCTCGGCTCGGGGGTCTGGGTAAAGTCGCGCTTCTTACGATACTTTTCCAGCGAGCCGGGGCGCGCCGACGTTTTTTGCGCCGCCATCGCGGCTGGCTTTCGACGCGCCGACGCGCTACCCTTAGACCGGCGATGTGGAGTGCAATCGGTACGATCCTGGCGCTCGCCTCGGCAGCCGCGGCTTGGCTGCGCAGCCGCGGGCGCGGCGGCTTTTACGATTTGGAGACCTACGGCATGAGCGCGCGGGCACACCGCCGCTACGCCGCCGTCTTTCTCGCGTTCGCGCTCTACTTCGCGGTCGCGCACGCGACCGGTCGCGTAGCGGCAGGCATCGCCGGCCTCGCGCTGTATGCGTTGGTCGCCCTCTTTTATGCCACGTCGTTTCTGCAAGGAGCGCCCGATCGCGATGAGTGAATTTCGTTTCTCCCCGCGACCCAATCGTGCCGGCGAGATCGCCTGGATGCCGTGGAGCTCGCTCGCTTTCGCGCGGGCGGCGGAAGAAGAGAAACCGATTCTCCTCTCGATCTCTGCGGTCTGGTGCCATTGGTGCCACGTGATGGACGAGACGTCGTACTCGGATCCGGGCGTGATCGAGGCGATTAACCGGCGCTTCGTGCCGGTGCGCGTCGACAACGATCGCCGCCCCGACATCAACGCGCGCTACAACATGGGCGGCTGGCCGACAACGGCCTTTCTCACGCCGGACGGCACGACGTTGACCGGCGCGACCTACCTGCCGCCCGAGCAGATGCGGCGCGTGCTCGAAGAGATCGCCGAGTTTTTCGCGACGCACAAAAGCGAGATCGCGGGCCGCGCCATCGAGCTGCGCTCGCCGCCGGCCCCCTACCAGCCCGTCGCGCGCGAAGAACTCTCGGACGCGCCGATCCTCCGCCTGGTCGAGCAGCTGCGGCGCGCCTACGACCCGGAGTACGGTGGCTTCGGCGACGCGCCGAAGTTCCCGCAGCCCGAAGCCCTGGAGTTCCTGCTGACGCAGTGGCGCCTGACCGGCGACCAGCAGCTTTACGAGATGGTCGCGCGGACGATGCTCGGCATGGCGCGCGGCGGCACGTACGATCACGTCGAGGGCGGTTTCTTCCGTTACTCGACGACGCGTGATTGGAGCGTGCCGCACTTCGAGAAGATGGCCGAGGATCACGCCGGCTTGCTGCGGGTCCTCGCACAGCTCGTCTTCTTCGCGCCGAACGACGACTTCCGCGCCACGCTGGTTTCGGCGCTCGGCTACGTTCGCCGCGTGCTGCGCGATCCGCAAACGGGCTTCTACGCCGGCAGCCAAGACGCCGACGAGGCGTACTACGAGCTGCCCTTGGAAGAACGCCGCGCGCTCGAAGCGCCGTTCGTCGATCGAACCTCGTACACGAGCTGGACCTGCGCGCTCGCCGGTGCACAGTGCCTAGCGGCACGCGCCCTCGACGACGACGACCTCCTTGCGCAAGCGTTGCAGACGCTCGACAACGTCGACGCGCGCCTGCTCGGCGACGACGGTCTCGTCTACCACGTGCTTGCGCCCGGCGGCGCGCCCGACGTCCACGGCCTGCTCGCCGATCAGGTCGCCTATGTGCGCGCGCTGCTCGACGCGCACGAGATCTCGGGCGAGGCGCGCTTCATCTCGCGCGCGCGAGCTGCCGCCGAGGCCATTTTCGAACGGCTCGAAGCCCCCGAGGGCGGCTTCTACGACCGGATTACGGTCGACGGGGCGCTCGGGCGCTTGGCACTTGTGGACCGGCCGATCGTGGATAACGGGCTGTTCGCCGAAACGCTCTTGCGCATGGCGGTGCTGCTCGCACAGCCCGCCTATCGCGAACGTGCCGAGCGCATTTTGACGCTCTACGCGGGTACGCTCGAGGCGGCCGGTTCGTTTGCTGCGACCTACGCGCGCGCGCTGAGCCGCTATCGCTCGCCGGAGCTCTGCGTGCGCATCGTCGGCGCGGCGGCGGCGACCGATGCGTACCGCGAGACGGCGCTGCGCCTGCCGGCGGCGTGGCTTTCGATCCGCACGCTCGCCCCGCCGGAGGCCGCCGAGCTCGGCATGCCGGCCGAACCGGCGGCGTACGTCTGCGTCACCGGCACCTGCGGCGCACCGGTCAAAGAGCCGAGCGCGTTGCGCGACGCCTACGACGCGCTGGTCGTCTGACCACCGGCTGCCGCATTCCACTTCTGCGCATTCACACCGAAGACGAGCAGCCAGAGCGTCAACGAGATCTCGCCGAGTCCGTCGAGCGCGAGCATATAGCCGTTCAACGCATCTCCGATCGGTGGGGCGACGAAAATCGCGAAACTATTGATCAGAAAGGCGAGCCCGCCGACCGCCACTAAGACGCCCAGCGCTCGCGGCAGGAACGTAGACTTGAAGATCAGATAGCCGAGCAGAACTTCGTAGACGCCAAAGAAAACCAACGCGATCAGATAACCCTGCGCGTGCAGTTTGAGCGCGAAGAGCGCCATGGCTTGGAGTTGCGCCGCGTAGAACGCGCTCAGGTAGGACGCGCCGTTCAAGAGAAAGAGCGGAGCGAGGTGGCCGAGCGCGGCGACGCCGCCGATCGCGATGCCGACCAAGCTGAAGAAGGCCGCCAGCAGCGAGAGGCTCCGGTTGACGGGCCGCAGCAGTTCGTAGAGCAAGAGCGTCACGACGAGATAGGCGCCGGTGCCGACGATATCGGCCGCGAAGCCCAAGCGGTAAAGCTGTTCTGAGGCAACGATGTTGTGCGCCGTCGCCGACGCATCGTCGTGCACGATCAGCCGGCCACGAACGAAGAGCTCGGCGAAGAGACCGGTCAAGACCGTAATCAGATAGAAGGCGCCCGCGGTGCGAGCCGCCGCAGCGGGCCCGATTCCCAACCTGTTCATCGAGGCTACCCCCTTTGACCGCTCGTACGCGCGGTTTGGGGCGATTGTTTCGCGAACGCCTACGTCCGCACGAAGGTGAGCCAGTACCAGCAGCCCCACAGGCCGGCGGCCATCGAATAGACGATCAGTACGCGCGCCCAGACGGCGAGCCGGTCGCGCGCTGCGAGCATCATCAAGGCGACCAGAAACGGCTCGAAATCGAGTGCGTGACGCATCCCGAACTGCGCGAAGCCGTTGACGTAGTAGAGAAAGTTCGGGATCGCCGTGAGCAGCGCCGCGCTCCAGAGCGCGATCGTCCAGCGCGCCGGCGTGCGCGCCCAGAAGGCGAGCACGAGCGCGGGCGACGTCCACGTGAGCGCGACGCCCGAGTACTCCGGGCGCAGGCCGGGAGATGAAGGGAGCTGCGTCGGCATCTGGACGAAGAACGACCACAGCTGGTAAGGGAGATAGCTCAAGCGAAACGGCGAACCGGTCGGCATTCCGGCTTGATCTTGGTGATACCACGCGGCGTACCCGATGTCGTTCCAGGTTCCCCACCGCGCGTGATTGTAGAGCGCCCAAAGCACGCCCACGCCAACCAACACGCTGCAGAACGAGCCGAGCGCGCGGCGCGCTGGCGCGGGCGGTGCAGCCAAGAGATACGCATAGGCCGGCAGCGCGGCGATCATCGAAAAACGCGACTCGAACGCGCACGCCGCGAAGAGCGCGACGAGCCAGCCGCGCCGCTTGCCGGCGAGCTCGACCAACGCCAGCAGCGTGAAGCAGACGGCCGAAACGTGCGCGATAAACCAGACGTCGCCGAACATCGCACACCACAAGAGATCGGTTCCGGCCAAGAGGAAGGCACAGATCCACGCGTTGGTCCGCGGTTTGAGGCCGAAGCGTTCGCCGAGCTCCCACGCCGCGCCGACGGCTACGGCCGCGAGGAGGACGGCCAGCAGCGTCTGATTCGCCTGCGTCCCGAAGACGGCGACGGCCGGCAGCAGCAAGAGTGCCGGCAACGGCGCTTCGATCACGTAGTAGCGGCCGTCGGTATAGCGCAGCGCGTCGATGTAGGCGCCCGGCCAATCGATCCAAACGTGCCCGTGCAAGAACGCTTGCGCGAGCAGGACGAAGTTATTGTACGGCGTCGCGCGGAGGTGCGAAACGAGCGCCGTGACCGCAAACGCGACGAGCCCGGCAATGAGAGCGGGCTTGATCCGTTCGATCACATCGGCGGGAGCGCGCGTGGGAGCGGTTTGGGCGGCGCAAAGGTCGAGGGCGGCAAGCTTTCGGGGAAGCGATACTCGCTCCACGCGATCCGCTCGCGCGCAGGCTTTCCTTTCACCTGGGCATCGGCGGCGGCCATCACCGGCATCCAATACTTGCCGAACGGCGCGAACTCGATCTGCCCGCTGCCGCGGGCGTCGGCGCCGTTGGTGTGAAAGTGCACGACGCGCGGAAGAAACGTCTCGCCGTCAATCGTCAACCGGTCGATCGGCGCGGCCAACGTGTGTTCGAGCGGCGTCGCTTCATAGACGTAATCGACGTGCCGGCCGTCTTTTGCCGTTCCGAGGAAGAGCAGCTCGTAGGCATCCCTCGCCGGGGCGAAGCGCGCGACCGCGTACCGGTCTTCGCGCCGCGAGAAGCGGACGACCTTACGCCGCAGCGCCATCCCGTCGATCGAGAGGATCTCGTCGCGCACCTCCGGACCGCTGCGGTAAACGCGATGGCGCTGCTCGATGTTGGCGGCACCGACCTGCGAGACGGTATACGAGAAGACGACCGCTTTGGGCGTCGGGACGGCCGCGACCGCGCGCGCGTAGCGCTGCAAGACGTATTCGGAGTCGAGCTGCGCGGAAACCGCGCCCGGCAGCGCGGCCAAAGCGAGCGCCGCGGCGATCGAGCGCAGCTTCATGCCAAGACGGCGTCGCGGATCGCGCGCACGGCAGCCTCGGCTCCGCCGGCGTTGGTTCCGCCGCCTTGAGCTTGCGCGGCTTGGCCGCCGCCCTTTCCCGCGATCAGCGGCGCGGCCAGTTTGATCAGCTGGCCGGCGTGCACGCCTTCCTTGACCAGATCGTCGCTGGCGTTGACTAAGAGGCTGACGCCGTCTCCGTCGATGCCCGCAAGCGCGACGACGCCGCTGCGCAACCGGCTGCGAATCGCGTTGCTGAGGTGGCGCAACGCCTCGCCGTTCGCCTCGTGGACGACCGCGCCGACGAAGGCGCGCGTTCCGTTGCGCTCGGCTCGGTCGACGTATGTCTGCGCCTCGGCCGACGCGATCTTCGCCTTGAGCTGTCCGAGCGAGGTTTGCAGATCCTTGACGTCGCGCTGCATGCGTTCGACGCGCTCGCCGAGCTCGTCGGGCGTCGTTGCCAGCGACGACGAGAGCGCTCCGATCAGGTCGCTCTGCTTTGCGACGTATTCTTCGGCGGCTTCCGAGACGCACGATTCGATGCGGCGGATGCCGCTGCCGATCGAGAACTCCGAGAGAATCACGAAGATCCCCAACTCGCCGGTCGAGATCGAGTGCGTCCCGCCGCAAAACTCGATGGACGGGCCGGCCTGCACGACACGAATCTGCTCGCCGTACTTCTCGCCGGTCATCCAAATTGCACCGGTCTTCCTCGCCTCTTCGAGCGGCATCACGCGCGTGACCAGGTGGGCGTCGTCGCGAATCATCTCGTTGACGCAGCGTGAGACGGCGCGTTTCTGATCGGGCGTGAGCGCGCCCCCCGGCCAGCGAAAATCGAAGCGCATGCGGTCGATGCCGACCCACGAACCGGCCTGATTGACCTCCTCGCCGAGGACGTCCTTGAGGGCACGCTGCAGCAGGTGCGCGGAGGTGTGATGGCGCCGGATCTCGCGCCGCCAGCGCTCCGAAACGGCGGTGTGGACGCGCTCGCCGATCGCGAGCGTACCGGCCGTAACGACGCCGTAATGGGCGATCGCCTCGCCCATGTACTGTGCGTCGCCGACCTCAAAGCGAGCGTCGCCGGCGGCGATCGTTCCGCGATCGCCGATCTGGCCGCCGCGCTCGGCGTAGAACGAGGTGCGATCCAAGATGACGATCCCTTCGTCGCCGGCCGAGAGCGAAGGCACGGGGCTGCCGTCGCGCAGCAGCGCCACGACCCTGCCGTCGGTCTCGAGGCCCTCGTCGTAACCGGTAAACTCGCTGCGCGTCGCCGGTAGGTCGGCAACGGCGACGACCTCGCGTTTCGTGGCCGCATCGCGGCGCGCGCGCTCGCGCTGTTCCTCCATCAGCCGATCGAACGCGATCGCGTCGACCGCGACGCCGCGCTCGCCGGCGATCTCGCGCGTCAGCTCGACCGGAAAGCCGTACGTATCGTGGAGCAGAAAGGCCTCGTCGCCGCCGATCAGCCGGCCGTCGTTCGCGATGGCCTCCTCGATCGCGCGATCGAGCATCGCCATGCCCCGCTCGAGCGTGCGATCGAAGGTCTCTTCTTCTTGGCGCAGCGCCGACTCGATCCGCGCACGGCTCTCGACCAGCTCGGGATATCCCGATTCGAGCGATTTCACGACCGCAGGGACGAGGCCGGCGAGAAAACCGTCCGGATAGCCGAGCAGCCTTCCGTTGCGGATAGCGCGGCGAATCAGGAAGCGCAGCACGAATCCGCGGTCGGTGTTCGAGGGATAGACGCCGTCGTTGACCAGAAACGTGGCCGCGCGCATGTGATCGGCGATGATATTTTGGCGCGCGCGCTGTTCCTGCGGCGACAGGCTCGTTCGTCCGATCGGCGGCTGCGCGGCAACGAGATCCGTGAAGAGATCGGTCTCGTACATCGAGGCGAAGCCGTTGCAGACCGCCAGCATGCGCTCGAGGCCGGCTCCGGTATCGATCGCCTTACGCGGCAGATCCGCGAGCTTGCCGTCGGCGGTGCGGTTATATTGCTGAAAGACGACGTTCCAGATCTCGACGTACCGGTTCCCCAGGTTGGGTCCGGTGTCGCCGGCTCCGCTCGCATGCTGCGCTCCGATATCGTAAAAGATCTCGGTGCACGGGCCGCACGGGCCGGTCGAGCCCATCGTCCAGAAGTTCTCCTCGTCGAAGCGCGAGATGCGGCTCGGCTCGATGCCGATCTCGTCGGTCCAGATACGCGCGGCTTCGTCGTCGCCGGTGTGCACGGTGACGTAGAGGCGCGCCGGCTCGAGGCGCAGGATCTGCGTGACGAACTCCCATGCCCACGCGATCGCTTCGCGCTTGTAGTAATCGCCGAAGCTGAAGTTGCCGAGCATCTCGAGGAAGGTTCCGTGTCGTCCGGTACGGCCGACGCTCTCGATGTCGCTCTTTGCGCCCGCGACGCGCAGACAACGCTGGACCGTTACGGCACGCGGCGCCGGCGCCGGCTGTTCGCCGAGGAAGACCGGCACGAACTGCTCCATGCCTGCGATCGTGAAAAGCGTCGTCGACATCTCGTGCGGAACGAGTGTCGCCGGCGCGAGCAGCTTGTGCTGCTTAGCGACGAAGAAGTCGATCCACGCCTGGCGCAGGTCCTGGCTCTTCATGCCGCCTTTATTCTGCAAGAACGGCGCGGAGCTTGTCGAGCGCTTTGGCCTGAAGCCTGGAAACGTGCATCTGCGAGACGTTGAGCCGTTTCGCGATTTCGGTCTGCGAGATCGATTCGTAGAAGCGCAGATAGATGATCACGCGCTCGCGGCCGGTGAGCGCGTGGAAGGCCCGCTCGAGGTTGGCGCGGTCCTCGAGGAGCTCAAGGCCGGAATCGGCGACGCCGACGGTGTCGGCGAGCGTCTGGGCCCGCTTGTCGCTCTCACTCGAGAGCTCGCTATCGAGCGAGAGCAGGTTGTAGGCCTGCCCGAGCTCTTGCGCCTCTAAGATCTCGTCCTCACCGGCTTGGAGGTGCGCGGCGAGTTCGGCGACCGTCGGGCTGCGCCCGAGCTCGATCGCGAGCTTGTCGCTCGCGCGGTTGACCGCGAGGTTGAGCTCCTGCAGGCGCCGCGGCACCTTGACCGCCCAGCCTTTGTCTCTGAAATATCGCTTAATCTCGCCGACGATCGTCGGCGTCGCGTAGGTGGTAAACTCGACGCCGCGCTCGAGCTCGAAGCGATCGATCGCCTTGAGCAGTCCGACGGTTCCGACTTGCACCAGATCGTCGAGCGGCTCGCCGCGATTGGCGAAGCGCACCGCGAGAAAGCGCACGAGGTTGAGGTGAACGACGACCAGCTCGTCGCGCAGCAGCTCGTACTCCGCATCGGGGCGCTCCGCGCCGGCATCGCGATGCTGCCGCGCGTGAATGAAGCGCACGAAAAGCGCACGGGTCTGCTCGCGAACCGGGCGTGGCGCGTCGCGGTCGGTCACTGGGGAGCGGCGGCCACCCTTTTCACCATCGAGAGATCCGTTCCGAGCTGTGGATGGACTTCGTAACTCACTTCGTCCATCAGGGTCCGGATCAGAAAGATGCCCAAACCGGCGACGCGCGCCTCGTCGAGGCTCATGTGCTGACCGCCGGCCGGTGCGAGGCCGTGACGACCGGCGTCGTGCACGCGGATGCGCAGCGAATCGGCGAGCGCTTCGCACGTGAGTTGGATAAACTCGCCGTGGCCGTCGTGCTGAATCACCGCCGTGCAGGCCTCGGCGACGGCGAGCTTGACGTCTTCGATCTCCTCCAGCGATAGGCGCAGGCGGTTCGCGACGGTAGCCGCGGCAAGACGCGCGAGCGCAACCCACTCGGCACGTGCCGGAATTCGCAGGTCGACGAGCTCCGGCGCGGCGTGTTCGACGGCCTGGTTCATACCAACGCCTTCATCGCGGCGTCCTCGTTGTCGAAGATGCCGAAGATCTTGACCAGGCCGGTGATATCGAAGATTTTCTTGATCTGCGGGTTGTTGCAGACCAGGTTGACGGATCCGCCGTGCTCGCGCACGCGCTTAAGGCCGCCGATCAACACGCCGAGCCCGGTCGAGTCGATATAGCGCACTTTCTCCAGGTTGATGACGAGGTTGTAGACACCGCGATCGATCAAGTCGCCGACCGCGTCCTTCACTTTGGGAGACGTGTAGACGTCGATCTCGCCGCTCAGGTCAACCACGTAACAATCGCCCGGCGCTTGTCGAACGTTCACCTTGATGTCCAACCGGCTAGCCCTCGGCTTTCCGCTGAAGCTCGTCGTGCGTCTGCTCGGCCGTCGCGACGCCCTCAGCTACGGCCGCATCGATGTTGGCGCGCGCACTCTCGACGACTTGCCGCCCTCGCTCGTAGAGTTCGGAGACGCTCGACTGCCACTGCGACGTCACATCGCCGACTCTACCGCGAAGGTCGCCGGTCGCGTCGGCCGCGAAACCGCCCGCCTCGCGCGCCTTGCTCGCGAGCCGGTCGCGAGTCTCTTCCTGTCCCAACAGCACCGCGGCAGCACCGCCTGCGACCGCACCGATGAGAAAACCGGCGATGAATCCACCGCCTCCGCCCTTGCCCATAATAAAACTACTCCTTGGCTTTTTGGTTTTTTCCCGTAACCAGGCGCCGTAAACCGGCGGAGACGCCGCCGATGACGGCGCCCAAGTTGACGATCGCCGGCGTTACTGCCGTTCTGGTCAACTCTACGGTCTTTGATACCGAGTCGGCGGTACCCCCAACGGACGCTGTAACCTTGTCGACCTGTGCGAGCGTATTGGTCACCGGCTCCTGTAGGCTGGCGATCTGCTTGGTAATTTCGTCGATCGAGGCCCGGAAACGCGACAGCTCTCGAGCGAGCGCCAGCATTCCGACGAAGACGCCGAGGCCGATCAAGAAGACCCCAACGCCAACGAGCACGTCGAGCGTGAGGGTACCGTACTCCGTAGTGGTCAAGCTTCTGCCTCCAGCCGCGCGCCGTTCGTTTCGAGTCTACCCATTCCCCCTCGTTGGCCCACCACGGGCTGGCGGAGCTCGCCGACCACGGCCGGCAGCACCTCGAGCACGCGGTCGATCTCAGCCTGGGTCGTGCGCGTGCCCAATGAGAAGCGGATCGACCCGTCACGCCAGTGGGGCTCGACGCCCAGCGCGGCGAGCACGTGGCTGGGTTCGGGGCTCCCAGAGGTGCACGCGCTCCCAGCCGAAACGGCGATCCCGGCAAGGTCGAGCCGAATCAAAAGCGCCGCCGCGTCGACGCCGCCAAACCCCGCGCTAAGCAGATTCGGAAGGCGCGCGGCGCCGGCCCCATTCACGTTGACGTCGCTAACCGCCGAGCGAATGCCGGCTTCTAAACGATCGCGCAGCGCCTCGACGCGCGGGTAGGCCTGCGATCTTTCGGCGACCGCCGACTCCAACGCCGCCGCCATCCCGGCGATGCCGGCGACGTTCTCGGTCCCGGAGCGCCGGCCGAACTCTTGGCCGCCGCCATGGAGCACCGGCGCGATCGGAACGCCGCTGCGAGCGTAGAGCAGACCGACGCCGTGAGGGCCCGCGAACTTATGGGCCGATAGCGAGAGCAAGTCGACGCCGAGCTCGCCGACGTCGATCGAAAGCCACTGCGGTGCGGCGATCGCATCGGTGTGGAAGAGGACGCCGTGCTGGTGCGCGATCCGTGCGAGCTCGGCCACCGGCTGCACGGTCCCAATTTCGTTGTTGGCATAGATGACCGATGCGAGCAGGGTCTCCGGTCCCAGGGACCGCGCGAATGCGTCGGGATCGACGCGCCCCCGCGCATCGACCGGCAAGAGCTCAGTCGCGAATCCCTCCGCTTGCAAGCGCTCGAGCGCGGCAAGCACGGCGTGATGCTCGATCGCGCTTACAAGCACGCGTCCGCGGCGGCGCAGCCCGCGCGCGACGCCGATTAACGCAAGATTATCCGACTCGGTACCGCCGCCGGTAAAAGTAACTTCGGTTCGCCTCGCGCCGAGTGCGGCGGCAATGCGATCGCGCGCGCGGTCGAGCTGGGACCGCGCTCGGCGCCCCTCGGCGTGCAGCGAACTGGGGTTGTGGGCCCCGTCTGCGTGCGCCGCGCGCATCGCTTCGGCGGCTTCGGCGCGCAGCGGTGTGGTCGCCGCATTATCGAGATAAATTCGGGCCAAATTCACAGGTCGCTCACAGTCTGCCGTTCTATTATCTGGTTGTGCGAAGCTCCAACGCACACTCCGAGAAGTAGCAACGGGAAACTGGCGGTTCGAGTATCACTCGGACCGCCTTTTTTTATGCTCGGCTCCCTGCGGTCCCGGCGCGTAGTAGCGGCGGCCGCGCAGGTTCGGGGGTAGATTCTCTTGCACGACGTCGTAGTCGTCGTGCGCGTAGTGATAGCCCTCCCCGTAGCCGAGCCGGCGCATCAAGCCGGTCGGCGCGTTGCGCAGGTGGAGTGGGACCGGGTCGTTGCGCGTTTCGGCGACGTCGGTCATCGCCGCTCCGAACGCGCGGCCGACGCTGTTGCTCTTCGGCGCTCTCGCAAGATAGATCGTCGCATGCGCGAGCGGGAAGAAGCCTTCGGGCATGCCGACGAACGCGACGGCCTGCTGCGCCGCAACCGCGACCTGCAGTCCCGCCGAATCGGCGAGGCCGACGTCCTCCGAAGCCAGTATGACGAGCCGGCGCGCGATGAAGAGCGGATCCTCGCCACCGTCGATCATGCGCGCGAGCCAGTAGACGGCCGCGTCGGCGTCGCTGGCGCGAATCGATTTGATGAACGCGCTGACGGTATCGTAGTGAGCCTCGCCGCCTTTATCGTATCGCGTGGCGCGCCGCTGCATCGCTTCGCGTACGCGCACTGCATCGATCCGCCGCTCGTCCGCCGGCAGCGAGGCCGCCGCCAGCTCGAGCGCGTTGAGCGCCGCGCGCGCGTCGCCGTTGGCGAGGCCGATCAGAATCCCGCGAGCGTCGTCGTCGAGCTCCAGCCGCGCCGACCCGAGTCCGCGCTGCGGATCCTCGAGCGCGCGGTCGACGATCGTTCCGACTTCTTCGTCGGACAGCGGCTGCAAGACGAAGACGCGCGCCCGCGAGAGCAGCGCCGAGTTGACTTCGAAGGACGGATTCTCGGTCGTTGCGCCGATTAGGGTCACGGTTCCATCCTCGACGTACGGAAGGATCGCGTCCTGCTGGGCTTTATTGAAGCGGTGAATCTCGTCGATAAAGAGCACGGTGCGCCGGCCGGAGCGCTGGCGCGTTTTCGCGTCGGCGACGCTGCGGCGAAGATCTGCGACGCCGGCGCTCACCGCCGACATGCCCTCGAAGAAGGCACCGGTGGAACGCGCGACGATCTCGGCGAGGGTCGTCTTCCCCGAACCCGGCGGCCCCCACAAGATCGTCGACGGCACCGCGTCGCGCTCGATCGCGGTTCGCAGCGTCCGCCCCGGTCCGAGCAACCCTTCTTGTCCCACGTACTCCTCGAGGGATCGCGGGCGCATCCGCGCGGCCAACGGCTGATCGGTTCCACCGAAGTCGAACGCGATGGGCTCGTCGGCCGGCGTCAAGGCGATGGCGTCGGTCCCGTCACCGGCTGCGTCAGCCCGTTCTTGGGAATCTTGATTGGCTTCGGCGTCGCGAGCTTTCGATGCAGTTCGCTCGGGAACTGCATGATCACGTTGCCCAGGGCGTGTGCGGTGCCGGTCACGGTGTTGTAGACCACGCGCTGCGCGCTCATGTTGCGCGTGCCCTGAACGATGCGGACGCTTCCTTCGAGCACGAGATCGTGGGTCGCGTCGTTAAGGGTCCCGTTCTCGGCGTCGACCACCGTATCGGCCTGCACGTAGTGGACGTTCCCGGTCGCTTTGTAGAGCTTGGCTTGGCCGTCGATCTGGGCTTTATCGGCGGTGAGGGTCGACGGGCTGGGTGCGTGGTTATCCGGCGCACCCTCGGCGTTCCCGAACGATCCTTGCGTGTCGTGCATCACGACGTGTCCGTTGAGAAAAAGCAGCTGCTTCTTGTAGTTGCCGTTGGCCCGATCGGCGGTGACGTCGCCACCGACGCGCGTCATTACGACCTTCGCCGGCGTGCTGAAGTCGCCGTTTTTGAAGTTCGCCTCGATCGAACTCGCGTGCACCGTCCAAACACCGAGATCGAACGAGGCTAGGGCGGCGTTCGGAACCGGGCTGCCGGGCGGCGCCGGCGAGCGCGCGGAACGCGTCG